>JBDTRK010000122.1:0-10311 GCA_039931685.1 Betaproteobacteria bacterium | reverse complement strand
CGGATTGGAATGGCACCGTATCACGTGTCTTGGCAGGGCTCAAGGGAGGACTTGTCCCCTGCCGCGGCCCGGCAGCCTTCTCGCAAATTCTGGTTGCTATGCAACATTTCCGGCAGCAGTTGCTTTCGTCCTCAATTCCGGTATTTCGCCAGGGCGATTTTTACGAATTCGTTGGTGTAGGCGTCATCGGCCTTGAGCCCGGACGCGTCCTTCACCGCCTGTTCGAAACCGCTCAATACTCTCAACTGCGCGTCCGCCCCCGCCGCAGGAAACAATCCGTCCCTGGAATAGCTCTCGCTGTTCTTGCGCAACGCCTCGAGATAGAGCGCGCGATCGCCGAGCAGGTATTCCGGCGGCACCGCTCTGGCCACGTCGTCTGGCGACGCCGACTTGAGCCATTTAAGCGCTCGCACCATTGCATTCGTTAGTGCCTGCACCGTATTCGGATTGGCCTTGATGAATTCCTCGCGCGTGTAGAGCGAACCCGACGGCAGCGGGCTACCGTAAACCGCCGTCGCACCTTGCACGCTCACGGTTTCAACGACCACCTTGATCGTGCCGGACTTGTCCATCATCGTGATCGCGGGCTCGATGTTGGCAATGGCATCCAGATGTCCGGCCTGCATGGCCGCGACCGCAGCCGGGCCGGTACCTACACCGATGATGGAAACGTCGTCCGGCGAAAGGCCGGCCGAAGCCAGAAGATGATTGACGAAGGCGTGCGTGCTCGAGCCCGGTGCCGACACGCCGATCTTCATGCCTTTGAGGTCTTTTGCAGACCTGTACTGCGCGGCACGGGCCCGCGCCACGCCGAGCGATATGGCGGGGGTAGCGCCCTGCAGCACAAATGCGCGCAGGTTCTGGCCACGGGCGCGCAAGACCATGACGTGGTCGAACCCGCCGGACACGACGTCGGCACTGCCGCCCAGCATTGCCTGCAACGCCTTTGACCCGCCGGCAAAATCCACCATGTCCACCTGCAGGCCTTCGTCCCGGAAATAACCCAGCCGCTCGGCGATCGTCAGCGGCAGGTAATAAAGCGACGCCTTGCCGCCTACCGCAATCACAACCTTCGGCTTTTCCGGCGCCGCCGCGTTCGTTGTCGTGCAAGCAAGGCCGGCGACGAACAGCAGCAGGACTGCCAGAGTTTTTTTCATTTGGTTTCCGATTTTGCGCAGGCGATGGGAAAGATTGTAGCGCCGCCACGCCCCGGCCGGCGATTGCGGTTTTGCCAATGCGCGCGCCACCCTTGCACTGCGCGCCCGCATCGGTGCAACCTGGCGATCCGTCAGCGCACGGGAACTCGGCGTCCGCCTGATCGCTCAAATGCCCATCACCACCGCAGCCCGGCCATTCATGCTTACCGCCCTGAAGAACATTTTTACCGGATTCTCGGATGACCGCCCGGAGGCGTCGGCCTCATCGGAACAGCGACGATTGCACCTGGCGGTAGCGGGATTACTGCACGAAATGATGCGCATGGATGCGGCGCAGAAACCGGAGGAAGCGCATACCGCCGTTGCCGGACTCGTTGACATGTTCGGACTGGCGCAGGTAGAGGCCAGGACCTTGCTTGTCGAGGCGGGGTCGCAGCGCCTGACGTCCTACTTCGATCCCGCGGCCACGATCATGCGCATGCTGGCGCTGGAGCAGCGCATCCTGCTCATCGAAAACCTGTGGCGCGTGGCCTTCGCCGACGCCGACCTGGATGTCTACGAAGACCAGTTCGTACGCAAGATGGCGCACCTGATCCACGTGCCGAACACGCAGTGCATGCTGGCAAGGCAACGGGCGAAACAACTTGAGTACTGAGTGCTGAGGACTGAGGACTGAGTAAAAGCAGTAAAAGGGCCCTCTTTTACCCTGGTTCCTTACTCAGTCCTCAGCACTCAGTACTCAGTCCTGTTTTTTTAAGGCACTTTGCCCAACTCGGATCTCAGGTCGCGCAGATGTGCGAGCGTTTCCGCATCCGTGGTGCGCTTGATCGCGCCGTCGAGTTTCGCGTACAGGTGCGCCACGCCAGAGCGCAGCGCGGAACGGAATTCACTGGGGCGGCCGCGCTCGCGCCGGTATTCCCTGGCCACGTCGGCGAGCGGTGAACTGACCGCACGAGCGCCGGAAATACTGCGCACGATGCCGTGTGCCGATCCGTCGTCCAGCAGTTTTTGCATGTCAATGGCCGCGGACGCCCCCTGCGGATCGTTGGTGGCGCCGGTTGCGACCAGAAGCAAGGTCACGTAATTGCGCTGCAACTCGCGCCGATACATTTCCACGACCGGCTTTTTCCCGGTCAGTTCGGAGAACAAGCCGTCATTCAGGTCGACCAGCAGATCCATTCCGACGTAGCCCGGCCCGGATGGTTGCGCCTGGCGCGCTTCGGCCATGCGTTGGAACACACCCGCATCCAGGACATGGCGCAGCAGCTGCACGTTTGCGCCCTGCAGGGCATCGGCGCCGCCGGACGGCCCGATGCGACGCAGGACCTCCCGATCGAGCAACGGCCGCGGCGTCGCCCATGCACGCTCTATCAGGAATTTCACCGCGGCGCGCTGGCGCGCAGGCTCCACCGGTTTGAAAGGCGCTGTGCCACGCCCCGCCTGGTAACGCGTTTCCTCGACGCCTCCGACGATTTTCGAAACCGCCGCGAGCTCGCGATAACGCTGCACCATCAACGCCTGGTACATCTCGCGCAGGCGCACGTAATCTCCCCCGAGCGTCGTCGTCGCCGGAATGAGTAGTGGCATGACACGGTCGACGTTGCGCAAGCCCAGGTCGGCAGCTTCGATCGGATCGCCACCGACGACATTCGTATTCACCTTGGGATCGAGGGTCGCATAATCGTCTTCGCCGCCAAAGCGCAGCATCGGATCGTCCACCTGGCGGGCGGCCATCTGGTCCAGATGCGGCCATTCGTCGTCGCAACTCATGCCATTGGTAAAAGTGCGGTATCCCCACTCGATCGCGAAATAGTCGTAAGGACCGAATTTGGGCAGCAGCGCCGCGCCGTCGCCAGGCTGGGCAACGTAATTGAGTCGCGCATAGTCCATGACCGATGCCGATGTTCCCCATTTCTGCGTCCAATCGCGGCTGCGCAGCTGTGCGACGGAATAAGCCGAATGCCCCTTGAAGTTGTGCCGCAGCCCGAGCGCATGACCGATTTCGTGCGACACGACATAACGCAGCATGTCGCCAATGACCTCGTCCGGCAGCGGCAGCTTTTGGGCCTTCGGGTCCAACGACCCGACCTGGGTGAAATACCACGTCTCGACCAGCTTCAGCACGTCGTGCCAGAAAATGGCGTGCGAAGAAATGACTTCGCCGCTGCGCGGATCGACCACTGCTGGTCCCATCGCGTTCTGGCGCCCGCTCGGTGTCCAGCGCACGACGTTGAAGCGCACGTCTTCCGGGTCCCAGTTTGGATCTTCTTCCGGCGACGGCGCCTCGCGCGCGAATATGGCGTTGCTGAATCCAGCCTTCTCGAAAACCTTTTGCCAGTCTTCAATGCCTTCCTTGATGTAAGGACGCCATTTTTCAGGCACTTCATCGCTGATATAGAAAAGTATCGGCTTGACTGGGTCTGACAGTTCGGCTTGCGGGTCCTTCTTTTGTAAACGATAGCGCTGGATGAAAGCGCGCCTGACCTTGCCATGATCTTCGGTCCCGTAATCGTCGAACGGAACCGAGAAGTAGCCGACGCGGTCGTCCGCGTAACGGGGAGCCATCGGCTCCTCGGGCAGGAGCAACCAGCTCGTGTGGAATATGAATCCGAGCGTGGCCGGCACGCGCTCCGACTCGTCTTCCACGTTCTTCCTAAGTTCCGCCGCTGAAGGCACCCAGGTTTGCTGGTAGCGGATATCGACGTTCTGCGGAAAAGCTTTCACGCTTTCGATAAAAGAGCGCTTGGGATCGACAGAATTCATGCGGAAATACTGCATGAACTCCAACGCAAAGCCGTCCGGCACTTCGCTGATGAATAACGCGGTGATATCAATGATGGGGGCTTTATCCGGACCTTCGGTGATGATGTCGAAGGCCTTGATGACCGTACGCAGCGAAGCCGATTCCACGCCTCGCTGCAGGCTGGTCATGTTCTGCGCCCACATCTCGTAGCGCACGTTTTCAAGATAAAGCTTGTTGCCGCGGCGCACCCAGCGGATGACGCGATTGTCCACGACCGAGCCCGGGGCGACGAAGTCGCTGCCGGTGGACAGCGCGGCGAATTCGGTGTTGACCAGCATGTCCCGATTCAGCATTGCGGCTGGAATCTCGAACATCACGTGATCGCAGATCACGTGAATCTTGAACATGCCGCTGAGGGTTTCGACCTTCTGATCCATGCCCGCCGGACAGGACGTGACCATCGCGGACGTCATGGCGAATGCCGGCTGGCAAAGCATTGCCACGGCGCCCGCGGAAATCAGGAATAAAAGTTTTCTTTTCATCACGCTCATGTCACCTCAGGATGCCGTGGCCAAAAAATTGCCGGTTGGCACGCTCCATTCCGATAAAAAACGGGCCGACGAATTGGAGTGTCGACCCATCGCGCGTCGAGAGCCGGGCCGTTCCCGGCTTGAAGCGCCGTACGAGTCCTTCGCCACGCCAGTTCCTGTTCAGTTTGTTGGCCGGCTTGGCCGATCCATGCCGCCGCCCGCAACGCCCACATGCACCTGCGGGAAAACCGCTACACCAGCGACGCAACCACGCTGACGCAGGCCCTGTGTCCGCCGTCACGAACTCGCGCCTGCAATATCGATTTTCCCCCCCCGAGAGCCTCAGTCGCGCGCCCGCAGCAGTACTTACACGATCCCGGACAATCGGATCATGCCGGGCCGGCGCGAAACCGGATCGTCAAGCACAGCAGACATTATGCCCTTGTTGCACACGTTTCATCCGATCCGGTGGGGGCAAACGGCTAAGCGATGCCTGAGCTGCCGACCACATGGCGCGGCGGCGCATCGTCAATCGCCGCCGCCACCCGAGGAAGCTGGCGGCTTGATCGCATCGACCGCGTCTGTGCACCTGCCGGTCCAGCCCATGCTCAGCGCCCGGCGCTTGGAATGGACCTCCGAAAGGTAGCGGTTCTGGATTTCGTAGGCTTCTATTTCCTCGGAAATCCGCCTGCTGCAAAAACTCGCCACCGCCTGGTACCTGCCGGTGGTTTTTTGCAGGTGATGGACCAACTCGTGCAGCAGGATCGAGCGATCGAACGCGTCGCCCCGCAGGTCCAGGGCTTCGTCGAAGATGACGCCGGAGTCCGGATGATAGTAGGCTTTTACGCGGCAGGAACGGCCACCGCACAGGCGGCGCTGAATTTCCGCCTGCGGCAGCGCATGGACTTCAGGCAACACGGCTGGGTCCGGGTAGGCGGACAGAAGCCTGATGGCGGTAAACAGCTCCACCATCAGCGACACCAAAGCGGACTTATCCAAGGCGACTCCCTATGACTTGCGATCGCCCTTCCCCAATACGATTACATCATCGTGCCGGCCGCCGGTCAATAGTCGCACTGCGCCCGCCAGGCATTGACGTTGACGCGATGGGCGTCGTGCATTTCTTCCAGGTAACGGTTCTGGATGGTGTAGGCCTCGCGCTCGGCCGCATACCAGCGCGCGCACTCCGACGGCATTTTCTGAAATGCGCCACTGACGCGCTGCACGTGGTGCACCAGTTCATGCAGCAGCACCGAGCGCGCGAATTCGTCGTTGGCGAGATCGAATGCCTCGTCTATGTAGACGCCCTCGCCCGGCCGGTAAAACGCCTGGGCGTAACAAGTGCTGCGGCAAAAGCGCTGCTGGATTTCCGCCAACGGAGCCTGATGGATCTCCGGCAGGCTCTTCGTCGCCGGATAACCAGAGTAGGCATGAACGGATGCGAGCAGCTGCAGTGCCAGAGATGCCAGAGAAAGCGAATCCATGTGCATGGCCCTTGGACCGGCGCTTCCTCCCGACCCCGCCGAGCCGGTAACTGAGACTTTCTTAACTACTTGGCTGATGCAAGACTGACCCACCTGCTGTACCAAAGTTCAGCAAATTTCGGGCCACCCACGCACACGGGCAAGACCGGGGTCGCAGCCAAAACAATGCGCACTAACGGTGCACTCGGCAGGCACCAGCCCCACGGTGGCCCGCCATGCGGTTCAAAGGGTTACTACGCCACTAGCGCTTCTCCGGCACCAGCCAAACCACACGCTGGGTGCCGCCGCTTTGCCGCGAAAGCGCCGGCTGCAGCCATTTCAGCATGGTGCGCGCCTGCGCCTCGAAACCGAAAGGCGGGTTGACCACCACCATTCCGCAGCCGCGCATGTTGGCGCTCCAGTCTTCCGGGACGACCGACAGTTCCAGCTGGAGCATTTTCGCAATGCCGGTCGCCACCAGCCGTCGCTCGAAGGCGCGCATCGCAAGCGGCTCCATCAACGGATACCAGAGCGCATACACGCCCGTGGCAAAGCGCCGGTGCGCTTCCACGAGCGCGCCGGCCAGGCGGTCGAATTCGCGCGCGCGGTCAAATGATGAATCGATGAAGATCAGCCCGCGCCGCTCTTGCGGCGGCAGGAAGGCCTTCAGCGCCTGATAGCCGTCCATCAGGTACACGCTGGTCTGGCGATCGCCGCTGAACAGGCCGCCCAGGCTTTCGCAATCCTTTTTGTTCAGTTCGACCAGGATCATGCGGTCGGCTGGCCGCAGCAGGCGACGCACGATGCGCGGCGAACCGGGATAGAAACGCAATGCGTTGCCGGCGTTCTCTCCCCTGATGGCGTCGAAATAAGGGGTGAACTCCTGCGGCGCGCCAGGCCTTCCCCAGACCATGGCGATACCCTGCTTGAATTCCTCGTTCTTCAACGCCCATTCATGGGTCAGGTCGTAGCGACCGATGCCGGCATGCGTATCGAGGACGAAGAAGGGCTTGTCCTTTGCGGCGAGCGCGAGCACCAGCCGGGCCAGAAGCGAGTGCTTGAAAACATCGGCGAAATTGCCGGCATGGAAAAGATGGCGGTACGCGAGCATGAAGTCGTAACGGGTGACAGGTGATAGCGGCAGTGTAACCTCCATGCCGCACGGGCCGGTTATCAGTTCGCAAAGTCGTGGGATAATCGCCGTCGTCTTTCCACGAGAACCCAACGCAGGAATATCGTCATGGCCGCCGAGAACACACCCGAATTGAAGATGGACCCCGCGAACCTTTATCGCGAGGAAATTTTTACCGACCGCAAGATCGGCACCATTCGCGTCATGACGCCGGTCAAGCGCGACAGTTCGGTCGATGCCGAACGCAAGGTGATCTACGTGGGGGAAACCCAGTTGATGACGCCGGTCGGCGCGCTGCCGCTGGCCTTTGAGGTGGAAGCCGATTCCCTCGGCCAGGCATCGGAGAAGTTTGCCGAGTTCGCGGCCGTTGCGGTCGAGCGCGCGGTCAAGGAATTGCAGGAAATGCGCCGGCAGCAGAGCTCGTCGATCGTCATCCCCGAGGGCATTCCCGGCGCATTCGGCGGGCCCGGCGGACTGCCCGGAAAAATCAAGCTGCCGTAAAACCGGAAAATGCCGCGTGACGTCAGCACGGACGCGCGCGGATCGGCCTTGCGCTAGGGCCTGCGCGGATTTTCCCGCGCGTGCTGCACGATCGCATCGAACAATTTCTGTTGCAACGGATCGGCGGCCGCGGTGAGTTCGGGATGCCATTGCACGGCGATCAGCCACGGATGATCCGGCATTTCGACCGCTTCGATGGTGCCGTCCGGCGCATGCCCCACCGCCTGCAGCCCGGTGGCCACGCCACGCAGCGCCTGATGATGCCAGGAAGTTACATGCAACTCGTCGAGCCCGAGGATGCTCGCAAGCCGGGACGACGCATCGAGGCGCACGCTGTGCCGCACCGGCTCCCGCGGCGGCGCACGATGCAGGACCGATTCCCCGAACTCATCCGGAATATGCTCGATCAACGTGCCGCCCTGCACCACGTTCAGCAACTGCGCGCCCCGGCAGATGCCCAGCGTCGGCAGCCCCGACTCGATGGCGCGGCGCCCGAGCCCAAGTTCGAAGGCGTCGCGCTCCGGGTCGATGCCGTAGTTGGTTTCGTGACGCTTGCCACGATAGCGATCGGGATCGATGTCTCCGCCGCCCGTGAGGATCAGGGCATCGAGCACCTGCATCGGCGCTTCCCAACGGTGTTCGCCGGGCGCGATCAGGAGCGGTACGCCGCCGGCCCGGCGCACCGCGTCAAGGTAGTCGGCGGGCAGGGAATAGCGATTGTCGACACTGCGACCGTAAGTGGTCAGGCCAATGAGGGGATGCGAGCGCGCTAACGACATTTTTGGTTCACAAGAAATGCATACTGCTCTCCGACATTTTAATCTCAATCCGGCGCTTCCCGTCGGTTGCCGTCGGTTGTTTATTCAACCATACTGGCCGCGGACAGCCGGTGGGCGTCTTACCCCGTTGTCATCGCACCAACCTCAGCTGCCTAGTCAAGGAAAGCGAACTGGACCTGCTCACGCCGATGGCCGTGAACGACCCCTCGACCGGGGGCAATCGGCGGCCAGCCGGCGATGCCGAGATGCACCGGATGTTTACCAAGGCGATCCGCGGCGACCTGACCTGATCAGGAGCGGCATGTGCGCCCGCCAATCGCTACACTTGCAAGCCGCACAGTCAGCCCGACTGCGATATCGATGCCACCCGTGAATCCGAAACCAGGACCGCAATGAAAAAGGACCCGCGCTTCCCGCAACTATTCATCCTCGATCATCCGCTGATCCAGCACAAGCTCACGCACATGCGGGACCGCAAGACATCGACCCGCACGTTCCGTGAGTTGTTGCGCGAGATCACCTTGTTGATGGGTTACGAGGTCACTCGCAACCTGCCGCTCACCACGCGCACGATCGAAACGCCGATGACGTCCATGCAGGCGCCGGTCATCGCCGGCAAAAAACTGGCGATCGTGCCGGTGTTGCGCGCCGGCATCGGCATGGCGGACGGATTGCAGGAATTGATTCCCTCCGCCCGCGTCGGGCACATCGGGCTGTATCGGGATGAAAACCACCGTCCGGTTGAATATCTGGTGCGGCTGCCGGAAGTCGAAGGCCGCGTTTTCATCCTGTGCGACCCGATGATCGGCACCGGCCATTCCGCCGCGCATGCTGTGCAAGTCCTGAAGCAGCGTGGCGTGCCGGCCAGGGACATCCTGTTTCTCGCCCTGGTGGCTTCACCCGAAGGCGTCGGCGAGTTCCAGCGACAACACGCGGACGTACCAATGTTCGTGGCCGCACTCGACGATCATCTGGACGAGCATGCCTACATCGTTCCGGGACTCGGGGATGCGGGGGACCGGTTGTTCGGCACGAAGAATTGAGGACTCAGGACGGAGGACTCAGGACTCAGTAAGAGCCCAGAGCCGGTACTAAATCCTTTACCTGAGTCCTGAGTCCTACGTCCTGAGTCCTGCCCTTTGCGTCCTGCCTCATTCCCCGTAGGTCAGCGCGCGCGCCTTGCCCCAGAACACGCTGTAGGAAAACGCCGTATAGGCGATGATTACCGGCAGCACGACGCAGGTGCCGACGAAGACGAACAGCAGCGATTCGGGCGCCGCGGCCGCCTGCCAGATTGTCATGCGATCGAGCACCAGATAGGGAAACATGCTGTAGGCAAGCCCGGCATAGGCGAACACGAATATCCATACCGTCAGCACGAACGGCAGCCATTCGCGCTTCGATTGCGCGCGCTGCAGCCGTGAGACCGATAGCAGGATGCCGGCAAACGCCGCCACGGTGAGCAACGGCAGGGGCGACAACCACAGCAGCCGTGGCCAGCTGAACCATTTATCCATGATGCCGGCGCTGGCGAACGGCGTCGCCAGGCTGATCGCAGCGACGCCCGCGGCGGCGAGAAACGCCGCCGCCTTGCTCCATTTGAGCGCGCGCGCGTGCAGATCGCCTTCGGTCTTGATCGCCAGCCAGGTCGCCCCCAGCAACGCATAGCCGCCGGCCAGGCCGATCCCCACCAGGAACTCGAAGGCGATGAAGGCCGTCCCGCCGCGAAACCCGGTGATAACGCCGGCCAGCATCGCGCCTTGCGCGACCGCGGTGCCGAGCGAGCCGGCGAAGAACAGGTGGTTCCACATCGACTGGTGCCACCCCGACGCTTTCACGCGGAACTCGAAGGCAACGCCGCGCAGGATCAGCGCGATCAGCATCGCCGCCACTTCGAGATAAAGCGACGGCAGGATGATGCCGTGCGCGTGCGGGAACGCGACCAGCAGGATGCCCACGCCCAGCACCAGCCAGGTTTCGTTGGCGTCCCAGAACGGGCCGATCGA
>JBDTRK010000121.1:0-10346 GCA_039931685.1 Betaproteobacteria bacterium | reverse complement strand
AGGACGTCGGCAGGCAGCGAAGGCGCGGGCGGTTGCTTGTTCCACTTCTGTGCTTCCAGCCAGTCGCGCACGAATTGCTTGTCGAAAGAGGGCGGACTGCTGCCGACGCGGTACTGGTCGCTGGGCCAGAAGCGCGAAGAGTCGGGCGTCAACGCTTCATCGATGAGGTACAGCTTGCCTGCCACATCCTGACCGAATTCGAACTTGGTATCGGCGATGATGATGCCGCGCGTCGCAGCGTAAGCCGCTGCTTCGGAATACAGCTGGATGGTCTTGTCACGCACCTGGGCCGCCAGCGCTGGCGGAATGAGTTTTTCCATTTGCGTGAAGGAAATATTCTCGTCGTGCTCCCCGATCGGCGCTTTCGTCGACGGCGTAAACAAGGGCTGCGGCAGTTGCTGCGCCTCTTTCAGGCCGGCAGGCAGCGGGAGGCCGCAGATGCTCCGCGTTTTCTGGTAGTCCTTCCAGCCTGAACCGGTGATATAGCCGCGCACGATCGCTTCGATCGGCAGCGGCTTGAGCCTGCGCACCACGAAAGCGCGGCCCGCCACCTGGTCACGTTCCGCCGGGGCGACTACCGACTCCGGCGTCGTTTCGAGCAGGTGATTCGGAATGACGTGGCCGAGTTTGCGGAACCAGAAATTCGACATCGCGGTCAGCACCCGCCCCTTGCCGGGAATCGGATCGGGCAGGATGACATCGAATGCGGACAGCCGGTCGGTCTGGATGATCAGCATGCGATCGGCATCGATTTCGTAGAGGTCGCGCACTTTCCCGCGGTGCAGGAATTTGAGGGACTTCAGGGAGGATTCGTGCAGTGGTTTGTTAGTAGTCATGTCGGCAACTCTGCGTCAGCCTCAGGACAGTTCAGGCAGTTTGGCTGCCTTCACCGCGTCTGCCTGTTTGACCCGGAAAGCCTGCAGGCGCTTGGCCAGATCCTTGTCGCCGAGCGCAAGCATCGCAACGGCAAACAAGCCCGCGTTCGCCGAACCGCCATCGCCGATGGCGAACGTTGCCACCGGAATGCCTTTGGGCATCTGCACCATGGAGAGCAGCGAATCCAGTCCGCCGAGGTGCTTCGACGGAATGGGCACGGCGAGCACCGGGAGCGTGGTCAGCGCCGCGACGACGCCGGCAAGATGGGCGGCACCCCCCGCGCCGGCGATGAAGCACTGCGTGCCGTCCGCCACGCATTGTTCGACGAACTGCGCGAGCAATTGTGGTGTGCGATGTGCGGAAAGTGCACGTGCCTCGTAGGGCACGCCGAAATCCTTAAGTTGCCGCGCCGCGTGCTGCATTACGTCCCAGTCATTGGTGCTTCCCATTACGATCGCCACTCTGGGAGAGCTTTTTTTCACGTCAGCCTTTTTGTTGCCCATGCCTGCTCCTGCCTTGGTTGAATTGATGCCGGACTCGTCTGCCGGCGGGAAAAATACTGCGATTTGCCTGAATCATTCCTTGCCGTACCGCGGCCTGCTATCGTCGGCCTGGCGCGCGCCGTCTTCGGAATATGGAAAACGTACGTGCCCGTAGCGGATGATCAGCACCGCGATTGCGATCAACAGCACCGATCCCGACACCGCCACCATGCGCCAGACATCAAGGTCCTTGATATCGAGAATCAGATACCGCGCCAGCGCCACCATGGCGATATACAGCGGGAATCTGACGGGCAGCTTGCCGGAGTTGTAATACAGCCCGACCATGGTCAGCACCTCCAGATACAGAAACATCAGCAGCAGATCGGCCAGAGTGACCTTGCCGTTGCCGATCATCAGCATCACTTCGTGGTAGCCGGCGAAAACCGTCGCCACGCCGATGATGATGAGGCCGATGTTCTCGACCACTTCCAGAATGAACTGAGCGTAGCGGGCGCTCTTTGCTTTGGTCAACATGCGGTTTCTGGTGTCCGTTCTGTCAAGGGATCAATTGACGACGGCGCGCATCTCGTGCTTCGCATACTTGTCAGCCATGGTATCCAGCGCGACCGGATTGATCTTGCCGGCCTGGCCGGCGGTACCAAATGCTTGCATACGCGCCTTGCAGATGCCTCTGGCCGCCAGCATCGCATCTTTCAAGTACTTACGCGGGTCGAACTCGCCTTTGTCCTTGTTGAATGCGCGGCGAATGGCTCCGGTCATCGCCAGGCGAATGTCGGTGTCGATGTTGATCTTTCTCACCCCGTGGCGGATGCCCTCCTGGATTTCCTCGACCGGCACGCCATAGGTCTCCTTCATCTCCCCGCCGTTGTCGCGGATCACCTTGAGCCAGTCCTGCGGCACGCTCGACGAGCCGTGCATGACCAGGTGGGTGTTGGGGATACGCTGATGAATCGCCTTGATGCGCTCGATGGCCAGGATATCCCCGGTGGGCTTGCGGCTGAATTTGTAGGCGCCATGCGAAGTGCCTATGGCAATGGCCAGGGCATCGACTTCAGTTTCCCTGACAAAGTCGGCCGCCTGATCCGGGTCGGTGAGCAACATGTCGTGGGTGAGCGCGCCTTCGGCGCCGGAGCCGTCTTCCTTGCCCGCGCTCATGGTCTCCAGCGAGCCCAGGCAGCCCAGTTCGCCTTCCACCGACACGCCCACGGCGTGAGCCATGTCCACCACGCGGCGCGTGACCTTGACGTTGTAGTCATACGATGCCGGGGTTTTCATGTCTTCCATCAACGAGCCGTCCATCATCACGCTGGAAAAACCCGAGCGGATGGAACGCTGGCATACCGCCGGATTGGCGCCGTGGTCCTGGTGCATGACCACCGGGATGTGCGGGTACATTTCCACCGCCGCTTCGATCAGGTGACGCAGGAAAGGCTCGCCGGCGTATTTCCTGGCCCCGGCCGAGGCTTGCATGATCACCGGCGAATTGGTTTCGTCGGCGGCCTGCATGATGGCCTGGACCTGTTCGAGGTTGTTGACGTTGAACGCGGGCACGCCGTATTTATTTTCCGCAGCGTGGTCGAGCAGTTGTCGCATTGATATGAGCGCCATGATTTGGATTCCGTTTTAGTGTCTACGAAGTTACGACAGTCACGGCAGTCACGGCAGTCACGACAGTCACGATTTTCTACTTTCACCGACCTTGACGATCTTCATGGTATTGGTACCGCCCGGCGATCCGATTGGTTCGCCGAACGCGATCACGATCAGATCACCTTTTTGCACCAGACCAGCCGTGACCAGCTGATCCTCGGCTTCCCTCAGCAAGTGGTCGCGATCGTGCCCGATGTATTTGATCATCAGCGGATAGACATCGCGAAACAGGCTCAGGCGATAGCGGGTCGAGATTTCCGGGGTCAACGCATAGATCGGCACGCCGCAATTCAAACGCGAGATCCACAGCGCCGTCGAACCCGACTGCGTCAGCGCGGCAATCGCCTTGACCTTCAGGTGGTAAGCCGTAAACAGCGCCGCCATGGCGATGGATTGGTCGACGCGCGTGAATACGCGATTGAGGAACTCGCGGTCGAGCGTGAAATCGGCGGACTTTTCCGCTTCGAGGCAGATACGCGCCATGGATTCGACGGTTTCGACCGGGTATTTTCCGCTCGCCGTCTCGGCGGAGAGCATGACCGCGTCGGTGCCGTCCAGCACGGCATTCGCAACGTCGGAAACTTCCGCCCGGGTCGGCACCGGACTCGTGATCATCGATTCCATCATTTGCGTCGCAGTGATGGTGAGCTTATTGCGCTCGCGCGCCGCCCGGATCATGCGCTTCTGCAATGCCGGGACTGCGGCATCGCCGACTTCCACGGCGAGGTCTCCGCGCGCAACCATGATGCCGTCGCAGGAGTCCATGATTTCGTCCATGGCGACGATGGCTTCGGTGCGCTCCATCTTGGCAATCAGAATCGAACGTCCGCCGGCTGCGCGCATCAATTCCCTGGCCATGTACATGTCTGCGCCGCTTTTTGGAAACGAGACGGCGAGGAAATCCGCCTTCATGACCACCGAGGTCTTGATGTCCTCCATGTCCTTGGCGGTCAGCGCGGGCGCCGTCAGTCCGCCGCCCTGGCGATTGATGCCCTTGTTGTTCGACAGCACGCCGCCGACGCGCACCGTGGTGGTGATGCGGCTGCCGTGTACTTTCTGCACATCGAGCACCAGCCTGCCATCGTCGAGCAGCAGCACCGCTCCCGAAGACACGTCACGTGGCAATTCCTTGTAGTCGAGGCCGACCTGATGCTGGTCGCCCATCGCGCAATCCGCATCCAAGGTAAAGGCGTCGCCCTTGTTGAGCGTGATCTTGCCGGTCTCGAATTTCCCGATGCGGATTTTCGGTCCCTGCAGGTCGCACATGATGCCGACCGTACGCTCCAGGGACCGGGCGATATCGCGCACCAGTTCTGCGCGAGCCAGGTGTTCTTCCTTGGCGCCATGGGAGAAATTCATGCGGACCACGTCCACACCGTGCGCGATCATGCGCGTGAGAACGTCGCGGTCGGTGGAAGCCGGACCGAGGGTGGCTACGATTTTCGTGCTTCTTTGCGTCATGCCGCTTTCCCGTGAATTAGCCGGCCGCGCGCGCTTCGAGGATTTCCACGGCGGGTAATTTCTTACCTTCGAGGAATTCGAGGAAAGCGCCGCCACCGGTTGAGATGTAGCCGATTTTGTTTTCGATGCCGTATTTCGCGATGGCCGCAACCGTATCCCCGCCGCCCGCGATCGAGAATGCCGGCGACTCCGCTATCGCCTTTGCCAGCGTCTTCGTGCCTTCGCCGAAGCGTTCGAATTCGAACACTCCGACGGGACCATTCCAGACGATCGTCCCGGCCTTGCCAAGGATGGCGGCGAGCTGCGCGGCAGTCCGCGGCCCAATGTCGAGGATCAAATCGTCGCCGGCAACGTCTTTCGCATCCTTCACCGTAGCCCGGGCATCGGCCGAAAATTCCTTGGCACAAACCACGTCGACCGGAATCGGCACGCCGCCGCCCTTGGCTTCGAGCATGGCCATGATGTTGCGGGCTTCGCCGACGAGATCGGCTTCGGCCAGCGATTTGCCGATCGACAGTCCGGCGGCCAGCATGAACGTATTGGCGATGCCGCCGCCGACGATCAGTTGATCCACCTTTTTTGCCAGTTCGCCGAGGATGGTGAGCTTCGTCGATACTTTCGAACCGGCGACGATGGCGACCAGCGGTCGCTTCGGATCGCGCAATGCCTTGCCCAGCGCGTCGAGTTCAGCGGCCATGAGCGGTCCGGCGCAAGCGACAGGCGCGTATCTGGCAATGCCGTAGGTCGTCGCTTCCGCACGATGCGCCGTGCCGAACGCGTCGTTCACGTATACGTCGCACAACGCGGCCATCTTTTTCGCCAGCGTGTCGTCGTTCTTCTTTTCACCCTTGTTGACCCGGCAATTTTCCAGCAACACGATTTGCCCGGGTTTGACGTCCACGCCGTCGACCCAGTTCGCCTTCAGCGGCACCGGCACGCCGAGCAACTGCGACAGGCGCTGCGCGATCGGCGCCAGCGAATCCTCCGGCTTGAATTCGCCCTCAGTGGGCCGACCGAGGTGCGATGTCACCATGACGGCGGCGCCGGCATCGAGCGCCTGGCGCAGCGCCGGGACAGATGCGCGGATGCGGGTGTCGTCGGTGATCTTGCCGACATCGTCCTGCGGAACGTTCAGGTCGGCACGGATAAACACGCGCTTGCCGCGCAGGTCGAGATCGGTCATACGCAGGATGGGCATCGCGTCAAATTTTCCGTTCAAGGATTCTGCAACGGCAGAGGGCACGAAGGATCGAGCTCGACATGCGGCCGATTCGTCCCTGTGCCCTCCACCCGGAGGCGACCTGCGCCTACTTTGCGTTCACGAATGCGATCGTGGTATCGAGCATGCGATTGCTGAATCCCCACTCGTTGTCGTACCAGGAGCATACCTTGACCAGCGTTCCTTCCGAAACCTTGGTCAGCGTGGAGTCGAACACGGAAGACGCCGGGTTATGGTTGAAGTCTATTGAAACCAGCGGATCCTTGTTGTATTCGAGAATGCCCTTGAGTTCCGCTTCGGAAGCCTGTTTCACGGCGTTGTTGACTTCATCCACGGTCGTTGCACGCCGGGCGACGAAGCTGAGGTCGACGATTGAAACATTGATCGTCGGTACCCGCATGGCGAAGCCGTCCAGCTTGCCGTTGAGCTCGGGCAGTACCAGGCCCACCGCAGCAGCGGCGCCCGTCTTGGTCGGAATCATCGACATGGTCGCCGAACGCGCACGCCGCAGGTCGGTGTGATACACGTCGGTCAGCACCTGATCGTTGGTATAGGCATGAATGGTGGTCATCAGTCCGTTGACCACGCCGATGCGATCATGCAAAACCTTGACCATCGGCGCCAGGCAATTGGTGGTGCAACTGGCGTTGGAAATCACGGTATGCGCGGCTTTCAGGACGCCGTGATTCACGCCGTACACCACCGTCGCGTCGACATCCTTGTCGCCGGGCGCGGAAATGATGACTTTCTTCGCACCCGCCGTCAGGTGGGCGCCGGCCTTGGCCTTGCTGGTGAATAACCCGGTGCACTCGAGCACCACGTCCACGCCGAGGTCTTTCCACGGCAGTTCGGCGGGGTTGCGCACGGCGCAGACCTTGATCTTGTCGCCATTGACGACCAGGTAATCTCCGTCGACCGCCACCGTGCCCGGAAACTTGCCGTGGGCGGTGTCATACCGGGTCAGGTGGGCGTTGATCTTCGCATCGCCGAGATCGTTGATTGCAACGATCTGGATATCGTGCTTTTTTCCGCCCTCGTAATGCGCGCGCAAAATATTGCGCCCGATACGGCCATAGCCGTTTATTGCAACGCGAATGGTCATTGGCGAATCCCCCGGTGAAAGCCTGATTTTACTGTAGTCCGGCAGGGGATCACAGCCATGTTGCGTTGCGACGGCGGCTGCCATTGCGCCCCCACCCGCAGCCTCCTATAGTGTAAAAGTAATGATCGCCGATCCGGTTTCGGTCGTAAGCATGGTTGTCATGCAGTGGCCGCCGAACAAAATACTCAAAATCTCGTGGAGGAAAGCATGAAACAAAGCATGGCAGTGGGAACCCTGTCCGGGCTCGTGCTGGCAGTCGGGATTGCGTTCGCGCTTCCCGCCGCCGCGGGTGAAGTCGAAGTGCTGCACTGGTGGACTTCCGGCGGCGAAGCCAAATCCGTCGGCGAACTCAAGAAAATCCTCGAAAGCAAAGGCGACAAGTGGAAGGACTTCGCGGTTGCGGGCGGCGGCGGTGAAACCGCCATGACCGTGCTCAAATCGCGAGTGGTATCGGGAAAACCACCTACCGCTGCTCAGGTAAAGGGGCCCGGCATCCAGGAGTGGGCCCGCGAAGGCGTGCTCGCCAATCTCGACGATGTCGCCAAGGCCGGTAACTGGGACAACCTGCTGCCGCCGGTGGTGAGCAACATAATGAAGTATCAGGGGCACTATGTCGCAGTCCCGGTCAACGTACACCGGGTGAACTGGATGTGGGCGAATCCGGAAGTGTTCAAGAAGGCCGGCGCCAAGATTCCGACTACGTGGGATGAATTCGCGGTGGCTGCCGAGAAAATCCAGAAGGCCGGTTTCATCGCGGTCGCGCACGGCGGGCAACCCTGGCAGGACTCGACGGTATTCGAGTCCGTGGCGCTCGGTACCGGTGGTGCGCAGTGGTACAAGAAAGCGTTCGTGGATCTTGATCCGGCCGCGCTCAACAGTCCGCAGATGGAAAAGTCCTTCGCGACACTGCGCGTGGTCCAGAAATATATCGACAAGGATGCCGCCAACCGCGACTGGAACCTGGCCACTGCAATGGTGATCAACGGCAAGGCCGCCATGCAATTCATGGGCGACTGGGCAAAAGGCGAATTCACCGCCGCCGGCAAGAAACCGGGCAAGGATTACATCTGTATGCCGGCGCCGGGCAACAAGGGTTCATACACCTTCAACATCGACAGTTTCATCATGTTCACCCAGAAGGATCCGGGCGCGAAGACCGCACAGGCGCATCTGGCCGCGGCCATCATGGAACCGCAGTTCCAGGAGGTTTTCAACCTCAACAAGGGCTCGATCCCGGTACGTCTCGGCATGAACCTGGACAAGTTCGACCAGTGCGCCAAGGATTCCGCTGCGGACTTCGTTTCCGCCTCCAAGAGCGGCAGTCTGGTGCCGAGTTGGGCGCACGAGATGGCCATGCCACCGGCAAACAAGGGCGCCATGTTCGACGTGGTCACCAGCTTCATGAACACCCCGGGCATGACGCCGAAGGCTGCTGCGGAAAAAATGGCCGTGGCCGGCAAGAAGTAGGCAACACCACCACCCGGAGGCCACGACGGCTCCTGCCGTCGCGGCCCTCCAGCGCCACGATTCGCACAATGAGGGACGCGTGAATCCTTCGCTTTCGGAAGCCGCTCCGAATTCGCGTCCCGGCAGGGGATGGCGGGATCGCATCGAAACCGCACTGCCGAGAATCGTGCTCGGACCGACGTTATTGTGCGCGCTGATATTCATCTACGGTTTCATTCTCTGGACCGCCTGGCTCTCGTTCACGGAATCGAGGTTACTTCCGCGTTACGAGTTTGCCGGACTGCTGCAGTACATCGCACTGTTCCAGAACGAACGCTGGTGGACCGCACTCACGAATCTCGGGATATTCGGTTCCCTTTTCATCGGCGTTTGCATGGTGACCGGCCTGCTGCTGGCGATCCTGCTCGACCAGCGCATCCGCGCCGAGGGATTCCTGCGTGCCATATACCTCTATCCGATGGCGCTTTCGTTCATCGTCACCGGCACGGCCTGGCGCTGGATTCTCAATCCCGGTCTCGGATTGCAGCACCTGATGCGCCAACTGGGTTTCGAAACCTTCACTTTCGAATGGATAATAACTCCCGGCATGTCGATCTATGCCGTCGTGCTTGCCGGTGCCTGGCAGTCCACCGGCTTCGTCATGGCCCTGTTCCTGGCGGGTCTTCGCGGCGTCGACGACGCCATTATCAAGGCTGCACAGGTCGATGGGGCGGGACCGGTACGCATTTACACGCGCATCATCATTCCGTCGCTGCGCCCGGTTTTCTTCAGCTCCCTGATCATCCTCTCCCACATCGCCATCAAGAGTTTCGACCTGGTGATGGCACTGACCGGCGGGGGTCCGGGGTTTTCCTCGGATATGCCGGCAACGTTCATGTATACCTTCGCCTTCAACCGCAACCAGATCGGTTTGGGCGCCGCCAGCGCCATGATGATGCTGATGACGGTGGTCGCGGTGGTGGTGCCGATGATGTATTCGGAAACACGCAGGCATCGCCGTGGCTGACTTCCAGCGCACGCAGACTGCCGGCTCCCATGTCGTCGGCCGTAGCATCATCTACGCGCTGCTGATCCTGTTCGCGTTGTACTACCTGATGCCGCTGTTCGTGATGATCTCGACATCGCTCAAAACGCTGGACGACATCCGCGCCGGCAATCTTGTGTCACTTCCCGTGGAGATCACCTTCGACGCCTGGGCCAAGGCATGGTCCGGCGCGTGTACCGGGGTCGATTGCGACGGGCTGAAGGGAAATTTCTGGAATTCCGTGAGTTTCGTCGTGCCGGCGGTGCTGATCTCGACTTTGATCGGTGCCCTCAACGGGTATGTGCTCACGATGTGGCGTTTTCGCGGCAGCGACCTGTTCTTCACGCTGCTGCTGCTGGGTTGCTTCATCCCGTTCCAGGTGGTGCTGCTGCCGATGGCGCAGACGCTCGGTTATATCGGCATCGCCAATTCGATCGCCGGCCTGATCTTCGTGCACGTGGTTTACGGCCTGGCGTTCACCACGCTGTTCTTCCGCAACTTCTACGTCGCCGTTCCAGACGAAATGATCAAGGCCGCGCGCATCGACGGCGCCGGGTTCTTCCGCATTTTCTGGCGCATCATCCTGCCGATTTCTCCGCCGATCATCGTGGTCTGCATCATCTGGCAGTTCACCCAGATCTGGAACGACTTCCTGTTCGGCGTGGTGTTCTCTTCCGGGCAACGCCAGCCCATCACGGTGGCGCTCAACAACCTGGTGAACACGTCTACCGGGGTGAAGGAATACAACGTCGACATGGCAGCGGCCGTCATCGCCGCGTTGCCGACGCTGTTTGTCTATGTGGTGGCCGGCAAATATTTCATGCGCGGCCTGACCGCCGGCTCGGTGAAGGGTTGAAAGGAGACAACGTGTCGTCGCTGTCCGTGAGAAACGTGCGCAAGGTGTTCGGAACCGTCGAGGTCCTCAAGGATATCGACCTGGAGGTCGAGTCGGGGGAATTCCTGATCCTGGTCGGACCGTCCGGCTGCGGCAAGTCCACACTGCTCAAGATCATCGCCGGGCTGGACACGGCCACCTCCGGC
>JBDTRK010000120.1:0-10462 GCA_039931685.1 Betaproteobacteria bacterium | reverse complement strand
GCTGCCGGCGCCTTTGCCCAGCGACTGCTCGACTTGTCGTTTCACCCGAAACTGCTCGACTACCTGATCCCCAGGACAGAACGACGTTAACGCCCGAATGCCGGAGATCGCATGAAATTTCGCGCAGCAGTGCTCAACAAAGTCAACGAGCCGATGACGCTCGACATGCTGGAAATGGCGCCGTTGTCGCCGACCGATGTGCTGGTGAAAATCAGGGCAAGCGGACTCTGCCATACCGACCTGGAGGTGATCCAGGGCGCGCTTGCCTATCCGCTGCCGATCGTGCTCGGCCACGAAGGCGCGGGCATCGTCGAGGCGGTGGGCAGCGAAGTGACCCAGGTCAAGGCCGGCGATCACGTCATCTGTTCCTGGAATCCGCATTGCGGGCACTGCTTTTACTGCGAGCGCGACCTGCCGATCCTGTGCGAGCCGTTCGCACGCAACCAGCCCAAGGGCTTCCTGCTCGACGGACGCTCGCGGATGAAGCGCGGCAGCCACCCGGTCCACCATTACTCGGTGACCTCGACGCATGCCGAATACACCATCGTGCCAGAGTCTGGCGCGATTCCGATTCCGCGCGAGATTCCGTTCGATCGTGCCTGCATCATCGGCTGCGGCGTGATGACCGGGGTGGGCGCCGTGGTTCGCAAGGCGCGGGTCGAGGCCGGCGCCAGTGTCGTCGTGATCGGTTGCGGTGCCGTCGGCTTGAACGCCTTGCAAGGAGCAAAAATGGTGGATGCCGGCCGGATCATCGCCGTGGACGTGGGCAAGGCCAGGCTGGACCGCGCCGTGCAGTTCGGCGCGATGCACACCGTCGACGGTTCCGTCGCCGGCGCGCTGGACCAGATCAAGGCCTTGACCGACGGCCGCGGCGCCGACTACGTGTTCGAAGCGGCGGGCAGCAAAGCTACCCTGCGTCTTTCCGTCGAAGCGGTGCGGCCGGGCGGAGAGGTCGTCTGGCTCGGCAAGATCAATATCAACGACGAGGTCGGCTTTCGCTGGGGATCGCTGATGGGCGAAAAGCGCATCGTGCGCTCCAGTTATGGTGGCGCGCGCCCGCGCCGGGATTTTCCCTGGCTTGCCGGAGAGTACCTCAAGGGCAGGCTCAAGCTCGACGAACTGATCACCAACCGCATCCGCCTCGATCAGGTCAACGAAGGCTTCGCGTCGCTCGCCCGCGGCGAGGGCATCCGCACCGTAATCACGTTCGAAGGCTAGGCGCGCATGATGTTGTCGATTTCAGGCACGCATCACCCCGGTTCATCTTGCCGCCACCTGTGCGCGGGCTGCCGGCGCATGAATCCGGGAGGCAAATGAATACCATCAAGACCGTCAGCGCGCGGCGTTTTCGGGTACCACTGTCCGAAGTGCTGTCTGACGCAAAGCACGGCGACCACACCCACTTTGAATTGGTCACCGTCAACGTGCGACTTGCCGACGGCAGCGAAGGCACCGGCTATACCTATACTGGCGGGCGCGGCGGGCATGCAATAGTCGCCATGATCACGCACGATCTCGCGCCCTACTTGCGCGGGCGCGACGCCACCGCCGTCGAGGAAATGCACGATGCGCTGCAATGGCACATTCATTACGTGGGGCGCGGCGGCATTGCCGCGTTTGCCATCTCCGCCGTCGACATCGCGTTGTGGGACTTGCGTGGCAGGCGTTTGGGCCAGCCACTGTGGAAAATGGCCGGCGGCGCGAGCCAGCGCTGCAAGGCTTACTGCGGCGGCATCGACCTGAATTTCCCGCTGGAAAAATTACTGGCCAGTATCCGCGGTTACCTTGAGCGGGGATTCAACGGCGTCAAGATCAAGATCGGCAAACCGGATCTGGCCGAAGATGTGGCCAGGGTGCGGGCAGTGCGGGAACTGATCGGTCCCGATGTCGCATTGATGGTCGATGCCAATTATTCGATGAGCGTGGACCAGGCCATAGCCGCCGCCCGCGCCTTCCGGCCTTTCAAACTGGTTTGGTTCGAAGAGCCTACGATTCCCGATGACTATGCTGGTTACGCCCGCATCGCGAATGCAGGCAGCGTGCCGCTGGCGATGGGCGAAAACCTGCATACGCTGCACGAGTTCGAGCATGCCTTCGCACAAAGCCGGCTTTCATTCATCCAGCCGGACGCTTCCAACTGTGGCGGGATCACCGGCTGGCTGCGCGTTGCGCAGCGCGCCCGGGAAACCGGAATTCCGGTATGCAGCCACGGCATGCAGGAGCTTCACGTCAGCCTGGTGGCCGCGCAGCCGAACGCCGGATGGATCGAAGTGCATTCATTTCCAATCGACGCCTACACGACCCGGCCGCTGATGGTCCGTGAACACATGGCCATTGCGCCCGACGTGCCCGGCACCGGCGTGCAATTCGACTGGGCCAGGCTGGCTGCCGTGCACGATGATGCGATTTAAGTTCATGCGCCCGGTCCGCGCCGTGGGCCTGATCCGGTGAGCGGCTACCGGCATCCGCCGCTGGCGGACGGGCAGATAGACGCGCAACATCGCGTGGCGGAACTCGGCGACGTGGAGCTTGAGTCGGGCGAAATCCTGCGCGACTACAGCCAATCCTATGTTACCCACGGCGAACTCGACCGCGACAAGTCGAACGCCGTGCTGGCGTGCATTTCGCTGACCGGCAACCATCACCGGCTGGATTTCCTGATCGGTCCGGGCCGGGCCCTCGATCCGGCGCGCCATTTCATCATCGCCGCCGACCCAATCGCCAACGGCCTGTCGACTTCTCCTTCGAACAGCCTGCCGCAGCCGGGCATGCGCTTCCCGCGCATTACCATCCGCGATATGGTGGAGACGCAATACCGCTTGCTGACGCGGTGCTTCGGCATTCCCCGTCTGCAGGCGGTCATCGGTGCCTCGATGGGTGGCATGCAGGCGCTGCAATGGGCCGTGAGCCATCCGCAGTATCTGCGTGCCTGTGTGGCCATGACGCCGATGGCGAAGACGCATCCCTGGGCGGTGCTGGTGACCGAGACGGCGCGCGCCTGCCTGATGGCCGATCCGGCCTGGACCGGTGACGGCTTCAGCGCGCAACCGCTGCGCGGCTGGCGCGCCTACACTGGCCTGATGTCGGCTTTGCTCAGCCGCACGCCGGCAGCGCTCGCGGAACTTGCGCCCGACTGTGCCGGGGCGCACCTGTGGTTCGAGAAAATGCTGGCGCAGAACCGCGCCAATGACTTCGATGCGCACGACTACCTGTACCAGTCGTGGGCCTACGAGGCGCACGACGTTGGGTCGACACCGGGATTCGACGGCGATACGGCCATGGCCCTGGCTTCGATCCAGGCCAGGACGCTGGTCCTGGCGCCGTCTCTGGACCTGTTCAATCCGGCGGACGCGGCGCGCGTCGCTGCCGCCAGGATTCCCGGTGCGCAATGCATCGAGATTCCTTCGCTGCAAGGCCATCAGGCCGCTACCAATTCGCGGCCCGAAGATGCCGTCTTCCTCAACCGCACGATCAGTCAATTCATCGCCGGGTTGTAGCGCCGGCAAGGCGGGAATCACTTGGCGGACGCGGGGGCGGCCAGTAGACTTTGCCATTCATCATTTATGGGCGTAGCCCGGTATCCAGCGAAGTCGGATATGGGCGAAGCCCGGTATCCAGCGAAGTCGGATATGGGCGAAGCCCGGTATCCAGCGAAGTCGGACACCATTCACCAATCACGAGGAAGTCCATGATCGTCGACCACCGCACCTACAACATCAAACCCGGCCAGCTCAACGCCTATCTGAAGGTGTACGAGGCCGAAGGCCTGCCACTGCAGCTGAAATATCTCGGCCACTGTGTGGGCTGGTATGTCAGCAACGACATCGGTCCGCTGAACCAGATCGTGCACATGTGGGCGTATGCGAGCCTTGCCGACCGCGAGGAGCGCCGCGGCAAACTGGCCGCCGATCCGGCCTGGTCGAAGTTTCTCGAGAAGGCGACCCAGTATTTGCACAGCATGGAGAACAAGATCCTGCGGCCGGCACCTTATTTCCGGATCCCGGAAATGAAGGGCCAGGCGTGATCGCATCGATGCGGTCGCCGGCGACGTTCCTGCGCTGATTCATGGTCGCGATTCGCGCTTTCGAATCGGACGCGGACGCCGAATGGGCGGCGGCCACCATGGCCGCATCGGAACCGTGGATCACGCTCGCCACCGGTTTTGAACGCAGCCTGAAGCTGCTCCGCAATGACACGCGCGAGCGTTATCTGGCGACGGCTTCCGGCGAGCCGGCGGGCTTCCT
This sequence comes from Betaproteobacteria bacterium, assembly GCA_039931685.1. Classification (GTDB taxonomy): domain Bacteria; phylum Pseudomonadota; class Gammaproteobacteria; order Burkholderiales; family JACQAP01; genus JACQAP01. The sequence goes on along the minus strand of JBDTRK010000120.1, from coordinate 6,218 downwards.
GGTGATCAGCATGCAAGGCGCCTTCGTCGGCTATATCCAGCTTCTCGGCGTCGCGCCGGCAATGCGCGGCCGGGGCGTCGGTGCGGCATTGATTGCATTCGCCGAGCACAGGATTTTTCGCGACACGCCGAACGTGTTCATCTGCGTGTCGGACTTCAACAGCCAGGCACAGGGTTTTTACGCGAAACTGGGTTACCGGCGCATCGGTGAACTGGAGGATTTCATCATTGCCGGGCACTCGGAAATCCTGCTGCGCAAGACCACCGGTCCGCTGCGACCGGGGACGACGGGCTGAAGGCGCGGCGTGCGGGCGGTCATCGAATACTGGTTCGGTGCCAGCACGGACGCCGCCGAGGCGGTGGCGGACAGGGACCGGCTGTGGTGGAAGGCGGATCCGGCCATCGACGACGACGTGCGCGCGCGTTTTGCGAACTGCGTGGAACAGGCCGGACGCCATGAACTCGACGACTGGGCCGCGACGGCGCACGGGTTGCTCGCGCTGATACTGTTGACGGACCAGTTCCCGCGCAACATTTTTCGCGGCACGACGCGGGCTTTTTCCTTCGATCCGATCGCCAGGGCGCATTGCCACGCCGGCATCGCGCGCGGCGTCGACACCGCGTTGCGGCCGATCGAGCGCGTCTTCCACTACCTGCCGCTGGAGCATTCGGAATTGCTGTCCGACCAGGATGACTCGGTCAGGCTGTTTGCCCGTCTTGCGGGCGAAGCTGGCAGGGGCAACGAGAAATTGTTCGCCGGCTACCTGCGCTATGCCCGGCGGCATCGCGAGATCATCGCCCGCTTCGGGCGTTTCCCGCACCGCAACGGCATCCTCGGCCGCGCCTCGACGCCGGAGGAGGTCGCTTTCCTGCAGACACCCGGTTCGTCGTTTTAGGCAAGCATGCAATCCGGATGAGCGGATCGCGCTGATTTCAATAGAATGCCGACATGAAAAAAATAATCTTCGCCGCAATTGCCAGCCTGCTCCTGGTGGCCTGCCAGACTCTCGACAAGACCCTGAATTCCGCGGATCGGGTCTTTTCGGTCGCCAAGAATCCGACGGCAAAATCCATCACCGACATTGCCAAATCCGATGATCGCGAGGCCGTCATTCGCGAAGGCCTCAAGCACCGCGCCGAGTTGTATGAGCGCGACCCGCAGGCGGCGATCCGGGATTTGCGCGGGCTCAAACGCGACTACGACAATCTGGTGGGGGTGCTCACCGGCAACGTCAATCGCAACTGGGGCAAAAAGGAAACGAAGCTGCCCAGCCGCACCAGCTACATCAAGTACACGCAGAACTACAAAAGCCGCGCCATCGTCGATTTCGACGCCGGCTCGATCACGGTGGAGACGCTGGACGACAAGGATGCGCGCAACAGCCTCAGGAACGCGATCGTCACCACGTTGCTCACGCCGGACGATCCGCGCGCGGTCGACCTTTTTTCGGACCAGCCGGTTACCCTGAGCAGCGCCAGCGATCCCTACTTGCTGGGACTGGTGCAGGATCACAACGGCAAGCCGATCGCGACACCGGCGCAGGCCGAGGGTTTTGCCGACTACCTGCTGCAGAAGCAGGCGCTGACGCGCAAGGTCGAGGTCCCGGAGGGCGCGAAGGATGCGCTCTATGTAACCGTGGCAATGGTGGCGAACTTCCAGAACAAGCAGGCGGAAAAATATCGCGACGTAGTCGCCAGGTACGCCACGCAGTACAAGGTGAGCCCCAGCCTGATTTTCGCGGTGATCCGCACCGAGAGTAATTTCAATCCGTTCGCGGTGAGTTCCGCGCCGGCCTATGGAATGATGCAGCTGGTGCCTTCGAGCGGCGGGCGCGAAGCCTACCGTGCCGCCAAGGGGCGCGACGAGAATCCCACCAAGGAATACCTCTTCGATGCCGCAAACAACATCGAACTGGGCACGGCCTACCTCGGCGTGTTGTTTTCCAAACAACTCGACTACGTGACCAACGCGATTTCGCGCGAGTACTGCGTGATTTCCGCCTACAACACCGGGCCGTCCAATGTGCTCAAAGCCTTTTCCCGCGACAAGGTCGCGGCGGTGAACAGTATCAACAGCCTCGAGCCTCCCGGCGTCTACGAGAAGCTCAGGACCAGGCTGCCTTACGAGGAGACCCGTCAATACCTCGCCCGGGTGGTCGGCTACCGCAAGCAATTCCTGAGTTTCGGCGGCTAGCGGGCGTACAGCGTGTGGTGGCGCTTGCCTGCGCCGTTGACCTTGGCATATCGTGTAAGGCAGCGTAATCCGGGAGGAAGCGCCCCATCGCCTCGTCGCGCACTGTCGAGCATCGCAAGGCGGCCAGCCGGGCCGGCCTCAACTACGTGACCGACGGCGTGGCCGGCATCACACGCCGGCGCGCCGGCAAGGGCTGGATTTTCTTCAAACCCGAAGGCGAGCGCATCAGCGATCCGGTCGAACGCCGCCGCATCAACGCACTGGTCATCCCGCCGGCATGGACCGCGGTGTGGATCAGTCCGGACCCCAAAGGCCACATCCAGGCTACCGCGCGCGATGCCCGCGGCAGGAAGCAGTATCGCTATCACACGCGTTATCGCGAAGCCCGCGACCAGTCCAAGTTCCGCCACATGCTCGAGCTGAGCGAAGTGCTGCCGTCCATCCGCGAGCGCGCGGAGCGCGACCTGCGCGCGCCGCCGTTGAGCCGACGCCAGATGCTCGCCACCGTCGTGCAGCTGCTGGACAAGACGCTGATCCGCGTGGGCAACGACGAATACGCCCGGGAGAACCGTTCCTACGGCCTGACCACGCTGCGCATGAAGCACGTCAAGGTCAACGGCGCCAAATTGAGCTTCAGCTTTCGCGGAAAAAGCGGCGTGCAACATGCGATATCGGTGATGGACCGGCGCGTGGCGCGCATCGTGCAGCGCTGCCAGGACTTGCCCGGGCAGGAATTGTTCCAGTACCTGAATCACGCCGGCAAACGCGAAACGGTCACGTCTGACGACGTGAACGCCTATCTGCGCGAGATCTGCGGGCGCAACATCACGGCAAAGGATTTTCGCACCTGGGGTGGCACCATGCTAGCCGGCGTGCAGTTGCGCGAAATGGGCGCCGCATCCACGCCGGCGCAAGCCAGGCACAACATCATCCGCGCCATCGACGCTGTTGCCGAGCGCCTCGGCAACACGCGCACGGTCTGCCGAAAATATTACGTGCACCCGGCACTGGTGCATGCCTACCTGCAAGGGCTGGTTCCTGGCCCTTCCGCCAGCGATTCGCCACGGCGTGCCGGTCGCCGCAGCCCGGAGCCGGCCCTGCGCCGTGACGAAGTCGCCATCTTGCAATTCCTGCAGGAGGTCTTGTGACCGGCTTGCGCCTGCAGGGGACGGGCGTGTCGCCTCTGCGCGACATCGCCTTGCCCGCGCGCCCTGGATTCGCCATTGATATGAAGCAGATGACGTTTCCGGCGCACTCCTTGCGTCGGCCAGCGTATTCTCATGCCGGGCGAATAATTCCATGACCCAGGACGTTGCCAATTCCGAACTCACGCCCGCCGACATCCCGTCGTTCAAGGAAGCCTGGCCGCGAATTGAGCCGTTTGCTCTGACTTTCGATGGATTCAGGTATTGGGGATCGGTGGAGAAGTGCGCCGCCATGGCGCAGACCCGTCGGCCGGGCTCGCTGACCGAACTGCGCACCTGCCTGTTCTACGAGGCCAGACGCTGGAAACAGGCGGGAAAACCGCCCGATGCCAACACAATGAAATTCATTCGCGCGTTGCTCTTTGCGATTAGAAAGAAAGTCGAAAGCGGGGAGATCAGGTGAGGGCGTGAATGGGAAGGGTGCCAGGCGTTTGCCCGAATATTGCGTCGTTGTCGTCACTTTACACGGGAGGACAGCATGAAAACGGAACTGACTTCGCTGGTGTGGGTAACGGTTTTGACCGGAGTGATCTGGATTCCGTACATCATGGATCGGGTCATGACCTGGGGGCTGATGGATACGGTCGGGTACCCGGTAAATCCGAATCCGCAATCGCTCTGGGCGGCGCGCATGATCAAAGCCCACCAAAACGCGGTCGAGAACCTCGTGGTGTTCGCTACGCTGGTGCTCAGCGCCCATGCGCTGGGTGTCAGCAATGATGTCACGGTGAGCGCGTGCTGCGTGTACTTGTGGGCGCGGGTGGTGCATCTGGCGGCCTACACCCTGCGCATTCCATGGGTGCGCACGCTCGCGTTTGCCGTCGGATTCGGATCACAGATGACCCTGGCCTGGCAGATCCTCGCCAAACAGGTTTAAGCTTCGAGCGCGGGCGAACGTCGGCGGGGCATTCGGCGGGGCGTTGATTTTTCGCCGATGCGACCGCATGTCAGCAGGGTTGCTGGCTTGTTTTTTTAATTGGCGGAGATCCCGATGCGATACATCGACAAGAAAGTCGCCGGCATGGCGGCTACCGACGGCGCGGGCGTGAAACTCAAGCGCGTCATCGGCAGCCACGCGCTGGACATGCTGGACCCGTTCCTGATGCTCGACGAATTCGGCTCCGACGACCCGGAGTCCTGGATCGCAGGCTTTCCGGAGCATCCCCACCGCGGTTTCGAGACGGTCACCATCATGCTTGACGGTCGCGTCAGGCACGCGGATTCGGTTGGCAACCAGGGGGTGATCGAAGCCGGGGACGTGCAATGGATGACGGCCGGCCGCGGCATCATCCATTCGGAAATGCCTGAACGTGCGGAGGGCCGCCTGCGCGGTTTCCAGCTTTGGCTGAACCTGCCGGGCAAGCTGAAAATGATCGCGCCGCGCTACCAGGATGTGCGTGCTGCACGCATCGCGTCCGCCTCGCCGGCGGGCTCATCGGTTCGGGTGATCGCCGGCGAAGCCTTCGGCGTCAATGGTGCGGCCGACAGCCTGACGCGTGTGCGTTTGCTCGACGTGGCCATCGACGCTGGCGAGGTCTTCGAGATCGACGTGCCCGACACGCATGCCTGCTTTGCCTATGCCTATGAAGGTAGCCTGCGTGCGACCGACCGCCAGGGTTCTCTCGTAGACTTTGTCAGCGGGTCGCTTGCGGTGTTTTCGGGTCGAGGCGGCGTTAGGCTCGAAGCCGGTGACTCAGGGGCGAGGCTGTTGTTCGCCGATGGCCAGCCGCTACGCGAGCCGGTGGCGCGCTATGGTCCGTTCGTGATGAACACGCGCGAAGAATTGCAGAAGGCATTCGAGGATTATTCGCGCGGTGAGCTTGTTGCCGCGTAAGCTCTGAGCGCTGGTTGATTCGAGAACGGAAAAGGGCGGGATGTTTCCCGCTCTTTTCTTTGCTACGGACCTCGGTCAGTGCGCATCAACCCGGATGGCCGGCGGCGCCCCGCTGGTTCACCCGTAAGGCGCCATCGTCCCGACCAGGCTGCTGCGCGAAAACCCGAGTCCCTGCTGCACTGCGGCTCGCCGTCGCGGACGCGTCCCGGCGGGGGCCAAGCGGCTGCACAAAGCAGTTCGCAGACGGTCGCGGATATGCAAGAATCCGGGCAACCTTTTTCCTCCGGAAAGCCGCTCAATGAAAACCTTCCCGTTCGCCCTTGCCCTCATCCTCTTGTGCTGCAGCGTCACGCCCGGGTTTGCCCAGGGCCCCGACGAGCTCTGGGAGATGAGCATGAAAATGGAGATGGCCGGCATGTCGATGCCGGCGCAGACCTCCCAGGTCTGCAAGAAAAAAGGCGACCGCGATGCTTACGTCAAGGACAAAAACTCCGACTGCAAGATGGTCGATTCCAAGCAATCCGGCAACCGCAGCACCTGGAAAGTGGTGTGCACCAAACCGGAGGCCATGACCATGCTCGGGGATGTGACCTATAACGGCGACAACTTCAAGGGAACGATCAAGGTCACCGGCAGCGACATGGACATGACGCAGAACATCGCCGGCAAGAAAATTGGTGGCTGCACCTACGAAGAGCCGGGCAAGAAAGTCGCGGCGATCCAGGCGCAGAGCAATGCCATGATTGCCAAGGAATGCGACAAGCAGATCGAGGAACTGCAACCCATGATGTTCTTCGGCGGCCAGAACCTGCCTCCCGAATCGCTGATGTGCAAGGATCGCAAGGCGGATTTTTGCGCGCGCACGGACAAAGTGGCGCAGCAGATGCGCGACCAGGCCGGTTTCGATGCTGCGAACAGCAAGTATCCGCACTGGCGCGACGCGGTGAAGGCGTGTGGCAAGGATCCGGCGGTGGTCACCGGGCCGG
>JBDTRK010000119.1:0-10567 GCA_039931685.1 Betaproteobacteria bacterium | reverse complement strand
AGCTGATGTACTACCTCGATACCGCCTGCCAGATCCAGATCGACGCGCTCGCCGGCGGCCGGGTCGAAGCCGGACTGATCGACGAACAGACGGCGCGCAAGGGCTTCGAGCAGTTCCAGGGGCCGGGCGGCGCAGAGGTGAACAAGGCCTGGGCGGCGTTGTTGCGCATGCTCGACCGCAAGGGCGTGGATTACAGAAGCTAAAGGGCAGGACTGAGGACTGAGTGGTGAGGACTGAGGGCAGTGCTGAGGACTGAGGACTGAGTGAAGGACAAATCTAAGTAGATGCGCGAACTGGTCTAACCTGTCTTTCGGTTCTTACTCAGTCCTCAGCACTCAGTCCTCAGTACTGCCCTCAGTCCTTCCCCTTAGGCCGTCACGATTTCACGAACAACATGAACCCCGATATCCGTGTTTACGGAATAGCCCCGGAATTGCTGTGGACCATCGTCATCGTGGCGGCGGCCATTCTCGCCAACCTTGCCATTTCCGCAGCGCTGCGCGGCCGCGGCTGGCTGTCGCGGGAAACCAAGCTCCGCGCGGCGGTGTTCTGGCGCAATTTCTCGCTGTTTCTCGCTTTCATCGGGCTGGTTTTCATCTGGCGTACGGAACTGCGCGCGGCGGCATTGTCGTTGGCTGCACTGAGCGTCGCCATGGTGCTGGCTTTCAAGGAAACGTTCACGTCCGTGCTCGGCTACATCTATCGCACCACGTCCGGAAGTTTCGCATTCGGCGACGTCATCGAGATCAATGGCATCAAGGGCGAGGTAATCGATCAGACGCTGTTGTCCACCACGGTGCTGGAAATGAGCGAGGAACACCTTTTTACCGGAAAAGTAGTGCAGTTTCCCAATAGTTTCTACGTCGCTTACGCTTTGAAGAATTATTCCCGGCTCGGGGATTACCAGCTTGGCATGGTCAGCATTCCGCTGGAGGGCGACGGCGATCTCGAAGCGGCGCGGGGCATCCTGACGGAGGTCGCGAACTCGGTCTGTTCCGAATACGTGGCGCCCGCGCACGCCGCGCTGCGCGAGCTGGAAGGCGAACAGTTCGTCGTCATGCCGTCGGCCAAGCCGCGCGTGAGCATCCGGCTGGGCGACACCGGAAGGGTGACCCTATTGCTGCGCTTTCCCTGCCTGACCAGCGAGCGTACCCGCACCGAGCAGGAATTGCTGTTGAAGTATCTCGCGCGCATGCGCGCCACCAAGCCGGCCTGATGCGGCCGGCGGTTGTCCGATGAGCGCTGCCGCGGCGCGCAAGCGGGTGATTTGCGTGGGTCATGCTGCGCTCGATCGCGTCTATTCGGTCGCGTCCTGGCCCACCGGCAGCGCCAAGATCGCGGCACTTCGCTTTGCCGAAAGCGGTGGCGGCATGGCGGCTAATGCGGCGGCCGCCGTCGCTCGACTGGGCGGTGAAGCCGTTTTCTGGGGGCCGACGGGTGACGACGCCATCGCGGACCAGATCGCCGCGCAGCTGGCCCAAGCCGGCGTCGATACCCGGTGGCTGCAACGCTGCGAAGGGCGCACGTCCTCGCATTCCGCGGTGATCGTTGACGCGCAGGGCGAGCGCTTGGTTGTAGGATTGCGCGGCAGCGCGCTGCAGGCAACGGCGCAATGGCTACCGCTCGAGCAAGTCAGGACCGCCGCCGCCGTGCTCGCCGACGTGCGCTGGCCCGAGGGCGCGCAGCGCGCATTGCACGCGGCTGGCAACGCCGGCATCGCGACGATTCTCGACGCCGAAGTTGCCGAAGCGGGCGTCATCGATGCCCTCGCGCGCTGCGCCAGTCACGTGGTTTTTTCGCAGCGCGGCCTCGACGCGTATGCCGGAGAGGATGGCGAAGGCGGATTGCGACAGGTACTCGCATACGGCGCGAGGGTTGCGGCGGTGACGCGCGGCGAAGCGGGGGTGCTGTGGATCGAATCGTCGGCGCCGGGCGAGGTGCGGCTCTGTCCGGCCTTTGCGGTCGATACAGTGGATACGCTGGCGGCGGGCGACGTGTTCCACGGCGCCTACGCCCTGGCCATGGCGGAAGGTGTACCTACGGACGACGCAATGCGCTTCGCGTCTGCGGCTGCGGCCATCAAGTGCAGCCGACACGGCGGCCGGGACGGGGCGCCGAATCGCCGGGAAGTGGAGGCCTTGCTGGCGGATCCCGGTCTGATCCGGCAGCGCTAGCCGGCGATGGTCACGCCGCCATCGGCGACGATGGTCTGGCCGGTCACGAAGGCCGCCGCGCGCGACGCCAGAAATACCGCAATCGCTCCGATGTCGTCCGGCTCGCCGATGCGCCGCAGCGGAGTTTGCGATTCGTAGCGCTGCAGGATTTCCGGGTTCTCCCACAGGGCGCGCGCGAAGTCGGTTTTCACCAGGCCGGGAGCGATGCAGTTGATGCGGATATTGTGCGGCCCCCATTCCATCGCCAGATTGCGTGCGAGCTGCATATCCGCAGCCTTGGAAATCGCGTAGGCGCCTAGCACCGAAGTGCCTTTCATGCCGCCAATCGAGGACACGATGATCACGGCGCCGTCTTTCCTCTGCGCCATTTCCGGCAGCACGAGGTTGGCGAGCCAGTGGTTGGCAACGATGTTGTTTTGCAGGATCTTGTTGAACGCGTCATCGGGCATGTCCGCCATCGGACCGTAATACGGATTGCTGGCGGCGTTGCACACAAGAATGTCTATTTTTCCGCATTGCTTGCGCGTTTCGGCAACCAGCTTTTCCAGTTGCGCCTTGTCGCCGATGTTCGCCGCTATTGCAATCGCGTCACCGCCAGCGGCACGAATGGATTGCGCGACCTGCGCGCAGACGTCGACCTTGCGGCTCGAGATCACGACCTTTGCGCCGGCCTGCGCCAGGTGTCGCGCAATCGAAAGGCCGATACCGCGCGTGGAGCCGGTGACGATGGCGACTTTGCCGCTGAGATCGAATGGATTCATTTTTTGCGGTGACCAGTGAACGGTGAACCGTGAGCAGCGATCAGTGAACGACTATCGGTGACTGGCAAACAGCAAACGGCCGAAATTCTTTCCATTCACTGTTTGCCGTTCACCGTTCACTGATTTTTCTGTTCCTCGACGACCTTCTTCAAGGTCTCCAGACCCAGCACGTAGACCTTGTTCAGCCCGTTGAGCGGCGTCGCGTCGTCCTGTCCGGGCGGCGGCTCGGCGGTCCAGTAGGCAACACGCTTGAAGCGTGCTTTCCACACTACCTTGCTCTTGCCATTGCCCGCGTCGGATACCGTGATGGTCGGAAAGTAATCGGTTGCGCCAACCTGGCCGCCGATATAGGTATAGCCGAGCGACATGTTCCAGGGTTCGTAGGCAATCAGCTTTTCCTGGACCTTGGTGCCATTGGCGCGCGTGAGTTCACGGATCGCGCCGACTTCCCGGTTCTTACCGAGAATCAGGCGGCTTTCGACGATCGGGGGCAGCCAGCGCGGAAGGCCGTTGAAATCACTGACAATGTCCCAGACCGCCTCGGGCGGCGCGTTGATCACGACGGAATGCTCAATGTTCATTTCGGGCGCGTCGACGGCAAACAGCGGCGCCGCCGCGACGGCGAGCAGCAATGATACAAGTCCCTTTACCAGTTTCATGTTCTTCTCCATTTAGGTTTTTTCGGTGCCTGGAATTCGAGCGCGCCGGAGGCGCTCTGGCCGGCGTTGCAGCCCGGCACACCGGGCAGGCGAGCCCGCAAGAGCGTACCGTAATTGCACAGGCGCTGCGACCCCCTTCCGGCTCGCAGCGTTCCGATGCGCAGAATTCGCCGCTGGTCCGCAGCCGCGATGCGCCGCAGCGTTATCAGGCGGAGCCCTTGTGCTAGCATCGGCTTCCCCCACCTGCGTCCGGAAATGAGCCTATGAATGCGGCACTGAGCGCTGACGAGCTTGCGCATTATCACGAGCACGGTTACGTTTTTCCCCGCTATCGACTGCCTGATCCGCTGCTGCAACGACTGCGCGAAAGCCTCGACCGGGTGCTGACCACGTACACCGATGTCGCGCAGGAAGATCTCGCCAACCCGCACATGCTGCCGCCCACCAGCGGCGCGCAGATGAATCCGTTCATGGCCGCCGCGCGACATCCGGTCGTTCTCGACATGATGGAGCAGATCATCGGCCCGGACATCATGTTGTGGATCAGCCGCATCCTGTGCAAGCCACCGGTCAAGGGCAGGGAAGTGCCGTGGCACCAGGACGGGGAATATTGGCCGATGCGACCGCTGGCCACCTGCTCGGTGTGGATCGCCATCGATCCGGTATCGACCGCAAACGGTTGCATGCGTTTCATCCCGGACTCACACAAGCGCCGCGAATTGTACAAACACCATGTCAGCGATCGTAAGGACCTGGTGCTGAATCTGGAGCTGGACGGCGACCAGTTCGACGCATCGAAGGCGGTTAATGTTGAGCTCGAGCCGGGACAGATGTCGTTGCACGATGTGCGCATGATCCACGGCTCGCTCGCCAACACTTCGGGACAGCGCCGCGCGGCCCTGATCATGCGTTACATGCCGGCGACGTCGCACTACGATCGTTCGCTGCGCGACCAGCGTCGCGACAAATCGCCGTTCAACATCTACGATCAGCCGTTGTGGCTGATGCGCGGCGAGGACAAGTCGGGCAAGAACGATTTCACCCACGGCCACGACATCTGGCACAAGCGCTACGCCAGCGGCCTTGGCGTGGGGGCGGGAAGTGCCGGCTGAGAGAAGCCGCGAAGGGCCGTGACTATCGTGACTGTCGTGACTATCGTGAAACGCGGTTCGCGATGGTCGGCAAGTCATGGGCACCGCGAAAGTGCGACTTGTCGTTGTTCAAGAGCATTTACGGCAGTCACGACAGTCACGCAGTCACGATAGTCACGGCCTTCACGGCCTTCACGACATTCACGATATTCACGAATTCACGGCCCTTCGCGGCCCTTCACGGCTTCCAATGAACCTCGCCAATTTCCTCGCACGCTCCGCCCGCATTTTTCCGGATAATCCTGCCGTCTGTCTGGGCGAAAGCGTCTGGATCAACTACGCCGACCTGATGCGGCGGGTCGCTGCGATGGCGGCGGGCCTGCGCCATGCGCTGGGACTGTTGCCCGGCGATCGCGTGGCGCTGGCAGCGGGTAATTGTCCGCAGTATGTCGAGCTCTGGTATGCGGCCTGGTATGCGGGACTGATCACCGTGCCGATGAATGCCAAGCTGCATCCGAAGGAACTGGAATTCATCCTGCAGGATGCCGGCGCGAAAGTCTGTTTCGCCTCGGCCGAGCTGGCGCAGTCCCTGGAGGCGCTGCGCGACGGCCTGCCGGAACTCAAGCGCGTCATCGAAATCGGATCGCGCGATTACACGGAGCTGACCCGCGCCGAAGCGAACCTTGCGATGGGCGAAGTGCTGCCGGATGACGTGGCCTGGCTGTTCTATACCAGCGGCACGACCGGGCGGCCCAAGGGCGTGATGATCACGCACCGCAACGAGGTCTGCATGTCGCTCGCTTATTTCGCGGCCGTCGACGGCATTGCCCCTGGCGATTGCGTGCTGCATGCCGCACCGATGTCGCACGGTTCGGGCCAGTACAATTTTCCGCATGTGCTGGCGGGTGCCAGCCAGGTGATTCCGGACAGCGGTCGATTCGATCCGGCGGAAATATTCCAGTTGTGCCGGCGCTGGCATGGGGTGACCCTGTTCGCGGCGCCGACCATGGTGCAGCGGCTGGTCGCACATGTGCGTCTGCATGCGCCTGCCCTGGACGGACTGAAAACCGTCGTCTACGGCGGCGGCCCGATGTACCTGCAGGACATCAAGCGCGCGCTCGACACGATGGGCCCGCGCTTTGCGCAAATCTACGGCCAGGGCGAATCGCCGATGGCGATCACGGCGTTGTCGAAATTCCATATCGGTGACCACACGCATCCGCGCCACGAACAACGCCTCGCCTCGGTCGGCGTCGCCCAGCCGCCGGTCGAGGTGCGCATCGCCGATGCACAGGACCGCACGCTGCCCGACGGCGAAATCGGCGAAGTCCTGGTGCGCGGCGACACCGTCATGCGCGGTTACTGGCGCAATCCCGACGCGACCGGCGAGGCATTGCGCGGCGGCTGGCTGCATACCGGTGACGTCGGTTCGCTGGACGCGGACGGTTTCCTGACACTGCGCGATCGTTCCAAGGACATGATCATCAGCGGCGGGTCCAACATTTACCCGCGCGAGGTCGAGGAGGTGCTGCTGCGCCATCCCGCGGTCAGCGAAGTGTCGGTGATCGGCCGCCCGCACGCGGACTGGGGCGAGGAAGTGATCGCCTTCGTGGTCGCGCATCCCGGCGCGGCGGTGCGCGAGCAGGAACTCGATGCCCTTTGCCTTGACCACATCGCGCGCTTCAAACGGCCCAAGGGCTATCGATTCGTGTCCGATCTGCCGAAGAACAGTTACGGCAAGGTGTTGAAGACTGCGCTGCGCGAACTGCTGGCGGGGACATGACGCCTTCGGGCGGGGAACATGCGGGGATGAAGCGGGGTCGCATGGGCGGCCAGCGCGCCTGGCTCCCGGCAGCCTGCCTGCTGTTGGCGGTGCCGGACGCTTTGGCGGTTGAAGCGGGCGAGGTGGCGTTCATCATGAACCGAGCGTTTGCGGTGGGAGAGGGCAAGGAGGTTGACGCTGCGGTGCGGGTCTTGAGGATCGATTCCGTGCCGGTGAGCGCGTCCTTGTCGAAAGTCCCGTGTTCCGCGGGAAGGCATGTCATCGAGGTGTCATGTACTGCGCGCGTATTCGCTGGCATGGGCACGGTCGATTTTGATAGCCGGTCTGCCATGGCGGTCGAGGTTGCGGCAGGCCGTACCTATCAACTCGGTGCCCGGTATTCCGTGCGCGGCGATTGCGCCCCGGTGCTCGAATGAAATGCAACCCGCCGCTGCTCGCGACACCGGGCCGCGTTGACCAGGGCAGGTCATGAAAACGAAATCTTCCCATGCGGCGCGCCCGCTAAAGGGCGACAGGCGCAAGCCGCCAAAACCGCCGAATCCGAATCTGAACGCACAGACCCGCAAGGTACTCGCCAAGCACTACCGAGCGAAGTATGGCGTGAAGTAAGGCGGTGGCTGGCAATTGGTGATTGGCAATTTGTACCGACCACCAACCCAAGAGCTTTTAAGTGCCGCTCATGAAAGACAACGCCCACACCCGAAGGGTGCGCGAGTCACCAATTTCCAGTTCCAATCACCGCGAAGCTACACACTGACCTGGTTGCGTCCCGCTCCCTTGGCGCGGTACAGCGCTTCGTCGGCGGCACGGATCACCAGATCAGGGGTGTCCAGCAATTCACTGCGTTGGGCGGCGCCAATGCTCACGGTGACCGACAATTGTTCCGCGCGATTCGATCGCAGCGGCGGTGCGTCCGGGTGCGCCAGGGCAAAGGCGGATTTGCTCATCGTGCGCCGATCCTTGTCGCGCCGCGTCTCGGTGCGACGTTGCTGCTCGGTGCGCACCGATATCCGGTAGTTCTCGATGCTTTGCCGTAACGCTTCCAGATGGGGTAACGCTTCTTCCAGGTTCTGGTCGGGAAACAGCACGGCGAATTCCTCGCCGCCGTAACGGAAGGCCTTGCCTCCACCGGCGACTTCGGACAGTCGCGCACCGACCATCTTGAGCACCTGGTCGCCAGTGTCATGGCCATGCGTGTCGTTGAATTTCTTGAAGTGATCGACGTCGACCATGGCGATGGTGAAGGCCGGGCCCAGTGCCACCAGCTTTTCCTGCAATGCGCGCCGGCCGGGCAAGCCAGTTAGTTCGTCGCGAAAGGCCATGCGATGCGATTCCTGCAGCACGGCCAGCAGCAGCATGGTGCCGGCGGCAAATATGAACAGACCGTAGACTACCTCCAGGTGCGGCCATTCGCAGGCAATGAAGAACGCGATCAGGGCCCCGGCCATGCCGATGTCGAGAGGCAGGCGCTCGGACCACGACCTGACGATGGAAACGATGAACGCGGCGACCAGCAGCAGGCGCCCCAGCAGCGGCGTGGGCGTGGCCTTGAGCAGCCAATGATCCAGCGCCGCATGCCATGCCGTACCAGAAAGGACGGAGTGGCCCGCGGTCGCGATCCACGCGGTCAGCACCACCTCCGCCACGCCCAGCAGCAGCCAGCGGTAATTGCGAAAATGGACGATGCCGCGCTCGGGCAACCACAACACCAGCAGGATGTTGGCCGGTACAAAAATGGCCGCGGCCGTGATGACGGCACGAACCGGGAAGTTGTTCGCACCCGAAGCCAGCGCGAGGCGGTAGGCGACGAATGCGCCGAGCAGGGACAGCAGCGCGATGAAGGCGCGGCCACGATTGAACCACAGCGCAATGGTGGCGCCGACGACGAGTACGGTGTAGGGCCCGAACACGCCGAAACTACCGAGCGACGACGAAAGCCGGTGGCCGACCGAGGCCGCGATGCCGGCAACGACCAGCACCGCGAGCGGCAGGACGATGGCTTTTAGCTCATCGCGTAACTCCGTCATCGGCGCGGACATCGAGTGGCCGATTGCGGCGACGGCGAGGCGTACCTGCTCACGTCTTGCCCTTTCCGGTCTGATAGGGGCGCGCCTCTTCCCGGATCACGCGGCGCAGGATGCTCTCCAGGCTTTCCTGCTCGATCGCCTGTTTCAGCGCTTCATTGATAAGGGTCTGGTAGCCGCGACCGCCGGCGCGCGATCGAAAGTATTCGACCACGGCAAGGTCGAGGTACATGGTCAGCCGGGTCTTGCCACGCGGCATCGCTTTGTCGCTGTCTGGCGCTGCGCCGTGTTGCGGTTGTGCCGTCACGTCAGCGCGACGCGAGGGTCTGTCGTGATGATCGGATTGTCCTCCGGATAGCCTGGCTTTTTGTTTGCGCACGGATTCAGTGTGCATATAACTATGCATATAGTCAAGCCTGCTCGCCGCGGCGTGCGGATGGTCATGGACTTGCACACGGCCGCGCCACAATTGTCGAACTTGTGTACCGGAGCCGGCTCCAACGAACGTAGAATACAGTCACACCATGACTGCCGATCCGCTTCTGCTCGCGCGTGCCCAATTCGGGCTGAACATCGGCTTCCACATCCTGTTTCCGAGCATCACCATTGCCCTGGCCTGGATCCTGGTTTACCTGCGCGTGCGCATCGCGTTTCGGGACGATGCCTGGTGCAAGGCGGCCTACCGGCTTTGGGTCAAGGTGTTTGCGCTGTCTTTTGCGCTCGGCGTCGTATCCGGGATCACCATGAGCTTCCAGTTCGGCACCAACTGGCCGGGCTTCATGAACAAGGCCGGCAATATCGCCGGGCCGCTGCTGGGCTACGAGGTACTGACGGCATTTTTCCTCGAAGCGACCTTCCTCGGCGTCATGCTGTTCGGACGCGACCGCGTGCCGGGCTGGATGCATACGCTGTCCGCGTTCCTGGTGGCGATCGGCACCTCGGCTTCGGCATTCTGGATCCTCGCGCTCAATTCCTGGATGCAGACGCCGCAGGGCTTCGAGGTGATCGACGGCCAGCTGCATGCCACCAGCTGGATGGCGGTCATCTTCAATCCGAGCTTCCCTTATCGCCTCGCGCACATGATGATCGCTTCCGGACTCACGGCGGCCTTTCTCGTGGCCGGCATTTCAGCCTTCCAGTTGTTGCGCGAGCGTCGCTTCGAACCGGCCGCGCGCATGTTGCGCCTGGGCATCGTGGTCGCCGCGGTGCTGGCGCCGCTGCAGATTTTCATCGGCGATCTGCACGGACTGAACACGCTTGAGCACCAGCCGGCGAAAATCGCGGCGATCGAGGCCATCTGGAAAACCGAGCGCGGTGCGCCGCTGCTGTTGTTCGCCTTGCCCAACAAGCAGACTCGCAGCAACGACTACGCCATCGCGCTGCCCAAGGGCGCCAGCCTGATCCTCACGCACGACGCGGACGGCGAAATCAAAGGGCTTGCTGAGTTCGGCGACAAGCATCCGCCGGTGGCAACGGTGTTCTGGACCTTCCGTGTGATGGTGGGCGTGGGCATGCTGATGCTGGCGCTGTCCTGGATGGGCGCCTTTCTCCTCGTGCGACGCCGCGACTTCCCGGGCTGGCTGCTGTGGGGTTTCTCCGCCATGACGTTTTCCGGCTGGATCGCGGTGCTGGCGGGATGGCTGACGACGGAAATAGGGCGCCAGCCTTATATTGTTTATGGCGTCATCCTGACCGCCGATACGGCTTCGACGGTGCCAGCTTCCTATATTGCGACGACGCTGGCGGGCTACGCCCTGGTTTACGCGCTGCTGCTGATTTCCTACGTGGTCGTGCTGACGCAGCTCGCGCGCAAGGAAACCGAAGGCAAGGGCCGCGATTTGCCGGCGCCGGGCGTGCTCGGCGTACAACTGCCATGACCACGGCGCTCGATCTGCCACTGATCTTCACCGTGCTGATGGCAATCGCCATCCTCGCCTACGTGATCCTCGACGGCTTCGACCTCGGGGTGGGCATCCTGTTGCCGCTGGCCACGCGTGACGAGCAGGACATGATGGTGGCGTCGATCGGCCCGTTCTGGGACGCCAACGAAACCTGGCTGGTGCTGGGCGTGGGCA
>JBDTRK010000118.1:0-10735 GCA_039931685.1 Betaproteobacteria bacterium | reverse complement strand
AGAACCTTCTGGATTTCAGCGGCACTTACATTGCCGCTTGTTCTGCAGATGACGGCCATGTTCGCCGGACACCATGCGGAAGTGCTGCCGCGCGCGTTGCAGTGGGCACTGGCCACGCCTGTACAGTTCTGGATTGGCCGTCGCTTCTATGCCGGGGCCTGGAACGCGCTGCGCGGCGGATCGGCCAACATGGACGTTCTGATCGCCCTCGGTACCAGCATGGCGTATCTGTTCAGCGCCACCGTTACCGCTTTGGGCATGCATGACCTGCATGTTTATTTTGAAGCCAGCGCGGCCATCATCACACTGGTGTTGATGGGTAAATTGCTCGAAGCGCGCGCCAAGGGACGAACCTCGGCTGCAATCGAGAAACTGCTCCAGTTGCAGCCGCGCCGGGCGCAAATCGAGCGCGGCGGCGTCATTGAGGACGTCGATCTGGCACAAGTGGTTTCGGGCGATTCGGTGATCGTGCGACCGGGCGAGCGCATTCCGGTCGACGGCGATGTGATCGAAGGCGCTTCGAACGTCGATGAGGCCATGCTGACCGGGGAAAGCATGCCGGTCGCCAAACGGGCGGGAAGCCCCGTCTACGCGGCTACGCAGAATCGCAACGGCATGTTGAAAATACGGGCGACCGGCGTTGGTTCACACACCAGGCTTGCCGACATCGTTCGTCTGGTGGAGGAGGCCCAGGGCAGCAAAGCGCCAATTCAGAGGCTTGCCGACCGCATTTCCGGCATATTCGTTCCGGTCATCCTGGCAATCAGCCTCATAACCGTGGTGGGCTGGCTGATGGTCGACGGAAACTTCACCCACGCGCTCATTGCAGCCGTGGCGGTGCTGGTGATTGCCTGTCCCTGCGCACTCGGATTGGCCACGCCGACGGCGATTGCGGTCGGAACCGGACGCGGAGCGCAATCCGGAATACTAATACGCAGTGCCGGCGCGCTTGAGCACGCCGGCAAGATCCGCACGCTGCTTGTCGACAAGACCGGTACGTTGACGCTCGGCAAACCGGCCGTCACCACGATCTTGCCCGGTATCGGACATGACGAAACGACCATCCTGCAGATCGCCGCGTCTCTGGAGCAGCATTCCGAGCATCCGCTCGCCCAGGCGGTATTGGCGCGCGCTCGCGAGGCGGGCGTCGCTCCGCGGCCGGTCGACGAATTCCGTGCAGTGCCTGGCATGGGTGTACGCGCCGTGCTCGACGGACAGACCTACTTGCTTGGTTCCCCCCGCTTCGCCGGCGCCGGCCAGTCCGCAACCGGCGAGCGCCTGCAACAGTTGACCGCGACCGGCGCCACGGTTGTCGTGGTCGCGGACGAAAAACAGGTCATCGGCATGCTTGGCATAGCGGACGAACTGCGCCCCTCCTCGGCATCGGCCGTGACACGGTTGAAAGCGATGGGCATCGAAGTCATCATGCTGACCGGCGACAACGAAGCTACGGCTGCGGCGATTGCGAACCGTCTGGGTATCGATCGCTACCGGGCCGGTGTCTTGCCCGGCGACAAGGCCGCGGAAGTGGGCAAGCTCAAACAGGACGGCGCCGTAGTGGCGATGGCAGGCGACGGCATAAACGATGCACCTGCGCTGGCGGCGGCCGACGTCAGTTTCGCCATCGGTTCCGGATCCGATATCGCGATCGAGGCTGCGGACATTACCTTGCTGCGCAATGACCTGAATGGCGTGGTCGATGCCATCCGCCTGTCCCGGGCAACGCTGGGCAAGATCCGCCAGAACCTGTTTTTTGCATTTTTCTACAACATTCTCGGGGTCCCGCTTGCCGCGTTGGGCATGCTCAACCCCGTCATTGCCGGTATGGCCATGGCATTGTCTTCGGTGTCGGTAGTCACCAATTCACTGCTGCTCAAGCGCTGGAAACCAGCTTCCTGACGGCAAAAGTACGATCGTTTTACGAGGAGAGTTGAAAATGGAAACCACGATAGTGAAAGTCGGCGGCATGACCTGCGGCGGGTGCGTGCGTAGCGTGGGTAACGTGCTCAAAGCGCTGCCCGGTGTCGCCAGCGCCGAGGTATCGCTGGAAAAGTCGGAAGCCAGGGTGACGTTCGATCCGGCAGCGGTCAGCCTTGCACAACTCAAGGGAGCCATCGAAGATGCCGGCTACGAAGCGGCCTGACGCAACGTCGAATCGCAAAACTCACCGCGCCGACAAGGCCGACCTCACCAGGCGCCTGAATCGCATCGAGGGCCAGGCGCGGGGGCTCAACAAGATGGTGGAGGAAGACCGTTACTGCGTCGATATTCTCACGCAGATAGCCGCGGTTCGTTCAGCACTCGACGCGGTTGCCCTGGTATTGTTGAAAGATCACACTCATGGCTGCATCCAGGACGCGGTTCGCTCCGGCAAGGGCGATGCCGCGATCGAAGAATTGATGGTGGTGATCGGCAAGTTCGCGCACTGATCGGCGGCCGCGGAAATTCGGCGATTATTTGTTTCAGATTGCGCTGCCCAGTATTGCCGTCCTGATCGAAGTCAACCAGGCCATGCGTGAGATCGTCGACCACGACAAGAGGAAGACCCTGGCTAAACGCGCGCCTTGCCTTTACCAGAATTTCCACCACTTGCCGCGATCGCCCAGCTTGACCCTGGTTTCCGGAAAATTGGCAGCCAGTGTACGGTTGGCGTCATCGCGCAAGTCGTTCAGCCCCATTTGGTCGTAAGCCTTGACCAGCACCGTGAGCGCGCGTTCGATGGCCGGCGCGCGCGGGTAGTTCGTCAAGGCGTATTGCGCGCGATTTACCGCCGCCACGTAGGCACCGCGCCTAAGGTAGTATTCGGCGACGTTCACTTCCGCGGAGGCGAGCGCATCGACCAGGTATGTCATGCGCGCGATCGCGTCGGGCGCGTAACGGCTTTGCGGAAATCGCGTGACCAGTTCGTGGAACGCGTCGAATGCGTCCTGCGCTGCGCGCGGATCGCGCTCGGTCATGTCCTTGACCGTCAGGTAACCCATGATTCCCATGTCGTCGTTGAAATTGATGCGCCCCTTCAGGTAATAGGCGTAGTCGACGTTGGGATGGTCCGGATGCATCTTGATGAAACGGTCGCAGGCGGCCAGTGCTTGTGCGTTTTCGCTGTCCTTCCAGTAGGCGTAGGCGCTCTCGATCTGCGCCATCTGGGCATAACGGCCGTAGGGATAGCGCGATTCCAGTTTTTCGTAGTAGCCGACCGCCTTTTGATAATTCTTGCTTTCGAGTTCCTCGCGGGCGGCACTATAGATGCGCTCCGGTCCCCAGTTCTTGGTTTCGTCGAAGTTGGTGGCGCAGCCGCAAGCCAGCAGCAGGGCAAGAATCGCTAAACTACGTTTCATGTCTGAATCCACAAAAAGTTTGCAGGATTATATAGAACTCCCGTCCGGGGACCGGCATCGGCGGCTCGCGGTACCCGACGAGTGCGCCGGTATGCGCCTCGACCAGGCCCTGGTGCGGCTGATGCCCGAGTATTCGCGCAATCGCCTGCAGGAATGGATGCGCAGCGGCCACATCACGCTCGACGGTGGTTCAGCCTCGCCCAAGGCCAGGGTCTGGGGCGGTGAAACGGTGATGATTGCCCCGCAGGCCCTGCCCTCAGCCACTGTGCATGCCGCCGAGGAAATTCCGCTGACGGTCGTGTACGAGGATGCCGACATACTCGTGATCGACAAGCCAGCCGGGCTGGTCGTCCATCCCGGCAGCGGCAACTGGAGCGGTACCCTACTCAACGCGCTGCTGCGCCACGCCCCCGAGGTCGCCGGCGTACCGCGCGCCGGCATCGTGCACCGCCTCGACAAGGACACCAGCGGACTGCTCGTCGTCGCCAAGACCATCCCCGCCCAAGTCGACCTGGTGCGCCAGCTGCAGGCGCGCTCGGTAACGCGTGAATACGTGGCCATCGTACACGGGGCGATGGCGCGCGAGGGCGTGGTGGAAGCACCGATCGGCCGGCACCCGCTGCATCGCACGCGCATGGCCGTAGTCGCGCGCGGCAAGCCGGCCAAGACCCATTACTTTCCCGTCGAACACGGCGAAGCCTGGTCGCGCTTGCGCTGCCGGCTGGAAACCGGGCGCACCCACCAGATTCGCGTACACCTGAGCTCAATTGGCCATCCGCTGATCGGCGATCCGGTGTACGGCAGTGCCCAACGCAAGGCGGGATTACCGGCGGCCGCGATCGATTTTCCGAGGCAGGCATTGCACGCCGCCAGGCTGGCCCTGATCCATCCGGCCAGCGCAGAAGCGTTGGCCTGGGAATCTCCGCTGCCGGCGGATATTTCCCATCTCATCGATGAATTGAAACATGCTGCAGCCGGCTGACTGGATCGTTCCGGACTGGCCAGTGCCGGCGCGCGTTCGGGCACTGATCACCAGCCGCAATGGCGGGACCAGCCGCGGCCCTTATGCGAGCATGAATCTGGGACAGCGCGTAAACGATGATCCCGTCGCCGTCGCCTCCAATCGCCGCCTGCTCAGGCAATTCCTGCCGGACGAACCCAGGTGGCTTGAGCAGGTTCACGGCAACGCCGTCGTGGCGGCGGAAACAATCAGCGCTCCGGTGCTAGCCGATGCATCGGTGGCGACCACGCCGGGTTGCGTCAGCGTGATCATGGTCGCCGATTGCCTGCCGGTGCTGTTTGCCGAGCGCCGCGGCGGCGCCGTCGCAGCAGCGCATGCTGGCTGGCGCGGGCTCGCCGCCGGCGTCATCGAAAATACGGTGCAGGCGCTCGGCGTACCGGCGCGGGACCTGCTGGCCTACCTCGGGCCGGCAATCGGCCCCGTTGCGTTCGAAGTCGGCGACGAGGTGCGCGCGGCCTTCGTCAGCGCCGACCCCGCTGCCGCCCTCGCCTTCGAGCCGCACAAGCCGGGCAAATGGCTGGCCGACCTGTTCCTGCTCGCGCGCCAGCGGCTCGCCGCGGCCGGCGTGACCAGCGTTTACGGCGGCGGGCAATGCACCTACAGCGACCCGGCTCGCTACTTTTCCCACCGCCGCGACAAGGTATCGGGCCGCATGGCCGCGCTGGTCTGGCTGGAGGACTGACCGACCCACTTGACAGGCCCGTTATACTGCGTCGTTTGCCTCACTGAAGCCTGCCTGCATGTCTACCCTTGCCTGGATCATCACCGCCTCGGTCGCCGGCGCGCTGCTCAGCGTAGTCAGCGCCGCCGTGCTTGCGCTGCGGGCGTCCGCCCATCAGGTGCCGATGCTCATCAGCTACGCCATCGGCGCGCTGCTGGGCGCCGTATTCCTCGAGATCCTTCCGCACGCATTCGAAGAGGCGCACAGCGCGCACAGCCTTGCGGCGGTCATCCTTGGCGGTATCGTGTTCTTTTTCGTGCTGGAGAAGCTTGTGCTCTGGCGCCACTGCCACGCCGAGCAATGCGAAGCGCACGACCACCACGGCGATCCGAACGACCACGGCCGCAGCGGAATGATGATCCTGGTTGGCGACACCATCCACAATTTCGTCGACGGCGTGCTGATCGCGGCGGCGTTCATGGCCGATACCGGACTGGGCATCGTTACGGCGCTGGCGATCATCGCCCATGAGATTCCGCAGGAAGTCGGCGATTTCGTTATCCTGTTGCATTCCGGCTTCAGCAAGGCAAGGGCGTTTGCCTTTAACCTGATCTCCAGCCTGGCCACGCTTCTCGGTGGATTGCTCGCGTATTTTGCCCTGCGCTCCATGCAGGACTGGGTGCCGACGCTGCTCGGGATGGCAGCAGCGAGCATGATCTATGTCGCCGTGGCCGACCTGATTCCCGGCCTGCACCGGCGCCCGGAATTGCGGGCGACACTGGAACAGGTGGTCCTGATTTCCCTGGGCATCGGCTCAATCGTGCTGGTGCGGTTTTTCGTCAGCGGCCTGGCGTGATACCGCGCGACGGCGACGCTGGGGCGTGCCGACGATCCACAGCAAAAGCGCGAGCGGCGCAATGCCGTAACACAGCAGCGTCACGACAGCGGCCAGGAAACTTTTTTCGGTCACCGCCATCATGATGACGACGTAGAGCCATCCGGCAGCAACGATATACACGGGATGCGAGCTTGACTCGGCATGATCGGCAGTCAAGAATTCTAGCTGCTTCTTCCTTCCTTCGCGCCCGCAATCTGAACGGCCCATGACCTCCCCAGCCAAGACTCCGGGTGAAATATTGCGGGAACTCGACCAAGCCAGTGCGGGCATGGTTGAAAAGGTCTTCAGCGAGGCGCCGGCTGCCGGCGCGACGGACATCGCCGCTCTTATGCGGGTATTCGCCAGCGCCGATCATCGCCAGCTCGAAAAACTGCGCGCGCTCGAAGAAGGCTTTTACCGGGATCATTTTTCGCTGTGGGACCACATGGTCGGCCCGGTTCACGACGGCAAAGTTGCAACCGAAATCAACGACAGCCGCTTTGCCGCTGCGGAATGGCAGCTTCCGTTCTTCAGCTATTTACAGCAAGCCTATCTGATCAACGCCGGTTACCTGCGCGAACTCGGTGAACTCGCAGACCTGGAGCCGGCGGCCAAGCGACGGCTGCAGTTCCAGTTACGCCAGATGGCCGACGCCATGGCGCCCAACAATTTCGCGGCGACCAATCCGGAGGTCGTCAAGCTCGCCGCGGAATCCGGCGGGGCGAGCCTGGCGCAAGGCATGAAACTGCTGGCCGGCGACGTCGCCCGCGGGCGCATTTCCATGACGGACGAACAGGCCTTCGAAGTCGGTCACAATATTGCCGTCACTCCCGGGTCCGTCGTGCTCGAGAACGAAGTGATGCAATTGATCCAGTACGCGCCTACCACGGCGACCGTACATGCGCGGCCATTGCTGATCGTGCCGCCGTTCATCAACAAGTACTACATCCTCGATCTGCAGCCGGAGAACTCCTTCGTGCGCTTCTGCGTCGAACAGGGCTTCAGCACCTTCATCGTTTCATGGCGCAATACGCCCGCAGAACTCGGACGGCTCGGATGGGACGACTACATCGAGCAAGGCGTGCTCGCGCCACTGGCCACGATCAAGGCGATATCCGGCGCCCGCAAGGTCAACGCACTCGGTTTTTGCGTCGGCGGCACGCTGCTGTCGAGTGCACTGGCAGTAATGGCCGTGCGCAACGAGCATTTCGTCTCGTCCGTCACGCTGCTGGCGACGATGCTGGATTTTTCCGAGACCGGCGACATCAGCGTCTACATCGATCGCGAGTTCGTCGAACGTACCGAGCAGGAATTCCGGCAGCCGGGCCTGATGCCGGGAAGCAAGCTCGCGAACACGTTCGCCATGCTGCGCGCCAACGACCTGATCTGGCATTTCATCATCAACAACTATCTCAAGGGTAGGCCACCGCGCGCCTTCGACCTGTTGTACTGGAACGCCGATGGCAGCAACATTCCGGGAAACCTCTATGCCTGGTACCTGCGCAACATGTACTTCGAGAATAATCTGAAAATTCCCGGTAGACTCGATTCCCTCGGCGTGCCGCTCGACCTTGGATCGATCACCATTCCAGCCTATATTCTGGCGACGCGCGAAGACCATATCGTGCCGTGGAAATCGGCGTACGCCAGCGTCGGGCTGCTGGGCGGATCCAGCGAATTCGTGCTCGTCGCGAGTGGACATGTGGCAGGTATCGTCAACCCGCCCGCGAAGAAGCGCCGCCATTTCTGGCTCGGTGCCTCGGGCCATGCGGACGCCGACACATGGTTCGCGAACGCTACGCAACACGCCGGCAGCTGGTGGCCGCACTGGGCAACATGGTTACATGCGCGTTCCGGGGCACAAAAATCTGCCCGGCAGCCGGGCAACGTGCAATATCCGGCGATCGAGGCGGCGCCGGGTCGGTACGTAAAGGAAAAATCGGCATAACACTGCCAGGCAGGAAAATAAAAATACATACGGGAGAAAGTCATGGCAACGAAAAGAACGGTTCTGGTGACCGGAGGAATGGGGGGCCTTGGCGAGTCCATCTGCACCAAAATGGCCGACCAGGGCTATACGGTCATTACCACGCACTCACCTGGCAACAAGACCGCCCGCCAGTGGCTGGCGGGCATGAAAGAACGCGGCTACGATTTTCACGGCTATGCCGCCGATGTTGCCGATTTCGATTCATGCACGACCTGCGTGGAGAAAGTACGGGCCGAAGTCGGTCAGGTCGACGTGCTGGTCAACAATGCTGGCATCACCCGCGACATGACCTTCAAGAAAATGACCAAGGTCGACTGGGATGCCGTCATCCGCACCAACCTCGACAGCGTGTTCAACATGACCAAGCAAGTGCTCGACGGCATGGTCGAACGGGGATGGGGTCGCGTCATCAACGTGTCGTCGGTCAATGGCCAGAAAGGCGCCTTTGGCCAGACCAACTACTCGGCCGCAAAGGCCGGCATGCACGGGTTTACCAAGGCGCTGGCCTATGAAGTGGCGCGCAAGGGCGTCACCGTCAACACCATCTCGCCCGGCTACATCGGCACCAAGATGGTCACGGCGATTCCCCAGGACATCCTGGATTCCAAAATCCTGCCGCAGATTCCGCTGAACCGTCTGGGCAAGCCCGAAGAGGTCGCCGGCCTGATCATTTACCTGGCTTCTGATGAAGCCGCCTTCGTCACCGGGGCCAATATTTCGATCAACGGCGGGCAGCATATGTCTTAAAAGCCGTGACGGTCATGGCCTTACCCCTGCCGTTTCGTGTCAGAAAACTGACCTTCTGTGCACCGATTCAGGGCAAAAAAAACCCCGGTGGGGAAACCACCGGGGTTGAACCTTTACCAAAGGATAACCTTTAGATAAAGGGGGAGGAGACTTGCATTCGTTACTTTGCCGTGCCCTTCACGGCCTCGGCCGTTGCCGCTGCGGCCGCCCTGACACCGGCATCCGCGTATCCGGCTGTCTGCCTGACAGCCTTCGAAATTCCTTCAATTACCGACTGCGCATTCGCCATCGCTGCCTTTGCCGCTGCCGCCGTTACTTCCGGCTGCGGGATCGAAGAGGACTTCAGCGCTTCATGGACCCATTCCAGCGTTTCTTGATTAGTACTAAGCAATGTCCGTTCCAGAAGTCCGCCCAACGCCCCGGATGTCTTGCCGGTGATCTCATAGACGTTCCGCGAATACCCTGAAATCTTGTCCACGCTCGCGCGGAACTGGCCTTCAGTCCATGCCGAGAGACCGGCGGCATCCTTCACCGTTGCCAGCGTCGCGGCGCCCGTCATCCCCTCCTGCATCAGCGATCGAGTCGCCTCCATATTCAGGCTGACCAGCATTTCCCAGGCATCGAAACCGACCTGAAACACCTGAATCGCAATCTCACTCTGTTTCTTGTTCAGTGCGACAAATTTCTCGAGTTCGGGAACCATGCTGTATCCTCCTATTTAATATAACTAAAAAGGCATTTCTAAGAGTCACGCGTATCATTTTTGCTGCATTGCACAAGAGTCATACTAGGCATCGACCCAACTCGTGTCAAATATTTCTATCGCAATGCATAAACTTTAGTAAAACCTAATTTTCATGTGGTTATAATGCCTCCCTAGCGCGCCGCCGCAGATTTATCCCGGTTTTTATCGTGATCGATCGACGGTAACTTTCCGGACTGCACAAAAATGACTGATGAACTTCGCCTGATAAAGAAATATCCGAATCGCCGTCTCTATGACACCGCCACGAGCAGCTACATCACGCTTGCGGACGTCAAGCAGCTCGTACTCGACCAGGTGATTTTCAAAGTGATCGACGCGAAGAGCGAAGAAGACCTGACGCGCGCCATCCTGCTGCAAATCATTCTCGAAGAAGAAAGCGCCGGCGCGCCGATGTTTTCCTCCGACATGCTGTCGCAGATCATCCGCTTCTATGGCAACGCCATGCAGGGCATGATGGGTAGCTACCTGGACAAGAACATCCAGACCTTCGTCGAAATCCAGCGCAGGCTGCAGGAACAAAGCGTGCCGAAGTTCGGCGACAATCCAATGCTCAACGCCGAAGCGTGGAGCCAGTTCGTGAAAATGCAGGGACCGACCATTCAGGGCCTGATGTCGAGCTACCTGGAACAAAGCGCGACCACTTTCCTCGACATGCAGCAACAGTTGCAGAAGCAGGCCCGCTCGATTTTCGGCAATTTTCCCTTCGGCAATAACATGTCGGGGGCTGCGGCCGACGCGCCGACCACCGACCAGGAAGCCTTCAAGCCGCCGCATAAAAAAGCCGCCTCCTGAATCCAGTCGCAAGGTATCGCGCGGCGCGGAACTGCCGGTTCCGCGCCGTTTTTCATCCGGTCAGCGTATGAGCACGGTCAAATCCATTCCCCGCAGTAAACCAGCCGTACAACCCAAGGTCGGCTTCGTCTCGCTCGGCTGCCCGAAAGCGCTTGTGGATTCGGAGCGCATCCTGACGCAGCTACGCGCCGAAGGTTATCTGATCAGCCCCAGTTACGCGGACGCTGACCTTGTCGTGGTGAACACCTGCGGCTTCATCGACGCGGCGGTCGAAGAATCGCTGGATGCCATCGGTGAAGCGCTGGCCGAGAACGGCAAGGTCATCGTCACCGGCTGCCTCGGCGCCAGGGGCGACGTGGTCAGGCAGGCACATCCGCGCGTGCTCGCCGTCACCGGCCCGCACGCGACCGACCAGGTCATGCGCGCGGTGCACGATCATCTGCCACGCCCGCCCGATCCTTTCACCGACCTGGTACCGCCGCAGGGCATCAAGCTCACGCCGAAGCATTTTGCCTACCTGAAAATCTCCGAAGGCTGCAACCA
>JBDTRK010000117.1:0-10747 GCA_039931685.1 Betaproteobacteria bacterium | reverse complement strand
GACGTGCGTGCCTACTGGTACCACAACACCACAGCCGTCCATGGGCTCGACTCGTGAACGAAACGGGTCATCGGCTGGTTGTCCAGGCGTCTTGGCGTGGTCAATGACCATCGCTGCCGCTGGTGATTCCTTGTACTTAATTTTCAGCGGCTTTTGAGCAGCATAGACAGACGGTTGCATATCCGACTCCGAGGTTGTTGACGCCTAACGCAGAGCTAAACGGCGCCGGTAGGCGCCCGAGTTGAGCGCCGGGTTATGCAGCAGACTCAAGCGCATCCCAGCCGGGAAATACCAACACCGCCGGATGACACTTGAGCGCGCGGGCGAGTACCTTTGCGCGCTCGACGCCGAGATTGACCCGGCCATTTTCAATGGCGGAAATGGTGGCCTGCGGAATTCCGGTCAGTTCGGAAAGCTGGCTTTGGCTGTATTCCTGAAGCTCGCGAATAATCCGGACCGATTCGCCAACGGATACTTCAATCCTTTTCTTCGCGAGGCGGAACTCTTTCATATCAGGGCCTCCGATAATCGTGAGGAGTAACTTGAATAACCTGGATCAATAGAACACTGGCGGAAATTCGATAAATCACCCGCCACTGGAGTCCCAGCCGGGAAGAACGGTGTCCCTTCCATTCGCCGGAGAGGGCTTCATCGTGAAATCCCTTGATTACCCGCAACCCGGGTGGGCCCGAGAGCATCGCTATGTCTTTCCATTTCTCGTAACGCTTCAGGACTTCTTGAGGAACAACTCCTGAGAGTTGTTTGTCCACCCGGCGGTGTTCCTCGATGCGCCACATGCCATATTGTGCCTATACCATTAATGGTATGTCAAGGCCACTTGAGCAAACTGAAGCATAACGACGGCGTTCAGTTGCGTTCCGGAGCCCCCGAGCCCGGCGATACAATCATCATCGCGCGCAGGGGACGGAGGCACGTCAACTGCAACGTTTGGTTAGGCACCAATGCGCAGAAGTTTGTGCCGTTTCGGGCGCCATGGCGTAACCCTTACCAGGTTCTCGCGACCGAGGCCTGGTGGGTGAGCAGCCCCTTCCACTTCGGCACGATGAGAAATTCCGATCCGGGGCGATCGTCCCGCGCAGTGTATCGAACGCTGAAATTTCCCATCATGGACCAACCTCGATTTAGACGACGAATCTCCGGACAGTTCTCATAGGTGAGAACCCAAGGGAGTTGGGGGCGTTCACGCAAGACTCTCGAGAGCTGCTCGTAATAGCGCGGCTTGAGAGTATTTAGGGTGCGAGCCCGCCCTTTTTCATGAAAGGGCGGGTCGATGAACAGGAATGTAAGATCTTCGCTAATGTTGCGGATGAGTTTGACTTTACTCCGCACGCCGTTCGGCAAGATGGCTGAACACATCCTCGACCTCGTCCTGCATTGAGCGCCGGCGAGCCCGACAACCCAAGTCAGATCGGACCACCATGACCCATCATAACCAACCGCATCCACGAAATTCTGAGTCACCGCCTATAGATCGCATCTCATCGAGCCCAATCATCGCCGCATTTGCCCTTCTTCGTCTCCCTAAAAGGGTACTCCACGCTGGCGCGAGGGTATTCGTGCCCTTCGTGTCTTCGTGATGAGCCTTATCCCCGCAGTTGCCCTACCAAGCCTCAGCGCTCAATCGCCTGATACACCATCTGCTTGAACAGATACCGGTCATAGCGCCGCGCGATGCCGGGCTGGCTCTGCGTCATCCACACGACGACAATCTGTTCCTTCGGGTCCACATAGAAGCCGGTGCCGGCGGCGCCGGCCCAGAAGTATTCATCCTTGGTGCCCGACACCTCGAACAACCCGGTCTCCTTTCTGATGGCGAAGCCGAGTCCCCAGCCGGTGCCTGCCGGCAAGGTCGTCCCGCCGGAGAACTTGATGTCCGGGCCGAGATGGTCCGCGGTCATGTAGGCCACCGTGGTCGGGCTCAAGAATCGCACGCCGTCGAGCTCGCCGCCGTTGAGCAGCATCTGCAGGAAGCGCGCGTAGTCCATCGTCGTGCCCACACTGCCAGCGCCACCGGCGTCGTTCTTCTGCGCCACCGTGACGTCGAGCAGGGCGATCGGCTTGTCGGTGGCGCGATCGACGGCGAAAGGCTGCGCGATGCGGTCGCGTTTTTCCGGCGGCACGATGAAAGCCGAGTCGACCATGCCGAGCGGCGCGAACAGCCGCGCCTGCAGGAACTGGCCGAGCGTCATGCCGGTGATCGCCTCGATCACGCGGCCGAGCACATCGACCGACAGGCTGTATTCGAAGGTCGTGCCCGGCTGGTGCGCGAGCGGCACTTTCGCCAGGCGCTCGATCTGTTCCGCGGGCGTGACATCCTTCCAGTCGACGCCTTCCTTCGCATACAACTCCTTCACTTTCGGATGCGAGGTGTAAGGGCCATATACGATGCCCGAAGTGTGGCGCAGCAAGTCCTGGATATTGACGTCGCGATCGGTCGGCACGTTCACGTATTTGGTCGCGCCGGTGTAGGGATCGGTCACCGGCACACTGACCTGCAGGTTCGCGAGTGCGGGCAGAAATTTCGACACTGAATCGGTCAGGCGCAGCTTGCCTTCCTCCATCAGCATCATCGCCGCCACCGAGGTGTAGGCCTTGGTCATGGAATAGAGCCGGAAGATCGCATCCTTGCCCATCGGCTTGCCGCTCGCCGGGTCGAGCTGGCCGACGCTCTCGAAGTAGATGACCTTGCCCTTGCGCGCCACCAGCATCACCGCGCCCGGATACTGCCCCTTGTCGATCTCGCCCTGGATCACCGGCGCGATGCGCGCCAGGCGCGAGGCGGAAAAGCCGACATCCTCCGGCGCGGCCGTCGGCAGCTCCGCCGCCCAGGACGCGGCGGCGGCGAAAAACGCGACTATCGAAGTGCAAACGATACGCTGCAGCATATTCATGTGAGTTTCTTTCAGTAGGGGTCGGCAAAATTCGCGCGGTCGCATTGCGTCGGCACTTCAGCCAAAACTGAGCAACAGGAATCCCGCGCCGACCACGGACACCAATGCGCCGATCCATCGTGCAACGCGCTGCCCTGACGCGAATCGATACGCAATGGTTTTCGCGGCCCAATAGGCTGCGGCACCGATCAGCGACTGCACGGCGACGAGCCCCAGCAGATACGCGAGCAGCACGCCGGCCTCGGCGCCGACGATCGACTCGCCGTAAGCATAGCCATGGAAAATTCCGGCAACGGCCGCGGCGATCGTCATGCCGCTGCGCGACCAGCGCCTGCCCGACCCCAGCGCAATGCCGATGGCCAGCAACGACAGCGCAACCAGGCTTTCATTGCCGGGCACACCGACCAACGCCAGGTGCAGCGCGATGCCGAGCAGGCTCGCGCCGAGGAAAGCGGCGATTGCGCGCGCGCCGATCTCCATGCGCCAGCACAAGACCCCGAGCGCGAGGACGAACAGGAAATGATCCAGGCCGATGACCGGGTGGCCGAGGCCAGAGAGCAATCCCTGCGAAAACGTGGAGGGCAGCACGCCGCCCATCACGTGGTGCGCCAATGCCGCGGTCGGGAACAAGCCGATGCCTAACCATGCCCAGGCGTGCCGGCTGAACACAAGGCCTTCAGGCCGCGCAGCGCTATTTCCACCATCACGTTCGTGCATTTCAGTCCTCCCTGCCGTTGATGCGCGGGCCAGATCCTGGCCCACGTCGATAATTGTTTCCTGATTATGACTAGCCACGGCCCGATCATCCCGCCTCAGGCCCCTTCCAATCATGCCATGCCGATGCGCCGCGCGCCTTCGCGGAACGACGCTGTTCCCTGCGCATCGAAATGAAAGGCGGCGAGGAAATCGCTGACTGTGTAGTCCGGCAGCGTCTTGCGGATCGCACCGGCGTGCGTGCGCGCTTCGTCGAGCGACCCGGCGAGTGCCAAGCTGTAGGCCGCGATGCCGAGGATGTGCGCATGCGCGTTCGGGCGCGCGGCCGCCTTGACCGCCCACTGCGCGGCTTCCTCGTACCGGCCCAGGCGGACCAGCGCCATGGCGCGCGCGCCGAGCATGCCGAACAGCAACGGATCATACGGACTCAGGTGGCGCGAGAAATCGGCGGCGGCGATCGCGGCGTTCGCATCGCCGGCCTGCGAGTGCACGAAGGCAAGCGTGTAATGGCCAAGCGCGAAGTTCGGGCTCAGGTCGATGGCGTGCTCGAGTTCAGTGACGGACTGGTTATGCTGCTCGCGCAGCCACAGCGCGCGGCCCATCGCCCAGTGCGCGGCCGGGTCGCGATCGTCCACCATCAGGCTCTGGCCGGCGGTTTCGAAGGCGCGGTCGATTTCCGGCGCCCGCTTCTTCCAGCCCTGGAAGGCATTCTGGAAATGCGTGAAGGACAGGCCGGCCCAGGCGCGCGCGAAGGTCGGGTCGAGCTTGACCGCAGTCGTGAAGAATATCCGCGCCTGTTCGTTGTCGGGTTTGCTGAATCGGTACATATGCCACAGCCCGCGATGATGCGCCTCCCACGCGTCCAGCGAGTTAGGCGGCTTGAGGATGGCGCGATTGCGCTCCAGCGTCTCGATCTCGCTGGCGATGGAGGCCACGATGCGGTTGCCGATTTCGTCGAGCACGAGCAACGCGTCGTCGGGCTTGTGGTTGAAGACCTCGGCCCAGACGATGCGCGCGGTGCGCGTCTCCGCCAGTTCCACGCTCACGGTCAGGCGATTGCCGTGGCGGCGCACGGACCCGCTCACGACATAGTCGACGTTGAGCATGCGCCCGGCCTGCTCCGCGCCGATGTGGCGCTCGTGCAGCGCGAACACCGTGCCTTGCGCGATCACGAACAGACTGCGCAGCTGCGCAAGCCGCGTAATGACGTCATGGGCCAGCGCGTCGGCGGTGCCACCGCGCACGCCGGCCGCGGCGGACTCGTCGGCGAAAGGCATCACCGCGATGGAGGCGCGCCGCGAGGCGGCGTGGTCTGCCGTGCCACCTCGCGACGGCATCGCTACTCCGGTTACCGCCTGTTCGTCGGGCAGGCGGGCATGCGCCTTCGCTGCGCGCCAGGCCTCGCGCACTGGCGCGCTGTCGAGGCCTTCGTCCTCGAACAACCGGATGGTCGCGGCGAGGTGTTCGTCGCCTTCCCTGATCTTGCCACTGCGTGCCAGCGCGCCGAGCAGCAGTTCGTGGACATTGCGGTCGAACGGCGCGAGCTGGCGCCATTTCTCCAGGTATTCCCAGGCTTCGTCATCGGCGACGCTGGTGGCCAAGTGTTCGAGCAACGCGGCGTGACAGCCGCGAAATTTGCGGCGCTGCGCGGTCAGCCAGCCGTTGAAACCGGGACTGCTGTCGATCTCCAGGCCTTGCAGGAAATCGCCTTCGATCAGGCCGGCCAGCGCGCGCTGCGCTTGCGGCGCAAGTTTGCCGATGCCGCCTTCGATTGCTCGCGCGATTTCCGTCGCATCGACGAAACAATTCGCCAGATCGAGCCCGATCGCGTCGCCGCTGGTGGTGACGCGCAGCCGGTCCGGCTCGTCGACGACGCCGCGGATCTTGCTCAGGCACCAGCGCAATTCCCCGCGCGGATCATTTGGCCCATCCCAGAGCAGATCGCACAGCTGGCTCCTCGGCACGGGCTGCGGCGACAACGCCAGATAAGCCAGCAACGCGCGCACCTTGCGCGACGCGGGCAATGGCAGCGCGACGCCACCAAGCTCGACTGTCATGGTCCCAAGCAGGCGCAGCACCAACCCGGCCCCGGCTTGCAGCCGGCTACCGCGACCGGAAGGCGCGGCGGAACCCATGCCGGTTACCACGCCTGCTCCCACGGTCGGCCTCTAGATTGGGCCACAGTCGTCACGGCGCGACGGGCGGGTGCAGTCCCGCTTCCCGCGCATCCTCCAGCGGAGGCGGGACGCCATCAATCGAACTGTCACCAGGGAGAACCGACATGGATAACGTCACCGCCAACAGTGAAAACCGTCCCGCCACCGCCCCGCTCGACCTGAAGGCGCTCAAAGCGCGCCAGCAGGCGGCCTGGGGCTCCGGGGATTATGCCCTCATCGGTACCACGCTGCAGATTGTCGGCGAGCAATTGTGCGAGGCGCTCGATGTGCGTTCCGGACAAAAGGTGCTCGACGTCGCCGCCGGCAACGGCAATGTCTCGCTGGCCGCCGCGCGGCGCTGGTGCAACGTGGTCGCCACCGACTACGTGCCGGCATTGCTCGATCGCGCCCGCGAACGCGCGGCCGGTGAACGGCTCACGCTTGAATTCCGCGAGGCCGATGCCGAGGCGCTGCCGTTCGCCGACGCCAGCTTCGACGTGGTTGTATCGACTTTCGGCGTGATGTTCACGCCCGACCAGGATCGCGCGGCCGCGGAACTGGCGCGCGTGTGCAAGTCCGGCGGCAAGATCGGCCTGGCCAACTGGACGCCGGAAGGCTTCATCGGCCAGCTGTTCAAGACCATCGGCAAGCACCTGCCGCCGCCGGCCGGCGCAAAATCGCCGGCGTTGTGGGGCACGCGCGCGCGCATCGACGAGATGTTCGGCGCGAAGGGCAGCGTGCAGAGCACGGCGCGCCACTTCGCGTTTCGCTACCGTTCGCCGGCACATTGGCTGGAAGTGTTCCGGACGTATTACGGCCCGGTGCTCAAGGCCTTCGCCGCGCTGGATGCCAAGGGGCAGATCGCGCTTGAAGCCGACCTGATCGCGCTGATAGAACGCTTCAACAAATCTGGCGACGGCACCATGGTCGTACCCGCGGAGTATCTGGAGATCGTCGTCACGCGCAACTGAGCGCGAGCCGGTTCGCGGGTGCCTTCAGGCCCCCGCGAGCCGTTCGGAGAACGTCTTGAGGTCGACGACTTCGCCGTAGGCGGAAGCCAGCGCGGCCATGAAGACCGCGTGCACCTGCCCGGCTGAAATCGGGCTGCCGCGGAATGCAAGGTCGCTTGCCGCGCAGGCATCCTCGATCACGGTGCAGCGATAGCCCATGTCGAACGCCGCCCTGACTGTGGCATCGATACACATGTTGCTCATCGCGCCACAGAAAAACAATTCCTTCACGCCGAGCACGTGCAGGATCTTGGCGAGCGTGGTGTCGCGGAAGGCGTTCGGAGAATTTTTCGTGATCAGCATGTCCTCGCCCTGCGGCGCTACGCGCGGGTCGATCTCGGCGCCCGGCGTACCCTCGAGCAGGAAGCCGACCGCGGGATCCAGCTCCACGTGCCGGACATGGACCACGGGCATGCCGCTGGTGCGAAACATGGCGATGAGCCCGGCGGCGCGCTCGATCGCGCGCTCGATTCCAGGTAACGGAAATTTTCCGCCGGCGAGGTAATCGCGTTGCAGGTCGATGACTAACAGGGCGGTATCGAACATTCGCGTGATCGTATCAGCGTTTCCGATACTACCGTACTGAAAAATGAGGGAAGCGCGGCACGCAGAAGCCGCGGTTACCCTGGTGTGCGGCACCTTTGGCGTACCAGCTCAGGTCGCGCAGGAAAGGAAACGGTGGCTCGCGAATATTAGCAATTCCCGTCGGCGATCAGCCGTGCCGCCGCTGCCACATTCTGCAGCCAGTGCCGTGAACGACATTGCGTCCTCGCTGACCGGACTGGCCGTTCCGGATACGGCAGACAACGTGCGGGAAACTATCGGGTCCGTGCGCTGTGTTGCGCCACGTCCGAACACCAGCGTTGTGCGCAAGTTGATTGATTTCGCAACGATGAAATCCACGCATGGACGCGCACGGACAGAATGCATGGCCATGCCCGCAACACATCGGATGCCCGGCGTGTCCCTATCCGCAACCAGCCCACCGCTCAATGGTCGGTTGAATCGATCGTTCGATATTGATGCCCTTGATCAACGTTCCGTAAGCGCCCTGCCGCGCGACGATGCCGGTGTAGTTCTTGCTGCGATCCCAGAACGGATAGGATCCCAACGCTCCGGGACTGGATACTCTTTCGCCAGCCACGCAATTGAAGACGGCACTGCGGCATTCGAGCGCCACGCCATATCCGAAGTGCCAGTCCTCCCCGAGACCCGGGCCGCCGCCGATTCCCGCCATAAAAGGCGAATAGACGATGGGAACGGATGCGGTGTGATCCGCTAGAAGCTGGCTCATGGATTGCGCGTTCAGAAGGCGACCCTCGTTCAGTGCCCGGAGAAATCCCATGTACTCCTCGCCGGTGAAATGGATGCCACCGGCAACGCGTGGATTGATGGAAGAAGGAACATCATAAGTTGAAGTCGCAAAGAGCCCGGTCTGCGTCTTGAACTCGTCCCAGATATCCTGCCAGCGGGCAACGCCGCGCGCCTTGACCGCCATCAGACCCGCCACCTGCTGATGGGTGGCGGAATAGTAGAACTGCGAGCCCGGAACGAGGCCGTTGCCGGCGTTGGCGCTCGCGATGTCGAGCACGCAAGCTTCGAACTCCGAACTCCCATCGTTGATCGCATTCGAGTCGTTGATGCAGGTGGGCTCGACGGTCAGGCCGGAGGTGAAACTCATGAGGTCCGCCAGCGTCATCGAATACAAGGTGTCGCCGGGGGCAATCGGCCACAACGCGATCAGATCCTGCGGCCGGTCCGACAGGCTCAGATAACCCCTCTCCACCAAACGCAGGATCATGACCGACGCGACCAGTTTCGAAGTCGAAGCGGATTCATAGTGCGTTTGCAGCGTCGACGCGCCACGGTTGAAGTTATAGCGGTGGCCGTCTTTCCTTTGCACCGAAAATGAAAAGTCGACTTCGGAATCGGCTTGCGCAAGCTGATTTCCCATTTCCGCTTCGAGTGCTTGCGTTTGCGATGCGCTCAAGGTGCATGACGCTTCGGATTGAGCACCGCCGCCGCATCCCGCGACCACGGCCATAGCAAGCAATGCGATCGGCCAGGCCAGATATTTACGCAGGGAGTACTGGTAGTGGTTTGTCGTGCACGCCGGCCTCATGTCCCGCTCCAGTATTTTTCTCCGGCCTCATCATGGTGCAAATTACGTGCCCCCGTGCAACTATCGTGCGCGCCATACGGTCGATCACGTACTTGTGCGTTCGTGACACATTGAGAGCCTGCGCAGAAATGGATTACGTCCTGCACGACAATAGTCCGTGACCAGAAGTTCTTCCCGCATAAAGCGTCACGGACCCGAAAAAAAAACAAAGCACAGCGCAAAAGAGCCGGGGAGCCTGCAGTGAGCCGGTACGCTTCGCTCACCTGCGCAGGGGATGTGCTGAAAATGAGGATGCACCGGCGTTGCAGATGATTTGCTTCCAAGGCCGGCTTATCGCCCCCCCTTGAATCGCCGCGAGGCAGGGAAGTCGACGGCGAACCGCATCCGCAATTTCCTGGATGCCAGACTTTTCCCTCGACAAAGCTGATGTGGGCGGCCACCACTTTCCGTTCGCCAGGCATGCGTACCCAAGTTTGGCTTTGACGACCTACGCAATGCGCCGACGCACGAAGGAACACGACGTTGGCAATGGCGAAATCGTTGCCGAAGGGGGTGATGGGTCGCCGCCGCACGGTGCGCTCCCGGTTCAGCGGCGAACGCGCGGCGATCAGCCACCCGCGAGCCGGTCAGAGAAGGTCTTGAGGTCGAACGCCGCCCGGACCGTGGCATTGATACACATACTGCTCATCGCGCCGCAGAAAAAATTCCTTCGCGCCGGGGACGTGCAGGATCTTGGCGAGCGTGGTGTCGCGGAAGGCGTTCGGATAATTCTTCGTGATCAGCATTTCGTCGCCCTGCGGCGCTACGCGCGGATCGATCTCGGCGCCCGGCGTGCCTTCGAGCAGGAAACCTACCGCCGGACTTTTCTCGAAGTGCGGCACATGGACCACCGGCGTGCTGTTGGCGCGGAACAATGCGATGAGCACGACGGCGAGGTAATCGCGTTGCAGGTCGATCACGTTCAGGGTGGTATCGAACATCGTCGTTCAGCAAAATCGGTGGCGCGCCAATTCATTGGTGTGCGCGCGGATTCGGAATACCTCGGGACGGAACATGTTGCGCCGCATCCATGCTCGCGGTTCTGGACTTGGCGGTTGCGGCGGCGCATGCTTTCGCGCTGTCCGGCCGCAAGCGTCGCTTCGTGGTTGCATGACAGCGCCATCGCGCGAACATCGCAATGGCGCGCCTCCTCCACGCTGCCCGCCCGCGTCCGGCGAACAAGAAGAAATCAAAATCAACTAGCGGAGGAAAAACCATGAGTGCTGCCGGATCTGCTGCAAACCCGCGCTGGTGGGTGCCGGGCGACTGGAACGGGTTCTTCGGTTTGTTCACCAACGTCCTGCTCAACGTCATCGTCCTCACCACGCTTTGCCTGTATGTCGTGCAGTTGCCGCCCGATACGGTGTACGGACGCGTGCTGCCGGCGCTGGGCATCGCGCTGCCGATCGGCAACCTGTTCTATGCCTGGCTTGCCTACAAAATGGCCAAGGAGTCCGGCCGCACGGACGTCACGGCGATGCCGTATGGCCCGAGCGTGCCGCACATGTTCATCGTGGTGCTGGTGGTGATGCTGCCGACTTACCTGGCCACCAAGGACCCGATGATCGCCTATGCCGCCGGCCTTGCATGGTGCTTCATCATCGGCGTAATCGTGCTGCTCGGCTGTTTCGTCGGGCCGTGGATCCGCAAGATGACGCCGCGCGCGGCGATGCTCGGCACGCTGGCCGGCATCTCCATCGCCTTCATTTCCATGCGCCCGGCCTTCCAGATGTGGGAACTGCCCTGGATCGGCTTCGTCTGCTTCGCCATCGTGCTTATCGCCTGGACCGCCAA
>JBDTRK010000116.1:0-10757 GCA_039931685.1 Betaproteobacteria bacterium | reverse complement strand
CCAATGCTTTCGCGAAGGGATTACTGGCCCTACGAAAAGCCTTGTGGCATCATGAGTTTAACGTCATTCGTCAGGGAGGGTTATGAGCAACGAACAACACGCGCAGGAAATTGCAATGTTGCGCGCGGAAATTGAAATGCTGATGAGCGAACGGCAGGCCTTGCTGCGCGCGACTGGGGCAGCCGCCGTATTTGTCGCCAATCTCGACAGCGAATCATTGCCGGAAGACACCTATGTGGTCGCCGATATTCTCGCCCATGCGCTCAACGACCTTACCGAAGATACCTTGCGCGACGCGCTCGAACTGGTCCAGCCCGCCATCGAGTCCGCCCGGGCAGAGCAAAAAGAGCAATAGCGCGGGTGTCCGGCGCGGTTTCCCCGGGCGCGCATCAAGTTGGACAATCCTTCCTCCCGCCCTGCCAAGATAGGCTTGATCCTGACCGGCGGGGGCGCGCGTGCGGCCTACCAGGTCGGATTTCTGCGCGCCGTATCGCACATGCTGCCGCGCGGCGCGCCCAATCCGTTTACGATCATCTGCGGCACATCGGCAGGCGCGGTCAATGCGGCGGCGCTCGCATCCAATGCGACCGATTTCCACCGCGCGGTTCGGCAGATGTTGATGATCTGGAAGTATTTCCATGTCAACCAGGTCTACCGTTCCGACGTGCTCGGCATATTCGGCACCGGCGCGCGCTGGCTTACCGCGATGCTGATGGGCGGACTGGGCAAGAACAATCCCAGCTCCTTGCTGGACAATACGCCGCTGTCGGAGCTGCTGCGGGCACGGCTCGACCTTGCCGGCATACGCCGCAGCATCGATGCCGGCGCCCTTTATGCGTTGTCGGTAACGGTGTCGGGTTACACCTCCGGGCAATCGGTCAGCTTTTTTCAGGGTGTTCCGGGGCTGGAGGGCTGGCAGCGGGCGCGGCGCCTGGGCATTCCGGAGATCATCGACGTCGATCACTTGCTGGCATCGAGCGCATTGCCCTTCATCTTTCCCGCGGTACCGCTGCGGCGCGAATTTTTCGGCGATGGCAGCATGCGCCAGATTGCGCCGATCAGCCCGGCACTGCACTTGGGCGCGGATCGCGTGGTTGTCATCGGTGTCGGCCGCCAGTCACAGACGCCACCGCAGCGGCTAAAGATGAGCAGTTACCCGTCGCTCGCGCAGATCGCCGGACATGCGCTGAACAGCATTTTTCTCGACAGCCTGGAAGTCGACATTGAGCGCCTGCAGCGCATAAACAAGACCATCAGCCTGATTCCGCGCGAGCAGCGCGACAGGCATAACATGGCGCTGCGCGAGGTCAATGTGCTGGTGATCTCGCCTAGCGAGGAGATCGACCGCATTGCGGCAAACTACTGGCGTGAGTTGCCGCGTTCGATCCGCTTCCTGTTGCGCGGACTCGGCGCGGCACGCACCGGCGGTGCGACGCTGACCAGTTATCTGTTGTTCGAGCCGGCTTATTGCCGCGCGCTGATCGCGCTCGGCTACAAGGACACGATGGCCAAGCGTGACGACGTTCTGAATTTCATAAACGCCGGAAACATTTCGACTCCGGGCGCGGAATCCAGGACGCTGTAACGGCGGCAATCGGCGCAGGGAGATTTAAATCAAACTTCTTTGGCTCGCGCGCAGTCAAGAGCCTGGCGTCCATGGTCCAGTTTCTATTTCTTCACATCGATGCCAAGAATCTCGTTCGCATTGATTACCGCGTCTGCGATCTCCTCGGCGGTAGTGCGCTTGCTCATCGCCTGATCGCGAATGATTTTGTATGCGTCCTCTTCCGAAACGCCGCGCGCATTCATGAGAATGGCCTTTGCTCTCGTGACCCTGCGCATTCCGGCTATACGCTGTTCAAGGCGGGCAATATATCTTTCCCGCGTCCGTGTCTTCTCTGCCTGGTTTACAGCGACCACAATGGAGGTTAACAAGCCGAACGATTTTACCGGGGATGCAATGACCGCAAAGGCGTTCAGTTTTAAAACGGCTTCAATGATCACCGGATTTTCGTAGTTGACGACCGGCACAACCGGAGGACTGTCGTCGCGACTCAGCCAGGGCAAGTCCATGGACAATACCTCCGGGTGTATGGCCAGAAAGATCAGGTCGGTTTCTTCGGGCACATGTTTCAGTGGGGGCCAGAATGCCTTGGCCTGGAGGCCGATACGCTGCATCTGCCCAAGCAATTCCTGTCCGTCGAGATCGTCAGGATGGAACACGACTACACGCAAAGAACGCAGCTCTCGCAGCAGGCGCGGGGTTCCTTCACTCTTTGTCATGGTGCGGCCACTCCCGGGCCTCATCAGCGGGCATGTAATTGCGCGTTATTCGACCAGTCGCGAATCGTGTGTGAGACGAGATACGGATCGGGACGCACCCAACGCTGCGACTCCTGGAGAATGTCGAATTGGCCGCTGGCGTTGACGCGTCCGATGCGTGGGCGAAGATAGGCGTGGTGATTGAATTCATCTATCTTCACTTGACCTTGCGGTGCCGAAAATTCCGAACCAGGCAAAATTCGCAGCAAATCCATTACGTTCCCGCCGTCGGCTTTACGCATGGCGTCGGCCAGCAAGTGCGTCTGGAAGTAGGCCGCTTCCCAGCACATGTTGGTGACTTCATCCGGGCCAAAGCGTTTTCTGAAATTTGACACACAACGCTTGTTGGCTTCGCTGTCCACGGACTGAAAGTACGGCGCAGAGGTGATGTGCCCCACGGCGACATCCGTCCCCATTTCCCGGACTTCCGCCTCGCACGTGGTGAGGCTGGCAATCGGCATGGTGGCGGGATCGAGTTTTACCTGGGAATAGGCTCGATGCAGAAGCGCAGTGCCGCTACCGACGACCGTCGAGAATATGAAATCCGGGGCGGATGATTTGATCTTTCTGGCGACTGTTACGTAGGATTCCCAGGACGCGTCGAGCGGCAAATAGACTTCCGCTACTTTTTCTCCGCCAAGCTCGGCAACCAGGTCGCTCATCACTCGGTTGGATTCATACGGGTACACATAGTCGGAACCGACCATGAATACGCGCGACCCGAATTCGCGCAACATGAATTCCGCGAGCTGCACGCTGTTTTGATTCGGTGCCGCACCTGTATAGATCACGTTTCGCGAATACTCAAAGCCCTCATATAACGTTGGGTAGAGCAGCAAACCGCCCCAGCGTTCGACCACTGGAATGACAGCTTTACGCGTGCTCGACATATAGCAGCCAAGAATAACTTCGACCCGGTCCTCCAGGAGCAGGTGTTTCGCCAAGGCCGCGTAAGTGGAGGGGCGGGATTCCGGATCGTATGAAATCAATTGAAACTCGCGGCCGTTTATTCCTCCTGCCTCGTTGATTTCTTCCACGGCAAGCATTGTGCCGAGACGTTCGGAACGTTCGATCACTGATGTAACGCCGGTTTCCGAAAATAAAACGCCTACCCGGATCGGCTGATTTGTTCTGGAATTCATTTAATTGCCTGGTGGGCGATGTTAGTACGCTGATCGGGGATTCGAGAACCAGTTGTGTTGTTGCACATATTCGCATTGTCCGCAGCCGACTGCGAGTAAGAACTGTCCCCGGCGGTGGCGAGCAGAGGTTTGGGAGCAGATGCCATGTCGGGCTGTCCTGCACTTGCAGCAGATGCGGGATCTTGAATAAGAGATGCGTAAGGATTATAAAGGCGGCACTGGGAAGGATGAAGTGGCAGTACTCAGACTCGCTATGCGCCAGACCAAGATTGGTGCGTGGCCCTTAGTAGTGTGCGCGAGTTCGGTGCGCGTAGTGTGTTTTGTGCAGCGCACTGTCGGCGTCGTTACTGCCGCGCAAGAATGTCGCGGCAGGACTGTAAGTATCGAACTACATACTGTTTCCACGGTGGAATGGTGCTTTGGATTCTGCGGTTCGACCGATAGTCTGCCACCTCTCCCGTTGGCGTGGATTTTGCAATGCAGCGCGGTAGACGATGACGCGACGACGTCCTCGGTAAGTAAATTTACTCGGCTGCGACAAAGGCGTCGCAATCGATCATGGCAGAGGAGCCCATAAGCCGGATTAGCGGCTATGGGCTTTTTTTTGTCGCCGCGTTTGCGGCGCCACTTGTTTCCACGGGAGAGGAGTCAACGATGAGCAAGTTCGACAGGCGGGATTTTTTAAAGGCGGGCGCTGCCACGGCAGCGGCCGGCGTATTGCCGGCCCCTTTTATCTGGCCGCAGGGCGCGCAAGCGGCCGATACGGTCAAGGTCGGTATTCTGCATTCGCTTAGCGGCACCATTGCGATAGCGGAGGCGGCCATCGTCGATGCCGAGAAAATGGCGATCGACGAAATCAACGCGGCTGGCGGTGTAATGGGTCGCAAGATTGAGCCCATACTCGAAGACGGTGCAAGCGACTGGCCGACTTTTGCCGAGAAGGCGCGCAAGCTCATCCAAAAAGACAAGGTAGCGGCCGTGTTCGGCTGCTACACCTCCGCTTCGCGCAAGGCCGTGTTGCCCGTGTTCGAACAAAATAACGGACTGCTCTATTACCCGACTTATTACGAAGGCCAGGAAGAATCGAAGAATGTCATTTACACGGCACAGGAAGCTACACAGTCCGTGATTGCCGCGATCGAGTGGCTCGCCAAGAACAAGGGCAAGACGTTCTTCCTGGTCGGATCGGATTACATTTACCCGCGCACCTGCAACAAGATCGCCAAGCCAACGATTGCAAGGGTCGGCGGCAAAACTTTGGGTGAGGAATACGCACCGCTCGGGCATACCGAGTTCTCGTCCATCATCAACAAGATCAAGGCGGCCAAGCCGGACTGCATCTACAGCACCGTAGTCGGCGGCAGCAATGTTGCATTCTTCAAGCAACTGAAGGCGGCTGGACTCTCCGGCGACAAACAGACGCTGCTATCGACCGTTGTTTCTGAAAACGAAATCGACGGCATTGGCAAGGAAAACGCAGTGGGCTATTACGCCTGCATGGGTTATTTCCAGAGCCAGAAAAATGCCGCGAATGAAAAGTTCGTCAAAGCCATCAAGGCCAAGTACGGGCAGGATCGGGTGGTTGGCGATCCGATGGAATGTGGTTATACAGCGGTCTATTTCTGGAAAAATGCGGTGGAAAAGGCGAAGAGCTTCGACGTACAAAAGGTCGTCGCTGCTTCGTCGAATTTGCCCCTTGCAGCACCCGAGGGCGATATCAAGCTGCATGCTTCGAACCACCATACGTGGAAACACGCACGTATCGGCCGTGCTCGCGCCGATGGCCAGTTCGACATCGTGTATGAATCGGGGCTGATCGAGCCGAATCCGTTCCCGAAACTGTAAAAGATAGTGCGGCGTAGACGCCGATTGAACGGGTTGGTGCGCGCGGCGGGTTCAGGCTCGGTCCGCCGCGCGTCACGGCCCTGCAGTCTCCGACTTCCTGTCCGAATTTGAGCAACCATGAACCTTGACATCGCAGTGATGCAGGTATTCAGCGGCATCAGTCTTTTCACGATTCTGGTGCTGATGTCCCTTGGCCTGGCCATCATCTTCGGCCTGATGGGCGTCATCAACATGGCGCATGGCGAATTGATGGCCCTCGGCGCCTATGTCACGTACCTGACGGCGTATATTTTCGGGAAGTTCATGCCTTCTCTCATGGGTGTGTACCTGTTCTTTGCCATCGCATTTTCATTTCTCGTTACGTTCGCTTTCGGATGGATACTCGAACGGGGCTTCATCCGTTTTCTTTACAACCGGCCGCTTGATACCATGCTCGCGACATGGGGCCTGAGCCTCGTGCTGCAGCAGACCTATCGCTCGGTGTTCGGCGCTCAGGAAGTCAGCGTACCGATGACAAGCTGGCTGGAAGGAGCCTGGGAGCCGGTAACGGGCATCCAGTTGCCATTAAACCGCCTCTTTATCGTCGGGCTGACGATCATCGTCGCCACGTTGCTCTATCTGGCGCTCTACAAAACCAGATGGGGTTTGAAGACCCGCGCCGTGACCCAGAACAGACCCATGAGCGGGGCGGCCGGCATCAATACCGACAGGGTGGACGCGGCGACGTTTGCAGTAGGCTCGGGCCTGGCCGGAATTGCCGGCAGCGTTTTCACGATGGTGGGATCGACCAATCCCCTGACAGGCCAGCTCTACATCGTTGATTCCTTCATCGTCGTGGTGTTCGGCGGGGTACAGACCCTGCTCGGGACGTTTCTGTCCGCCCTGGTTATCTCCCAGACGCAGACGACGCTTGAATACATTCTCAGCGGCTCGATGGCCAAGGTCACGATACTTTTGCTCGTTGTCGCCGTTCTGTATTTCCGGCCCAACGGCTTGTTCTCCTCCAAGATCAGACAATGACCGGTTAGACAATAACGATGCTTCGCCTGGGCAACAAATTCGGAATCCTGAGCATCATCGCCCTCGCGGTGTTGCTGT
The DNA here is from genome assembly GCA_039931685.1 of Betaproteobacteria bacterium. Lineage (GTDB taxonomy): Bacteria > Pseudomonadota > Gammaproteobacteria > Burkholderiales > JACQAP01 > JACQAP01. The sequence continues at coordinate 4,350 of JBDTRK010000116.1, read as the reverse complement.
TGGTGGTGCTGCCAAACGTCCTCGATCCATTCCGGCTGAATCTCGTCAGCAAGTATCTTGTGTTCGCCGTTGTCGGCGTCGGCATCGTACTGGTGTGGGGATATGCCGGAATTCTGAGCCTCGGCCAGGGAATTTTTTTCGGACTCGGCGGTTATCTGATGGCGATGTTCCTGAAGCTGGAAGCATCCGCCCCCGAGTTGCCGGATTTCATGATCTGGAGCAGCACCGAAACGCTGCCCTGGTGGTGGGAGCCTTATCACAGCCTGACGTTCACGGCCCTGTCCATCCTCATCGTGCCGAGCGTGCTCGCGTTCGTGCTCTCCTACGCAATATTTCGCAAACGCGTGAGCGGTGTCTATTTCGCCATCATCACGTTGGCGCTGGCCTTGACGATGACAGTCCTTCTGGTCGGACAGCAGGGTTACACCGGCGGGGCCAACGGCATCACGGATTTCAGAACCCTGGCTGGTATGAGCATCATTTCTGAAGAAGGAAAGCGGGTGCTGTATTTTGTTCAGGTGCTGTTTTTGTTTGCCGTAATGGGCATAGCGACGGCAATAGTCAGGAGTCGCGTCGGCAAAATTTTGATAGCCATCCGGGATCGCGAAGACAGGGTCCGATTCTCGGGTTACGACACTGCGCTGTTCAAGGCTTTCGTGTTCACTGTTGGCGCCTTGTTCGCTTCCATTGGTGGGGCACTGTACTCAGTGCAAGTGGGTCTGATCACACCCACCCTGGTCGGCGCCGTGGCGTCCATCGAACTCGTGATTTACGTCGCTGTGGGCGGGCGCATGTCCATCATCGGCGCGGTGTACGGGGCGCTGCTGGTCGGTTGGTCCAAATCCATCATCTCTGAAAATTTCCCCACCGTCTGGCTGTTCTTCATTGGCGGGCTGTTCATCGTGATCACCATGTTTCTTCCCTTTGGACTGGCAGGACTCTTCGCGCGGTTCAGCGGAAAACCCGGCAACAATGTCGTGAAGGCACGCGCAGGGGAGGGGGTTCGATCTGCCACGGGCAGTGTCGCGGCTGCGGACGGCAAGGGGAGCGCCGGATGAGCACGGCGATACTCTCGGTACGGAACCTGACCGTCTCCTTCGACGGGTTCAGGGCGGTCGATGATCTCAATCTCGTAGTCCAGCGCGACGAGCTGCGTTGCGTGATTGGCCCCAACGGCGCCGGCAAGACAACGTTGCTGGATATGGTCTGCGGCAAAACCAAACCGACCCGTGGTTCGATCGTCTTCAAGAACCTCGAGTTGAACAGAATGGGCGAATACGAAATTACGCGAGCCGGTGTGGGGCGTAAATTTCAGAATCCGTCCGTGTATGAAGATCTCGCCGTACTCGAAAATCTGGAAATCTCATATCCGGAACAGCGCGGCGTCATCGGCTCGCTTTTCTTCCGGCGAACGGCGGAATTACGCGCGCGCATCGAGGACGTGGCGCATCAGGTATACCTCGCCGATTATCTCGACATCAAGGCCGGGCTGCTTTCCCACGGCCAGAAGCAATGGCTGGAGATCGGCATGCTGTTGATGCAGGAGCCCGAACTGATGTTGCTGGACGAACCGGTCGCAGGGATGAGCCCTCGAGAACGCGAACAGACTGCGGAGCTGTTGAAGAGAATTGCGCCAGGACGTTGCGTGATGGTCATCGAGCACGACATGGCGTTCGTCAAGATGATTGCGCACAAGGTGACCGTCCTGCATCAGGGCCGGCTGCTTGCAGAAGGCTCGATGGATGAAATCCAGAAAGACGAGCGTGTCATCGACGTGTATCTGGGACACTAGAAACAGGACTGAGGACTGAGGACTGAGGACTGAGGACTGAGGACTGAGGACTGAGGACTGAGGACTGAGGACTGAGGACTGGGTAAGGGCGAATATTAAGAGCGAGAGCACCAACTACCCATCACCAACTACTAATTATCCGTCACGCGAAGCATGCTTGAAGTCCAGAATCTGAACGTCTACTACGGCGACAGTCACGTTATTCGCAACGCCCAATTCGGCGTCGGCGACAAGCAGACTCTTGCCATCATGGGACGCAATGGTATGGGTAAGACCACACTGCTGAAATCGCTCATCGGCTTGCTGCCCGCCCGAAGCGGGCAGGTCACGCTGGATGGCGTTTCCCTGCTGGGCAAAAAATCCTATCAGCGCGTCGCGGCAGGGATGGGTTATGTACCCCAGGGCCGCATGATCTTCCCGTACCTGACGGTCGAAGAAAACATTCTGACGGGCATGGAAAATATCGGTGAAAAAACGATCCCGGAGTTCATCTATGAAACCTTCCCTGTGTTGCACGACATGCGCCAGCGCAAAGGCGGCAACCTTTCGGGCGGCCAGCAGCAACAGCTTGCCATTTCGCGGGCACTCGTAACCAATCCGAAACTTCTCATACTCGACGAACCCACCGAAGGCATTCAGCCCTCCATCATCAAGGACATCGCAAGAACGCTGAACAAGCTGAAGGCGGAGCGCAATTTCGCTCTTGTGGTCTCAGAACAGGTCCTGTCGTTCACGCTCGAAATCGCGGACCGGTTCCTGATCATCGAGAAGGGCGAATTCGTGTACGAGGCCACGCGCGAGCAGGTGGATACCGCGAGGATTCACGCGTTTTTGACGGTTTGATACGTGCCAGGGGGTAAACGATTACTTTTTCAAGAAGTTGCAAAGTTGAAAACAAAGACGGGGACAAACCCGCAATAGTGCGAGCCCGACTGCGTTAGCAGATCGACAGATCTACGAAAATCGTTCAATAGGAGATTGCAATCATGATGCACGGTGATATTTCTAGCAGCAAAGATACAGTCGGCGTCGCAGTCGTCAACTACAAAATGCCGCGGCTGCACACCAAAAAGGAAGTGCTCGAGAACGCGAAAAAGATCGCTGAAATGTTGAAAGGCATGAAAGTCGGCCTGCCCGGCATGGACCTGGTGATCTTTCCCGAGTACAGCACCCACGGGATCATGTACGACAGCAAGGAAATGTACGACACCGCGTCGAGCTGCCCGGGCGAGGAAACTGACATATTCGCAGCGGCCTGCCGCGAAGCGAAGGTATGGGGCGTGTTTTCGCTGACCGGCGAACGGCACGAGGAGCATCCGAACAAGGCGCCGTATAACACCCTGATCCTGATGAACGACCAGGGCGAGATCGTGCAGAAATATCGCAAGATCATGCCCTGGGTGCCGATCGAAGGCTGGTATCCGGGCAACTGCACCTATGTTTCCGAAGGCCCCAAAGGCCTGAAGGTGTCGCTGATCATCTGCGACGACGGCAACTATCCGGAAATCTGGCGCGACTGCGCAATGAAGGGCGCCGAGTTAATCGTGCGCTGCCAGGGCTACATGTATCCCGCCAAGGATCAGCAAGTCATCATGGCCAAGGCGATGGCTTGGGCCAACAATGTCTACGTCGCGGTCGCGAACGCAGCCGGCTTCGACGGCGTGTATTCTTACTTCGGACATTCGGCAATCATCGGCTTCGACGGCCGCACGCTTGGGGAGTGCGGCGAGGAGGACTATGGTATTCAGTACGCGGCGCTGTCCAAGGGGCTCATCCGCGATGCGCGCAAGAACATGCAGTCGGAGAACCATTTGTTCAAGCTCCTGCACCGTGGTTACACCGGCCTGATCAACTCCCACGAAGGCGACAAGGGAGTCGCCGCGTGTCCCTACGACTTCTACAAGAAATGGATTACCGATCCGGATGCAACCCGCGAGATGGTGGAAGCGATCACGCGGACCACTGTCGGTACGGATGAAGCGCCGATTCCCGGCATTCCCAACAAGAAGGAACCGGCGCACCGCTGAATGTCGTAATTGCATAGCCGGACTGCCCCCGTGCAGTCCGGGTCTTTGCCCGGAACGAACGTTTTACCCGGATCAGCGCCTATTATTGCCATAGCGAATTTCCTGCCTATCGAAAGCCCCTTACGCTCCGAACCGGTCGAAACCCGCCTAAAATCAGAACTAGAATGCGCGCCGGCGACTCCAGTGCCGTCGTTTCGGAGTGGAATTACACCGCACTGTCAGTTTGATGCTGACCGGCGAGGCACCGACGTCGCAAAGGAAATGAAACCATGAATCCGCAGGACACCGACAACCTGACCCCTGCCAACGGGATCGTTCGCCAATACACGATCGATGCCGAGCCTTATTACCGCGCCGTCGCCGATGAAGTGGCGTTGTTCGAGGCGGCATACGCGGTGCGCATGCCGATGATGCTCAAAGGGCCGACCGGCTGCGGCAAGACTCGCTTCGTCGAGCACATGGCGTGGAAACTGAAGAAACCGCTGATCACGCTGGCCTGCAACGAAGACATGACCGCCTCCGACCTGGTGG
>JBDTRK010000115.1:0-10826 GCA_039931685.1 Betaproteobacteria bacterium | reverse complement strand
CTTTGCAAACTTGGCGGAATCGGCCTTGGAGACCGCGTAGGCCTCGGCCTTCTTCAACTCCTTCTCGTCGTACTTGGCCGCCTTGAGTTCTTCCTCCGAGAGTCCCCTGACTCCGGTGGTCGAGACGATCTGTCCGGTGCCGGCACGCCCGGTGGACAGTGCGGCGACGTCTTTCGCGGCGCTGCCCTTGCCGGCCTGGCCGCGGCGCACCGAGAGCATGCGCACCCAGCCTTGCCCGCCTTTGGCTTTCACCTGGAACCAGCCACCGGTCTTCTTGAGAATGGTTACTGCATCGCCCTTGCCCAGCGCGCCGACCTGTTTCGCGTCGGCAAACGGCTCGGCCACGAGCTTGTCGGCCTTGAGCGCCACGCCTTCTTCTCCAGCCGCTTTTTTCTGCACCGCCTGCGCGACATCGGTCGCGGCACCCAGCGGCAACATCAGGCAGATCGCCAAAAACAGTATTCGTTTCATCGTTCTCACCTCCGGAAAAATTGCAACGCGCACAGGACGCCGCGTCAATGTCTGCCCTGGCTGACCGCCTCCAGCGCGGCCGCGAACAGCGCGCGCCACTCCGCCCGCGCTGCTTCTGTGCCCGCCGCGCCGACCGAGGCCGAGCGCACTGCCTCGCCCGCCAGCCTTTCGTTGTGCACGCGTGACCGCTCGATCAGCGCCGGCATCGCCTCGCGCAGCCGCTGTAAATCCTCGTCCACGCGTTCACGGCACGGCGCATCGTCCAGCGGATAAGCCCAGGACAGCGTCACCGTCGCTTCGAACAAGCCCCACAGTCCACGCTGCCGGCCCTTGACGATTTCCACGTCCATCGGCTCGCGCGCGAGCTTGCGAATGCCCTTTTGCAAGCGCTTGAGGAACATCGCGCCAACCGGATCGCTGCCGCCGTCGAACTGGAACACCGCCAGCGTCGCGCCATTGGCATGGCCGGCGCGCACGGTGGTGGCCACCGCGCTTTTCTCCAGTGCCCGCGCGGTCGCCGCCGAATAGACCTTCGCCATCGAAAAATAGATGAAGCCGATGAACACCGGCCCGACGAAATTCAAGTGGTAGTGCGTGACGTTGATCATCGCATACGAAAAACCAAGCAAGCCGAATTGCGCCAGACCGAATACGCGATTGAAGCGGTCGGAATCCGGGTCGCGGTAGAGCGCGATCGCCGTGGCCCATACGATGAGCAATGCCAGGATCAGGTTCGGCACGCTGGATGCGGGCGAGCGGATGTAATCGTCGTGCTTGAGGTTATCGATTGCGGTCGCCAGGATCTCCACGCCCGGAAACTCGCGCGCCATCGAAGTCGCTTTGATGTCGAACAGGCTGGGCGCGGTCGAGCCGATGATGACGATCTTGCCGGCGAATTCGTCCTGCGGGCGCGCGTGCTCCTTGCTTTGCATGTCCTGGAACACGTCGCTGAAAGTGACGTAGTGATAGGAAAACGGACGGCCGCGCCAGTTGAGCAGCATATCGGCGGGAGGCGACTTGGAGAATCCGAGGTCCGCGCCAATGCGCAGTGGCAGGGAGGGTAGCCGCCAGCCGTCAACGTCGTGGACCATGCGGTAGCTGCGCGCCACGCCGTCGCTGTCCGGGTAGATGTTGTGCGTGCCGATACGGCCGCTTTCGCGCACTGACTTGAAAAACGGCAGCACCGCGGCGATCGTCGCGTCGCCCGCCGGCGCACCCTCAATGCGCTTGCCGCCGGGGATCATCGACGGCTTGAGCTGTGAGAGCTTGTCGTTCGCGGGTGACAGCCGCAGCCAGGGGAAATAAGTGTTATCGGTCTGCGCGATCGCGTCGTTGAAGTAGGTGTCGCTGTCTGCGTTGTAGACATCGGGGTCCGAGAACAGGACGTCGAACACGACGGCGCGCGGGTGTTGCGCTTCCAGGTGCTGCACAAACTCGCCCAGCACCTGCCGCGGCCACGGCCAGCGCCCATAGTCCGGCGCCAGCGCCGCGAGGCTAGCTTCGTTGATATCGACGATCACGATCTGACTGTCCGCCTGCGGCTTGACGATGCGATAACGCACCATGAGGTCGTAGGCCTTCTGGCGCATGTCCACCACCGAGTGCAGGGCGAAAGCATCCACCACTGCGAAAACACTCAGTGCGGCGGCCAGGTAGAGATAGAAATTGTTGCGCAGCCGGCGCGCCATGCGCTCGGCAAAGTGGCGCCAGCCGCCGAGGACGACGCGCGCGAAAAAGGTACCGATGTTCATCCGGGAAAGCCTGGGGGAGAGGGAACTCGACCCCCGATTATAGCCTTGCAAGGCCCGCGGCCAGAGAATGAAGCGCTGCGTGCCGAGGCATCGCGTGTCTGGATCTACGCCCTCGCCTCGCTTGGGGCGTGCGCGAACGACACACCCTCAGTTGCCTGCCGTGCCCGGCTTGCTGTCCTCCGGGCAGGTGATCGGCATGGTGTCCAGCGAGATGAAGCTGCGCGTCACGCGCAATTTCTTCAGGTACTTGTGCTGGATTTCGTAGGCTTCGACTTCCTTCGCCTGCCAGCGATGGCAGGGCGTATCGAGGTTCTCGAACTTGCCTTCGACATGCTGCAGGTAGTGTACGAGCTCATGCAGCAGGATCGAGCGTGAATAGGTATCGTCCTTCACATCGATCTTCTCGTCGACGAATACGCCGGCGTCCGGCTTATAGAACGCTCTGACCGCGCACGGGCGCTTGTTGCAGATCATCTCCTGCATGGTGGCCAACGGCACGAAGCTGACCTCGGGGTTGCTTGCCGGCACCGGGTAGCCGGACAACAGATGGATGGTCGCGAACAATTCCGCGACCATCGACGAGACTTCGACTGCATTCACCACGTAGCCCTCCGCTAAAGGCGCAAGGACTCCATGGTTGCGGGCGAGTTTCATTTATTTGCCGCGCGGCCCCGCATTTGGCGCTGGCCTCCCACCGGCCCGGCGTTTCATTGCATCATGGCGTAGGTACGATCGATCGGCTTTAATGGAGCACGGCTTGAAACGTTTTTTTCTTTACCTGCTGTGGGCATGGGCGGCCCCCGTACTGGCCGAGGATTACTGGCCAGCCACTCACCTCGACTTCGGGCATCTGAAAAACGTGGCGCTGGCTCGCTGCTACGACAATCCCGACCAATTGATCGGCTGTTATCGCGCCGTCGGCGGCGCGCTGGGATTCGCCAACGATCTGCAGCTGACCACCGCGGAGCCAAAACCCGGCGAAGCGCTGGTCAGGGATTTCGGCACCGTGAAGCTGGTGCGCAGCGCGGACGACGACACCGTGTCCAGCGTCTATCAGTTCTGGCAGCAATTAATCGCGCAACGCGGTCGCGACGTGCAGGCGCTGCAGGCACATTTCCGCAACAAACAGGCGCCGCACATCGATTTCGGTGCGATCGTCGATTTCATCAAGACGCTGACTCCGCCCGAAAAAGAGCCCGGCCTTGCCGCGCGCGGCATCAACGAATACTTCGCCGTCGTCTTCGACCCGCATACCCAGCTCTCCACGCGCCATGATCTGGCCGACTCCGTCAACGGCGCGGACAAGTCCTACGTCGGTGTGGGCATCAGCGCTTACAGACTCGGCGCCCGCTATCTGGTCACCGCGGTGAATGCCGACGGGCCCGCCGCCGCGCAAGGCGTGAAGGCCAACGATTTCCTGACGCACGTCGATGGCCGCCCGACCCATGACTTGTCGCTGGAACAACTCGTGGCGCAGGTACGCGGCACAGAAAATTCGTCCGTCACCCTGGCCTTGTTGCGCAACGGACAATCGCTGCAAGTCGTCGTGCCGCGCAAAAGAATTGCCCGGGAAGCGGTGGATGCGAAACTGCTGAAGTCGGACCAGCACACCTATGGCTATATCCGCCTGCAGGATTTCATGAACGACAAGGCCTGCGACAAGACCGCCGCCGCCATGCGGAAATACCGCGCCCAGGGCACGCAAGGCTGGGTACTCGACCTGCGCGGCAATACCGGCGGTTCGATCACGATCGCCGTGTGCGTCGCCGGCCTCTTCCTCGGCCCGCAGCAAGTCGTCGCTTACAAGATCGACAGCGAAACCTACCGCCGCCAGGACTACACCCCTTCCTCCGAAAAGCTGACGTCTTCGCCACTGGTGGTGCTGGTGGACGGCGCATCGGCCAGCGGCGCGGAGCTGCTCGCCGGCGCGCTGCAGGACAATCGAAGGGGATGGATCGTCGGCGAACAAACGTTCGGCAAAGGCAGCACGCAGAGCATCCGCGATTTCCGCATTCCTGGCGCGAAGGCCCTTACGCGCAGCGTCACCACGGGCTTGTTCTTCCTGGCCAGTGACCGCACCACGCAACTGGAAGGCATTACGCCCGATTTCGTTGTTCCGTCGCGGCCGGACGCGAGCGAAGAGGAACGATTCACGCCCCGGGAAAAAGACGCCTATATTGCGCCGATTGCTTTCAGCCAGGAACGGTGGAGTTCTCCGCGGACCGAGGCAATTCAAACGGTCACGGAGTGCGTCGAGCGCAATGGATCAGCGAGGTCCGGCTACTCGGCCGCGCAGTCGCAGGCCGATTACCAGTTGCTGTACGCCATCGACGTGCTCAACTGTCAGTGAGCGCGCCGAAACGGCGCGACCGCCGGTCAGCGCTTCTGCAGCGGGCGCTTGACTGCAACGCCGCTGAAGCGGCTTACCAATTCGGCGACACTCGATCGCCAGCTGGATGTTTCATTGCTTTGAGTTAAAGCGGGCGCCCCATTGAGCATCGGGATCGCCGACAGCCGCGTTTCCACAAAACCTTCCAGCCGCGTGACGGCAGTGGCAATGCCGGCCAACGCCGTCGGCGCAACGACGAGGCAGAAGAAAACACCAACCGCCACTTCGACGAAAGCGGACTGGTTCGCAAGCCAACCGAAGAATTCAGGCGATGTGTGCATGGCTGTGGGAGCCCGGTTATGCAGGATTCGCGCTGGCAGGCCACGTCTGATGTAGGTTGCTCGTGACACCAACTGTAGTGATATTACTACACGAGATGTAGTGTGTCCACCTGCATTGTGGTCAGATGTTAGTGCGGTAGGGGACATAAGCGGATTAATCACCGGCCGCCGCCCTTGCGAGGCGTGGGGGGGATCGCTGGATCGACGCGTTGGTGCACGGCTTGGGTGGACAAATGACAGGAAATGTCCGCTATAGGGTTTTCCTCCACGTGCGAGAGGTGAGCCCGTGACCAAAACAGTGACGACAGGCCGCTCAGCGCGGTGTCGAGTGACGCGCGAAGGTGCTGGAATGTCTTGAATGTGCGCTGCACGCGCAGAAATGGTGGGTTCGCTCACGAGGCGACAGGCGAACCACCTCTTGAGGACTGACGACTTGCGTCGCGCTTGCCTTATTGGGTTGCGCTTCGCCTATATGATTTGCGCTTCGTCTATTTGATGGCGCTGCGCCTATTTTATGGCGCTGCGCCTATTTTATGGCGCTGCGCCTATATTTATGGCGCTGCGCTTAGGTCACGTGCGGGGCCTTCCACGCCAGCTCGTGCGCACCGTCCTCTCCCACCCGCAGTTCAAGTCGCTGGGGATGGAAGTCTGCCAATTCGCTGCGGTGGGCAATGCTGATGATGGTCGTCTGCTTCAGCCGGCTCGTTAACAGCTCGTACAACTGCGTCTGGCTGGCATCGTCCAGGCTGGAGGTCGCCTCGTCGAGGAACAGCCAGGCGGGCTTGACCAGCAAAGCCCGCGCGAAGGCTACTCTTTGCTGTTCCCCGCCCGAGAGCTGCACACCCCAATTGGCCGACAGATTCAACTGCGGCACCAGATGCGGCAGACCGACGCTGAGCAAGGCTTCCTCGATCTGCGCATCCGTGAACGCGTCGGTACGAGCGGGATAGCACACGCTCGCGCGCAGGGTTCCCAGCGGAAAGTAGGGCCGCTGCGGGAGGAACAGCACGTCGAAACCGGCCGGCTGGCGGATGCTCCCGGTGCCGAAGGGCCAGATACCCGCAATCGCGCGGAACAACGTGCTCTTGCCCGATCCGGATGGCCCCTGCAGCAACACCCGCGATCCATGTGCGATTTGCAGGTTCGCGTTCGAGACCAGCGTCTGGCCCGTTGGAAGAGCCAGCTCCAGCTGGTCGAACCCCAACATGCCGTCGGGGCCGTGCAGCAGCTCTACGCCGGGCTTGAGCCGCTGGTCCCGCTTGGCAGTCTCGATCAGATTGTGGAAGCCGATAAGACGGTCCACGGTCGCCTTCCATTCCGCGAAGCTGGTGTAGACGTTGATGAACCAGGACAACGACTCGCGCACGTAGCCGAATGCGCTCGCTGTCTGCATCAACCCGCCCAGCGGGATCGCACCGGAAAAAAAACGCGGTGCTGCGACCACGAACGGAAATATCACCGCCACCTGCCCGTAGCCGGCCGTGAACCAGGTGAGCTGCTTCTGACGCTTCATGATCTCCCACCAGTTGAAGAAGATGCTCTTGAAGCGGCCATCGAAACCGCGCATCTCGTCCTCCTCGCCGCGGTAGAGTGCGACGCCCTCCATGTTTTCGCGAAACCTCACCAGGCTGTAGCGGAAATCCGCCTCGAAACGCTGCTGGTTGAAGTTCAGCCCGATCAGTGGTTTCCCGATCCTGTTCGCGAGCCAGTTCCCGAGCGCGGCATACATCAGCGCCACCCAGACCATGTAGCCCGGAATGATGAGCTCGAAGCCGTTGATCGGAATGTTCAGCGGGCCCGACAGCGTCCACAGCACGCCGATGAAAGAGGCCAGCGTGACCACTGCGTTGAGCAGGCCGATCGACAGTCCGAGCGACTGATTGACGAAGATCTTCAAATCCTCCGCCACGCGCTGATCAGGGTTGTCGGTCTGATTGCCCTTGAGCTGCATCGGGTAGTAAGTGCGCTCCCCGAGCCAGTCCTTCAGGTACTTGTTGGTCAGCCATCGCCGCCAGCGGATCTGCAGCATCTGCGTCAAGTACAGCGAATAGACGGCCATGACGATCCACATCGCGGCAAGCATGGTGAAGCGCAGAACCTGCCGATAGAACTCCGCGTTGTTCTTGTCCTGCAGCGTGTTGAAGAACAGATTCTGCCATTGGTTGATCTGAACGTTCATGTAGACCATTCCCAACGTCAGGGCGACGATGGCAACCAGCAGCAGGCGTGCGCTGTTTTTTTCTTCAGAGAACCAGTAGGGCTTGAAGAGCGCCCAGAAGTCCCGCCAGAAGCCGGATCGAACTACTTTCATCTCGCGACTGCCTGTGGAGTTGGCGATTCAAGGCAAACAATTTTCTTGCACCATCGCGCGCGTCTGGCGCGCAATTGTGACCAGAGTTCGATTCGTTTGAGCCGCGCAAGTTCGAGACAGCACCGCAATAGAGTTCGCAGCGCTGTCGCGTCGGCAGATCTTGAAGCGCTCCGCACCGATGAAGGAATCAAACGGCGGACAAGGAAACCGGCCCGGAGCGCGATAGCAAGCCGGCCGTAGCCCCACTGAATCGGGTTCTTTTAAAAGCGGTCTGTCAGCGATATTGCAGTGATGTACAGCAAATCATGTATGTGCTTCGTCTGCCGTTCGATCGGCCTGACCCAGGTATCGAGCCCATCGAGGTAATCATTCGAGCGCCGCCAATGTCTCGAAGCGTCATGCTCAGCCGCACGCCGGACGACTGGCCAGGATTCCTGATTCGCGCTCAGGGATGCGGCCCCAGGGGGCGGCGCGCAGCAGCGTCACTTCTGCGTTGCGGCAGGGTCTTTCCCCATTTATTTGCTCAATTATTTTCTTCGCGCCACTTCGTGACCTAAAAGGGTACTCCACGCTACGCGAGGGTATTCGTGATGGGACTGATGTTTTATTTCACGCCGCGACGGAAGCGGTATCCCTTGTAGCGGAGGATCATGCCGTCCAGCGTGATCGCCTCGAGCTGGAGGCCGGGCGCCACGTAATCGCCTTCGCGTAGGATGCGGGTGCCGATGCCGACCAGGCGCCTGGCGGGCGTGTCGGAATAGGCGTGAACAGTAATCGCCATTTTCGGCAGCTCCTGCTGGATCGACGACGGCAGTTTGTCGATCGGAATCACCGTATCCCCCGCAGCATCGGCGGCGGCGATGTCGACGCGCGGCGCCGGCGGTGCCGCTGGTTTCGCTAAAGCTGCCGCATCCATCGCAGGCGGCGGGCCATCGATCCGCGGCTGCACGGGGAATTCCGGCTTCGGTCCAGGCGTCGGCTGATCCGGTCTCGCTTCAGGCGGTCTCGACTCGGTCGATTTCGATTCAATCGATTTCGATTCGGTCGGAGCAGCTGCGACCGGCTCCGGTCTGCGCGCAGGCGCCTGCCCGGATTGCCAGGGGCGCAGCCAGCCGATCACCACGCCCGCGCAGACCAGGACGAGCGCGAACAAACCGTAAGTGAGATACGCCGGCCGTTTGCGCACGACAGCCGACGGCTGCAACGTCAGCAGCGTTGGCGCCGCATGGCGGCGGCGTTGCTGATCGGCTTTGCGCAAAGCATCGAGGATAAAGGACATGTCTATCGGCTCCTTTGCCGCGGCAGCAATGTTGGCGCCGATGTATCCCCCACGCCGGCGAGGCGTACCACAGTCTGCGGGCCCACCATGCCGTCGGGGATCAATCCTTGCGCGAGTTGATACTGTTTCACCTGCCGCTCCAGCGCGTCATCGAACACAGGGGCTTTACCGATGTCGGCCACCTCCCCTCGCGCCTGCGCGAGTTGATTGATCAGCCATTGCACGGCCGGTCCGCGCTCTCCCGCGCGGATGATCTCGCGCGCATCCGTGGGCAGGCGCCAGAGCGCCGTGTACTGCCCAGTCCATTGCGTTGCCAACGCGCCGAGGGCAACCGTCGTGGTCTCAGTGCCGATTGAGAAAGTGGCGCGCTTATCATCGAGCGCAATCAATGCGACGAGAAACGGGCCCTGCTTGTCGTGCATGCCAAGCACTGCGGGCCGGTTCAACTGGCGCAGCTCATCCAACCCGGCACGGGCGCTGCGACAGCGCAGGCCCTGACCCTCGGCCTGCCGGCACGCGTCCGCCCATTGATAGTCGGCACCCCACGCCTGGAACAGCGCGGCGTAAGCCAGCTGTTCGCTGCGCGCGCGCGGCTCAGCCGCCGGCCATTCCAGGGTTTCCGGCAGCGGCTCGACCGCCTTCACCGCATTGTCTTTGGCCGCAGCCTGCCCCGGCGGACTCGTTGCAATCGGCGCAGCGGGCGTGACCAGGGCTACACGTCCCGTTGCCATTGCCCTCTCGCGGACTTCCAGTTGATACGAGGTCATTGTCAGCGCAGCGCCCAGCACAACGATCAGGCTCATCAACAGCGGCATCACCAGGCTGCGGCGCGGTGCGCCAGGGAAAACCTCGCGCGCCGCCTTGTCGAGCGTTGCGCGATCGACCCGTTCCTTTTCCTGCACGTAGGTGCCAAGCAGCGCGCGATCGCACAGCAGGTTGATGACGCGCGGAACGCCGCCGCTCAAACGATACAATCGGCCCATCAATGCGCCCGGAAACAACTGGCGCTGTGCGCCCGCGATCTCGAGCCTGTGCCGCACATAAGCGGCCACTTCCGCCTTGGTCAGCGGCCCGAGGTGATAGCGCGCGATGATGCGCTGGCTGAGCTGGCGCAACTCGGGGCGCTCCAGCATCTGCGCCAGCTCGGGCTGGCCGATCAGGATGATCTGCAGCAGCTTGCGCTCGTTCGTTTCCAGGTTGGTGAGCAGGCGCAATTGCTCCAGCACTACGACCGAGAGGTTCTGCGCCTCGTCGATGATCAGCACCGTGTGCCTGCCCCGCGCATGGGCATCGAGGAGATAGGCGTTGATGCAATCGACGAAACCCTTGACGCTGACGTCGCCCGGCGGACGGGCGATGCCGAACTCAACGCATAAGGTCGAAAACAACTCCCCGACGGTCAGCTTGGGATTGAAGATGTAGGCCACATCGCAAGATGTCGGAATCTGCTGCAGCAGGCAGCGGCATACCGTAGTCTTGCCCGCTCCCACTTCGCCCGTGAGCAGCACGAACCCGCCGCCCCCGTTCACGCCATAGAGCAAATGCGCCAGCGCTTCCTGATGGCGCTGGCTCAGGTAGAGATAGCGCGGGTCCGGCGCAATTGAGAACGGCGCTTCGGCGAGGCCAAAGTATTGTTCGTACATGGGAACCCGCGAGCCGGATGAATGACAGGAGTATACGGCCAGTGCGGCGTGCCGCGCGTATTGCCGTAATCCTGACTGAGGCCTGCCTGCCGGCATTGATTGCGGCACGTTGCCCCTGCCGAAATGGCGCCTGGCCATTTATTACGCCCGTTGGGCGCAACGACCTACCGGGCAGCGCGTGGCACCGCTCGCAGGACCCGACAGAACAGATGATGCCGATGCCGTGCCGCGGCATGTTCTCCGCGCGCGCGATCAGTGAAACCTCGTGCCCTGCACGAGCAAGGTAAGCCGCCTGGAGAGACCCCAGTGTAAATAAGGAGCCTGTCCCCATTAATTCAGGGGATGGCGATTGTAGTAATGACTATCGGAATACATTTTTGAAATGCAATCCTACCCTCAGTCTTCTCCCTTCGCCCTTCTTCGGGTTCCTAAAAAGGTACTCCACGCTACGCGAGGGTATTCGTGGTGAGATCTAAGCAGTAGTCACGCGGCAAGCGCACGCGCGCGGAGTTGCCCGCATCCGCCCTCGACATCCTGCCCCGCCGAGTCCCGCAGCGTCGCCAGGATGCCCCGCTGGCGAAGAAAGCGCGCCATCGTCTGAGCGCGTTCCCGTGAGGGGCGCCTGAATGCCATGCCGGGAATTGCGTTCCAGGGAATGAAGTTCATCACCGCGTACTTGCCCTGGAGAAGTACGGCGATGC
>JBDTRK010000114.1:0-11017 GCA_039931685.1 Betaproteobacteria bacterium | reverse complement strand
GTGATGTTGAGCCGCGAGGCTATGACCGATTTGCTGGCGGGCAGCGTCATCACAGTCTGGCCTACAGCCGCTTCGTGCTCGTGAACCGATCGAAGGAGGTAGCCGATTACGCGCTGGGTCGCCGAGCGCATCAGATACGACTCGACGTCGATGATCAGATGATGGAGCCGGCGGCTCAGCCCGGCGATCATACGACGCGCGAATACCGGATCGCGGTCGATGCCGTCGAACACAACTTCCTTCGCCACATGGAGCAGCATGCTGTCGACCAGAACCTCGGCGGTGACCGGGTATGGCTTGTCCATGAACATGACGGCTTCGCCGAAACTCTGCCCCGGCCCCATGATTTCGATGACCTTTTCATCTCCTTGCGGCGTAATGAGCATCAGCTTCACCTGACCATACACGACAATATGGAAGCCGCGCGAAGCATCTCCTTTCCGGAACAGGATGTCGCCGCGGTTGAGTCGAATTTCACGGGTACCCGTGGCGACACGGTCGATTTCCTCGGCGGCCAGTTCGCGGAACAACGGCAGGTTACACAGAAATGCCTGGGTCTTGAGCGGAGTCGAGAGCACGGCCAATTTCCCCGGTGATGCCGGGAGCTGTTGTTATGGCCGCATTGTCTGCCTTTCGCCGCGCGTTGAGAACCATATCGTCGCTCAGGCGACGTTTTCAACCACCCGATCCCCTGTGTCCTGCACCGCGTCAAACCAGTCAAGGCGCGGCCGCAGACTCACGTCGCCGGGCAAGACCGCCGCACACGTCGAGTTCACGCGTGACGGGCGCTACGCATTGGCGAGCGTGTGGGAGGACGACGGTGCCATCGTCGTCTACGACGCCGCGACGCTGGAAGAAGTCAAGCGCCTGCCGATGCGCAAACCGGTGGGCAAATACAACGTGTACAACAAGATCAACCGGTCAACCGGGACGAGTCATTGAGTGGGCACCTTGTAATCGCCGCTGCCTGTCAGATTGCGCGGCCCCACTAGCGGGCGAAGACGGCGCCACGATAGCCCGGCGGCGCGTTGCATCGAGGCTAATTTCGCAGATTCAGTACGCCGGCATGCGGCCGCTGAGCAAATACTCCATCAATTCCTGGACCGGGCGAATCGCCGAACCAAACGGCAGCGGCTCGGAGCCGCGAAAGAACAGTCCCTTCTTGAGGTCGCCCTTGAGTGCATCTGCCAGTCGCATCTCGATGCAGAATTGGCCGAGCTTCGCCAACCCGTTGCGCAGGCCGCACACGGTCAGGCATTCGAAGCCGGGAACGCAGCGCGCGGGATCAGCCTTGGCGTGCGACTGAAGCCTGGTTTCGCGCCTCAGATAGTTTTTCAGCCACGGCGTCAGTACGGCGCGCGCCGGCAATCCCGCCACGCTCATGAAAGTGACGATGTCCTCGGGCCTGGCTTGTGCCAGCACATTCTTGAAGTTGCGATGAGCGTCGCCCTCCTCAGTCACGGCAAAAGCAGTGCCAATCTGCACCGCCGCCACCCTGGCGCGCAGCAACTCGACCACTTGGTCGTGCGTATGGATACCACCGGCCGCAATCAGCGGAATGCGTTCGCGCTCGATCTGCAACTCCTTGAACAACTGCCACGTCTCTTCGATTATCGGCGCAAAGTCGAAACGCGGATCCGGCAACTCCTCGATTTTCGTCGCCCCGAGATGACCGCCGGCGAAACGTGGATGCTCGATGACGATCGCATCCGGCAGATGATTCCTGCGTATCCATTTCTTCAGCACAATGCGGATGCCGCGCGCGTCCGACAGAATCGGAATCAGCGCCACATCCGGAAAATCGGCCGCCAGCTCCGGAAGGTCAAGCGGCAGTCCTGCGCCCATGACGATGGCGTGCGCGCCGCTCTCGCAGGCCTGGCGCACGTAGGCGGCCTGCTCGCTGACCGCCTTCATGACGTTCACCGCGATCGCACCGCGACCGCCCGACAAGACCAGCGCCTTCTTCACTTCGCGGTCCAACGCCACGAGATTCAGGCGATCAACGAGGGCCTTGTCGCGCGTGGCCTCGGACTGCGCCAGCAGATCCGGATGGTGGTGACGCAGGTCCATGCCCGATATCGTGCCCATTGCACCGTTGCTGGCGACAGCGCCGGCAAGCCGGTGCGCCGACACGCCGATCCCCATTCCACCCTGAACGATGGGCTTGAGCTCGCGACCCCTGAGGTACCACAAGGGCAATTCGCCGATTGACATAGATTAGCGCTCGTTTCGCCGGGTCAAATTGTTCTATATTATGGAATCGGATAAAGACAAGCCTTAAGACAGATCAAGTTTCCATGGGAAAAACGGAAGGTTGATCGCGGGTCGCGTAGCGCTCAAGATACGTTAATTCCCTCGGTCACCCGCCGCCATCTCCCCAGGTCACCATGCCCGGTTTTCTCCCACCTTCGATGAGGGGCGCGCTCGCGGCAATGCTTCTCGTCGTCAACACCTGCTTCTGGTGCGTTCCCCTATTCGCTTTTTCACTGATCAAGCTCGTCTTGCCGATAAAGCCCGTGCGTATCGCCGTGGACCGGGTGTTGAATGCAATTGCGAGCAACTGGATCGCCTGCAATAGCAGCTGGATGCGACTTACCCAGCGCACGAAATGGGATGTCGCCGGGCTGGAGGAACTCGAATACCGGAGTTGGTACATGGTCCATTGCAATCACCAGTCGTGGGTGGATATTTTCGTGCTCCAGCATCTGCTGAACAAACGCATCCCGCTGCTTAAGTTCTTCCTGAAGCGGCAACTGATATACGTGCCCATCATAGGCCTAGCATGGTGGGCACTCGATTTTCCGTTCATGCGCCGGCACTCCAGCGCCTACCTGCGGACGCACCGCGAAAAACGCTTCGAAGACCTCGACGCGACCAGACGCGCCTGCGAGAAGTTTGCATTGATGCCGACAAGCGTCATGAACTTCCCCGAGGGCACCCGGTTCACGGCCGACAAGCACCGGATCGAGAGCTCGCCCTATCGGTACCTGTTGAAGCCAAAAGCGGGCGCGCTGGCGCAGTCGCTAAGCATACTGGGCAACAGGTTCCGTTGGTTCCTCGACGTCACAATCGTCTATCCGGAGAGTGTGCCGACGTTCTGGCAGTTCCTTTGTGGCAGCGTGCCGAAGATTTCCGTGCGTGCGCGCCGGCTGGCAATACCACCGGAATTGCGGGGCGATCACTTCGCCGGAGACCCGCAGTTTCGTAAGACCGTCGAACATTGGCTCCAGGATCTGTGGCGCGACAAGGACCGGCAGATCGAAGCGCTGCTCGATCCGGGTCAACAGGGGCCAAACAGATAAGGCGTGTTCTGTGTCTCTCCGCCGCATGAATTCCGTAGTTGATGCCATTCAAGCGCACGCGTCCAAGCGAAGGCTGTTTCCTTGACCTGCATCAAGAGCCCCATGCTGGTATTCGCGCACCCTGCCCCCATATCCATCCGAAGGAAAACAGCAATGCGCGCCTGGACCATCAAGGCCTCATTGACACTGAAAGGAGACAGCCCCATGACCATCCGCAAGATTACGGGCACCGCCGCCGCGCTTCTCGGCGCGCTACTGCTCAACGCTAACGCCTTTTCCGTGGAACCCGCGGCGCACCAGCATCCGGCCGGGACGCACCAGCTCACCCTGGACGCCGGAAAAAAATGGGCGACCGATCAGCCGTTGCGCAAGGGCATGGAGACGATCCGCAATGCCGTCGCAGCAGAGACGAAGGCGATCCACGCCGGCAAGCAGACCGATGCCGGCTACGATGCGCTGGCCGGCAAGGTGGACGCTCAGGTGGGCTACATCGTGCAGAACTGCAAGCTCAAGCCCGAAGCCGACGCTCAACTGCACGTGCTGATCGGAGAAATTATGCAGGGGGTGGACATCATGCGCGGCAAGGATCCACTGGCCAAACGTGCGCAGGGCGCGGAGAAAATCGTCACCGCTTTCAACACTTACCCGAAGTACTTCGATCACCCGGGTTGGAAGCCGTTGCACTGAGCGATGCAGTAGCCGAATACCAGGCTCTCCGTGCTGCGTTGATTGAACGCACAAGCCGGGGACCCGGCAGAAGCAGTGCGCGATGCACCTGCAGCAGCGCGGCGCCAGCCTCGATCCGGGCGTGCACAGTCGGCAGGTCGCGGATACCCCCTACCGAGACAAGGTCGATTCCATCGGTCACGACGGCAGCGGCCAGTGCACGCAGCTTCATCAGCGCAGCGGGCCCGCCTTCGTCCGCCGCCAGAATGCCGGTGTAGCCAAGTTGTGCCAGGCGCGGCAGCAGTTCCAGCGCCTGCTCCAGCCCATGCGGCGTCAATCTGAACTTCACCGCGAGCGTCACGCTGCGGCCAAAGCGTTGCGCAAGCAACGCGTGCCTCTCGCGAGCGCCCTCCAGCAGCCCCGCGAGTTCTCGCGTGCGCACTGCCAATTCGGTCTGCACCGTTCCAAGATTGATCATGAAGTAATCCGCATAACGCCAGGCAGCTGCCATGCACGCCGCATAGTCCGTGGCCGCCCGGACTGCGGGGGTCTGCGAATTCCGGGCGATGCTGATTCCGAGCCGCACGCGCTGGATGCGCAGGTCGCGCCTGGCCCAGCCATTGCGTTCGAGATTGACCAGCAATGCGCGGATGCCACGGTTTGCGCCAGGCTCGGGCAGCGGTGTCACTGTTCCGGTTTCGACGAAACCGAATCCGAGGCGATGCGCACGATGCGCCAGCTCGCCGTAACGGTCGAAGCCGGCCGCCATGCCGATCGGCGAGGACAGTTCCATCCCCATCGCGCGTACCGAACACCCACCGGGAACGGAGCCCCCCGACAGCGCAGCGACTGCCTTCAGTCGCATGAGGGCGACACGATGTAGCGCATTCGACACGATCGGCGGAAAACTCATCCGGCGGCCGCTTTCTTTGTTCAGCCGTTGCGACGAGCGAATGCCGTCATGAATTGCGCCAGCGCCTCGGCGCCTGCCTCCGGCATGGCGTTGTAAAGGCTGGCACGCACCCCACCAGCGCTCGGATGACCGGCAAGATGGAACAACCCGTCGCATTGCGCGGCGGCAATAAAGGTCTGGGTCAACGCATCGTCCGCAAGGTGGAAGCAGACGTTGACTCGCGAACGATGCGCCGGTTGCACGGCGCAGCGGTAAAACCCTCCGCTGCGTTCGATGGCGGCGTACACGCACCCGCTCTTGCCGCGGCTCTTCCGCTCCATCGCGGCGAGGCCGCCTTGTTCCGCCAGCCACTTGAACACCAGGCCGGCCAGATAGATGGCGAATGTCGGAGGCGTGTTGTAGCGGGAATTGTGTTGCGCCTGCAATCCATAGTCGAGAATCGCGGGAGTGACCGGATCGGCAGATCCGACCAGATCGTCCCGGACCATGACCACGCCAAGCCCGGCAATGCCGAGATTCTTTTGCGCGCCGGCGTAGAGCACGCCGAAACGCGAGATGTCCAGCGGCCGTGTCAGGAAATCGGAGGTCATGTCTGCCACCAGCGGCGGATCGACGCTTTCCGGAAATGCGCGGTACTGCACGCCGTTAGCCGTCTCGTTGGCGACGATGTGGCAGTAGGCCGCATCGGAACGCAGCGACGGCAATTCCGGTACGCGGTCGTAGCCGGTGGCGGCGCTGCTTGCCGCCACCTCCACGCTGCAATAGCGACGCGCTTCGTTCATCGCCTTTCCCGACCAGTATCCGGAATCCAGGTAGAGGGCATGCCTGCGCCCGCGCAGCAGGTTGAGCGGCACCGCGGCGAACTGCGCCGTCGCACCGCCGTGCATGAACAGCACATGATAGTTTTCGGGCACTGCCAGCAATGTGCGCAGGGACACCTCCGTCTGCGCCAGCAGTTGACGAAATGTACTGCCGTTGAACGGCAGCGAAAGCACTGGCGTACCGCCTTGTCGATAATCGTGAATATCAGCGGCCGCGCATTCGATCACTTCATTGGCGAGTGGTCCGGCCGCAGCGGAAAAATCAAAACCACTGCTGCGCGCTGTGCGCGACAAAGCGAGGACTGTTGCAGCTTCAGGCATAAAGAAAGGCGCCGTGTTGCGCCGATGCCATCAGGAACAAGAGCGGCACCGACAGCATGGTATTGACCCGGGCGGACAGAAAGGTCACCCGCGAGCTGCGCAGTCTGTCCTCTACTGGCGCAGCGACGAAGCCGAGCACCTTCTTTTGGTTTGGCCAGAGGACCAGCCAGACGTTCAGCATCATCAGCGTGCCGATCCACATGCCCAGTCCGATCACGGCGTGGTAACCGGCCAAGGTCATTGCATCGGCCAGCCAGCCGCGTAGCCACAGCATCAGGAGTCCGCTTCCCCACGTCACCACTGAAGCCCAACGGAAGATACCGTGTTCACGTGCCATCAGCACCATGAAGCGCGGGCTCGTCGTGTCAATCAGATCCGATGCCACGAGCGGCACGTAGCTCGGGCGTTGGATCAGCGTGGAATAGTTGTGACCAATCCAGACGATGCCGGCAGCGAAGTGCAGCCAGCGCAGCAGAAGATCAAACGTCTGCAGTTCCATATAAGACTTTCACTACCAGACCATTCCACCGATCAGCCAGCGGGCAAATGCCCACAGGACAAGCGTGAGGACTAGTCCGGCGATGATGGTCCCCCATGCGGTATCCAGCAGCGTTCTCATCCGAGTGCGATATCGACTTCGGCTTGAGTCGCACGCCGCATCACCAGCGGCTCGTGCGATCGGGAGGGATCCCCTGCCCGCGCCACCGCCTCCAAAATCAGATGATGGTGCGGAGAGCGGGCGCACGCCGGGTCGGTGTTCGCGGCATCCCCCGTAAGCAGAAGCGCCTGGCAGCGGCAACCACCGAAATCCCTTTCCTTCTCGTCACAACTCGCGCACGGCTCCTTCATCCAGTCCGTGCCGCGGAATTTTCGGAACGTCGGCGATTCGTTCCACAACCAAGCGAGGCTTTTCTCGCGCACAGTCGGAAACGCCAGCCCGGTAATAAGGCGCGATTCCTGGCAAGGCAGTGCGGCACCGTCGGGGGCGATGGTGAGATGGATCGAACCCCAGCCGTTCATGCAGGCCTTGGGACGTTCCTCGTAGTAATCGGGGATGACGAAATAGATCGTCATTTTGCCGCCGAGCCGCTTGCGCGCTTCGCGCACCACCGTCTCCGCGCGCTGCAACTGCTCGCGCGTGGGCAACAGTTCGTTTCGGTTCACCATCGCCCAGTTGTAGTACTGGATGTTGGCGAATTCGAGATAATCCACGCCAATGTCCTCCGCCATGGCGAGGATATCTCCGGCCAGTTCAATGTTCTGCCGGAACACCGGGACGTTGAGCACCATCGGGAAGCCGTAGGCCTTGATCAGCCGCGCCGCCTTCAGCTTGTGGTCGAAAGCGCGCGCGCCCACCAGCGCATCGGTCATCGCCCGATCGCTGGACTGGATCGAAAGCTGGATCTGGTTGAGTCCGGCCTCCTTGAGCGCCTTGAGCCGTGCCTCGGAAAGCCCGATACCGGAGGTAATGAGATTGGTGTAGTAACCCAGGCAGTGCGCTTCGCCGACCAGTTCCTCAAGGTCTTTGCGCAACATCGGCTCTCCGCCGGTGAATCCCAGTTGCAGCGCGCCGAGTTCGCGTCCCTCGCGCAGGACACGCTTCCACTCTTCGGTCGTCAGCTCGTTGTCGTATCGCTCGTAGTCGACCGGATTGCTGCACCAGGGGCAGGCAAGCGGGCAGCGGTATGTAAGCTCGAGCACCAGCCAGAGCGGTTTGCCCTGACCGTCAAGCCTGACGACGGATCCATCCTTTGGCATGGGATTCCTCCAGAAATTTCTGCACGCCGCGCTCGACTAGTTGTGCATCGGCGTCGAATTCACGCTGCAGGTCTGCGGTCAGTTCGGTCAGCGTGCGACCGTCGCAACGCTTGAGGATCTCGCCGGCGCTGTCATTGAGCTTCACTACGCCTTCCGGGTAGAGCAGCACGTACGCCTGCTGAGAATCTTCCCAGCGAAAAAGATAAAGTGGATTGATGACCGGTCGGTCTCGCGGTGAAAACTTTTCAGATTCATCATTCATGCGTCACCTGACTTCGCTGCAAGATGCGCGGAGACGGCCTCAGCCGCCCCCGCGGACTCTCGCTCAGCGCACGTATACGTAGGCGGTTACTTCAAAGCCCAGGCGAATGTCGCAATAGGCGGGATCAGACCACTTCTTCATCATTGCCTCCTTAGGTTAACGTTGCCTTCCGAAC
Organism: Betaproteobacteria bacterium; assembly: GCA_039931685.1. Lineage (GTDB taxonomy): Bacteria > Pseudomonadota > Gammaproteobacteria > Burkholderiales > JACQAP01 > JACQAP01. The sequence continues at coordinate 2,799 of JBDTRK010000114.1, read as the reverse complement.
CGACGCGGAATCGTTACCGCCAATGGTGACGGCGTGACTCCGTATCCGTGAAACGCCATGCCGGCGATGCTCCCTTGGAGCGAAGCAGACATTCGCCGAACCACAGGTTTCGACGAAGAGTATGGTCGTGCGAGTCCTATGGACCGGAGGGGAATTTGCTGATTTTCGGCTCGGAATTCGACGCGATGGCGGCTCATGACTTTCATGGTTTTGCGTGTCGCGCGGTACCGCGTTGGATTTTCTTGATCGCCATCAAGGAACGGACTTCGGTTGCGCCGTACGCGGACCGCCCGCCCTGTTGTTTCGCCTAGTGCGGCCTGCTGTCGAGATGGGACCATGCAAGCATGGGCCAATACACGACCAGGTAGATGAGGAATGCGCTACTCCATGTTGTCGCTCCGGCCACGAGCAAGGCCCCGTAGTGCGCCGGAGCCGCCAGCGGCCCGAAAACCCGGATTAGCGTGCCAACATGGACCAGTACGTAGGCCGCGGTCTCGGCGCGCCCGATCTGCAGCGCACGGCCGGAGTGGCCGCGTGCCGTACGCGTGATCATGCCGAGGACCGTGCCGCCGACCGCACCGGCACCCATGGCGTGCACAGATAATATCGCCGGGACGCCGATATCCAGCGTTGACAGCGCAAGCAACAGCAATCCCACCGGTATCCATGCATACGAGAGATGCAGGATCCAGACGATCGGACTACGCAGCGTCGACAGCGGGTCCCAGAACGCCAGGCGGATCGCATTGAGCACCGCGGCAACCAGCGCAAGCGGACCAAGCAGCCATGCCGGGGCGCCCAGTAGCTGCACTGCCAAGGTCAGCGCCAGTGTCGCAATGGCGGCAGCGTCCAGATGCCTCACGCGGCGAATGCGCGCATCGCGAATCGCGTTCTGCGTGAAGGCTGGAGTCACCCGTCCCGACATCACCGACACGATGACTACCACCAGAAACAATGCGGCCCGGGCGGTGACCAACGGCGGCAACGCAACCATGCCGAGCTGCGACAGGTGAAAAAGCACGTTGGCCAGCGCGAATAGCAGCAGCAGGCCAACGAAGAAGAGATTGCGGTTATGGCTGCGCTTGAGCGGGAACCAAAGACTCAGTGCAACCAAAGGCAGGAAAGCACTATCGACGAGTGCGGCAAGCGGTCCCGGGCCGGTCAGCACAACAATGCGTCCCGCCACCCACAAGGCTGCCAGCCCTGCCAGATGCCAGCCGGTTGGCGTGCTCAGCCCGGTCCAGTTTCTGCCGGCAGTGAACAAAAATCCGGTAATAACCGCCGCTGCAAAACCGAACACCATCTCGTGCGCGTGCCAGGCCATCGCACCCAGATAGTTCGCCTGCGGCAAAACGCCATGCCACTGCGCCACCCATACCGGAACGCTCAGCGTCGCGATCAGGGCGGCGAGCAGATAGAACGGCCGGAATCCGAGGTCGAACAGTGCAAAACGGTTAGTGCGAGTGTGATGGGGTGATTCAGGCGCGCGCATGGCAATGAGGGTTCCGGACCGGAAAGGGTTCGATAAAGACAACAGTATGCTCGACGATAAGCGGGCTTCGCCGCATTGATCTGCCTCAATATCCGGAGCTAGCCGGCCTGCGCTCAGCCGCGGCGAACGTCGAATGTTTCGAACATACGCCCGATCTGCCCGCAAAAGCCGTCATCGAGATAACGCTTCGCTCCCGATGCGCGCAGTGGCGTATCCGCGCAGCCCTGTGCGCGGAACTCCTGCACCACATAGCGCCTTACGCCGAGACCGGCGAGCGCCTGCGCCAACGCCACCAGGGAATCCGGCGCCATCAGGTCCGGATGCACAGTGGTGCGAATTTCACACTCCACGCGGCTTGCCAGCACCGCACGCAAACTCTCTACCGCGCGCGCCGCGCTCCCTGCAACGCCGGTAACCGACGCATACTCGGCAAACGAGGCCTTTACGTCGAACCCCACCCAATCGACGAGCGGCAGCAATCGCTTGAGCCGTCGAGGATAGATTCCCGCAGTGTGCAGTCCGACGCGAAATCCCATGCCGCGCACTTCGCTAATGGCGCCGAGTAAAGCGGCTTGCGCGGTCGGCTCTCCTCCGCTGAACACCACCGCGTCGATCAGCCCGCGACGACGCAGCAGTATTTCGTGCAGCGTGTTCCATTCGATGGTCTGATCGGCGCGCGGCGGTTGCAGGTGCGGATTGTGGCAGTAACCGCAACGCCAGGGGCAGCCCTGGCAAAACACCACTGCAGCGAGTTGTCCGGGAAGGTCGGTCGTGGACAGCGGCACGTAACCGCCGATTTCGAGTTCCCTCGCGGTGCAATGGGGACGCGGTGCCGTGCTCACCGCTTCGGCGTGAAGCTGTGGGGACGTCTGCCTCGACCACACAGCCGCGGGATGCACGCCGATGCGACCCACTCAGCTTTTCACGTTACCGGCCTCAATGAAGAACTGCCGTTCTCCATGCTCTCCTTTCTTGCCGATGTTGAACGACGCCACCGGCCGGTGGTAACCCATCACGCGCGTCCACACCTCACAGGGCTGGCGTTCCGCATCGGTCAAGGTAAACCCGCTTTCAGTTGCACTGTTCTGAACGTTCATCCATGCCTCCTTTAGTCTTGCTCGAAATTGAAAAAATAACGACAGAGGATGCCAGGAACACACGGAAAGGCAAAAACCACCACATCCCGTTGAGGATGACAGGGACAGCCATCGGACATGATGTGATTCCTTGATTCCAGCGTCTTGCACGGCGTTCTCTGTACCCTCTGTAGCCAAACCTGAAACTATTCACGCAGCCTGCCCATCGAG
>JBDTRK010000113.1:0-11026 GCA_039931685.1 Betaproteobacteria bacterium | reverse complement strand
GCGATTACGCCGCCGGACTGGTGGCGTTGAACAGCATTTTCCAGGTGCTTTTTTTTGGGGTCTATGCATGGCTGTTCGTGACCTATCTGCCGCCGCTGATCGGTCTCGAGGGCGCGGTGGTGGAGGTGAGCATGCGCGACATTTTCCAGAGCGTGCTGATCTACCTGGGCATCCCGTTCTTCGGCGGCATGCTGACCCGCTTTATCCTGCGCCCGATAAAGGGAGACGCGTGGTACAGCGGCGTTTTCATCCCGCGCATTGCGCCGGTAACGCTGGTGGCACTGCTTTTCACGATCGTGGTGATGTTCAGCCTGAAAGGCGACCGCATCGTCGCGGTACCGTTGGACATCGTACGAATCGCCGTACCGCTCGTGCTCTACTTCGTGATCATGTTCTTCGTGTCGTTCTTCATGGCGCAACGCGTCGGCGCGGACTACGAACGATCGGCAACACTGGCGTTCACCGCTTCGGGCAACAACTTCGAGCTGGCCATCGCGGTGTCGATCTCGGTTTTCGGCATCACCTCGGGCGTGGCCTTCGCGACCGTGATCGGCCCGCTGGTTGAGGTGCCGGTACTCATCGGACTGGTGAGCGTGTCGCTGTGGATTGGGCGGAAATGGTTTGGCCGCGACGCGGCCACCTGAGGGCGCTCTGCCCGGGAATAAAGGGGACCGGGAATAAAGGAGACGGATTTATTTAACCCGTAGCTCTTCTCCGATTAATCTCGCCCCCCTCGGCCACCACCGTCGCAACTGGGCGCCCCCGTCCCGCCCTCCTTTGCGTCCTCTCTTTTCCCCTTTGCGTCCTTTGCGCACCCCTCAAGGGGGTATTAAAGTGAATCAACGCTCCTAAGCGCCAATCCCCGATTGGCTGGTTTATGAATTATTGGTCGAACTCGATATGCTTGATGAACGAAACCTTGCCGTTGACGTTCCTGACCACGTTATACCCGTGCACCCCGTCCCCGTTCGGATCGAAGTTGCAAGTCCCTTCCTCGTCCCCTTTGTGTCGACGTGTATCCGGCTGGCATTATGTGCTCCAAATATTAAAGCCTGGCGCTCACCTAAAGCTTAGCTCTCACCGCGGAGGAGGCCACCTCATCCCCCGCCTTCTCCCCTGAGCGGAGAAGGAGCCGAAATGCGGAAACGCGGAAAATGACTGCTGGTTTTTCAATCTCCCTCTCCCCCGCAATCGGGGGAGAGGGTTGGGGTGAGGGGACGTCCTCCGCAGTGAGAGCCAGGTCCTGGTTAGGTGAGAGTTATGCCGGAGACCGCACTTCGCGCGTCGCCTGCGCGATTACGTGCAGCGCGGAGGCGAGGAACAGGCTGGCGATCGTGGCCCCGACCAGGATGTCGGGCCAGCGCGAGGCAAATAGATAGGTGGCGCCCGCCGCGGCAATCACCCCGACATTGGCGACCAGGTCGTTGCGCGAGCACAACCAGGTGGAGCTCATGTTGAGGTTGTCGCCGCGATGGCGGTAGAGCAGTACGAAGCAGCAAAGATTGGCGAGCAGCGCGATGCCTCCGACGATTCCCATCGCCTCGAAATCCGGCACGACCGGGTGCGCCACCTTGTACAAGGCTTCGGCCAGCACGCCAAGGCCGAAGACGAGCATGAAGCCGCCTTTCGCCAGCGCCGCGCCAGCCTGCCAGCGAGCCGAGCGCGCAATGACGAAGAGGCTGAAGCCGTAGACCATCGCGTCGCCCAGCATGTCGAGCGCGTCCGCGAGCAGCGACGTCGAATGTGCCAGCAGGCCGGCCGATCCCTCCACCACGAACATCAGCGCATTGATGGCCAGCACGATCCACAAGACGCGCGAATGGTTTGCGCGCATCGCGGTGATCTCGCAGCTCTTGTCTTCGCAGCAACCGGCCGCCATTTAATTCAAACCTCTTCCCCGAACATCTCAAAACATTCTATCGGATCAGGCAATCTCGACCGGCAATCCGGCGCTCCTCCACTCCGGGAAGCCATCTTCCAGACGACGCGCGGCGCGTCCCTTCTTGCGCAATTCCGCGACGGCCTCGAACGCCATCAGGCAGTACGGCCCCCGGCAGTAAGCCACGATCTCCTGCTCTTTCGGAATCTCGTTCAGGCGTTTCCTGATTTCGGAGACGGGCATGTTGATAGCGCCGGGGATGTGTCCCGCAGCGTATTCCTCGGCAGGACGCACATCGAGGACCGTTACCAGGCCTTTCTTCACTCGTTGCATCAGTTCTTTGGCGGGCACGGGTTCCAGGCCGTCCTTGCTGTCGTAATAAAGCCGCACCAGCTTGTCGACCTCGGCCAGGTGTTCCTGGCCGACCGCGTGCAGCGCCGCCAATAACCGCACGATGCTGTCACCGGCGAGGCGGTAGAACACGTACAAACCTTCCTTGCTGGCGGATACCAGTCCGGCCTGGCGCAACTGCTGCAAGTGCTGCGAGGTGCTGGCAATGGAAAGACCGGTCAACTGCGCCAGTGTCTCGACGTTGCGCTCGCCCTGGGCAAGGAACTCCAGTATCTGCAGCCGTTTCCCGCTCGCCAGCGCCTTGGCGATGCGGGCGAACTGCTCGAACAAATCAGTCTTGACGGTCTTGTTTGACATCCCGTGGAATCCGCGTATCGTGGCCACTATTCAATAATTATGTTGAATACTACAATATACCGCCGCCTCAAGGCCAGCCCGCACAAGGAACCTCAGGACTGTTGAAATGGAAGATGTCCTTTTGAGTCACGAGCCGACGGTGAGACTGGGTGTTTTCCTCGTCCTTTTCGCCATCATAGCAGCGTGGGAAATGGCGGCGCCGCGGCGCACCTTGCGGCAGACCAAGGCGCTGCGCTGGACCCACAACCTCGCCCTGACAACGCTCAACGGCGTGCTGACGCGAGCGGCAGTTCCCGTCGCCGCCGTAGGCGCTGCCGCATTTGCAGCGGAGCGGGGCATGGGGCTGTTCAACCTGTTTCAGATCCCGCATCCGCTGACAATTCTGCTCTCGGTTGTGGCGCTGGACCTGGCGGTCTACCTGCAACACCTGATGTTCCATGCCGTTCCGCTGTTCTGGCGCCTGCACCGGGTGCATCACGCGGACCTCGATTTCGATGTGACCACGGGTGCACGCTTCCATCCCGTCGAAATCGGCTTGTCTATGCTGATCAAGTTTGCCGTCATCCTCGCGTTGGGTCCCCCAGCGGTGGCCGTACTGATTTTCGAGGTCCTGCTCAATGCCTCGTCGGTGTTCAATCACGGCAACGTGCGCATCCCGACAGCCATTGACCGGGTCCTGCGCTGGGTTGTTGTCACACCGGACATGCATCGTGTGCACCACTCGATCGACCCGCGCGAGACGAACAGCAACTTTGGATTCAATTTGCCGTGGTGGGACCGGCTGTTCGGCACCTACCGCGCCCAACCCCGGGCCGGACACGAGGCCATGACGATCGGCATCGAACAATTCCGCGCACCGCGCGAGTTGTGGCTGGACCGGATGCTGCTACAGCCCTTCCGGCCCGAGGACGGCACCTACTCCATCGGTCGACGGCATGAGGCGACGCGATGAACACGCGAGCGGTTCTGCCGCGCCTGATCCTGGTGCTTGGTCTGGCCGGGGCCATCGCGTGGGCGGTGCTGAACCGGGATCGACTGGATCCCGGGAGCCTGCAGGCGCAGATCCAAAGTCTGGGATCCTGGGCGCCGCTTGGATTCATCGCGCTTTTCGCCTTGGCGACGCTCCTGTTCCTGCCCGGGGCGATGTTCGGCCTGGCCGGTGGCGCGCTGTTCGGTCCGCTGTGGGGGAGCGCCTGGAATCTGATCGGTGCCACACTCGGGGCGACGTTGGCTTTTCTGGTCGCGCGCTACGTCGCCTCCGACTGGGTTGCACGCCGCGCCAGCGGACGCCTGAAGGAACTCATCGAGGGCGTGGAGGCCGAGGGCTGGCGCTTCGTGGCGTTCGTGCGGCTGGTGCCACTGTTTCCGTTCAGCCTGCTTAACTACGCGCTTGGACTGACCCGCATCCGCCTGGGTCCGTATATCCTGGCGTCGCTTCTCGCCATGGCCCCCGGCACAGTCGCCTATGCTTGGCTCGGCTATGCAGGACGCCAGGCGGCAACCGGCGGCGAGGCGGCGATACGCAATCTGCTTTTCGCGCTGGCCCTGCTGGCTCTGCTCGCCTTCCTGCCGCGGCTGCTGCGAAGGCTGCGACAGACCGGTCCGCGATGGGTCGATGTGCAGGAACTGCATGATCGGCTCACTAGCGTCCGCGAGCTGCCGCTGATCGACGTTCGCGGGCCCGACGAATTCAACGGTTCGCTCGGGCATATTCCCGATGCACGCAACATTCCCCTGGGCGATTTGCCCGCGCACCTCGCGGAACTCGGATCGTCGCAACGGCGCCGGGTGACGCTCGTGTGTCGTACCGACAAACGCTCCGCCCAAGCCGCCGCCTTGCTCGAAAGGGCAGGCTTTGCCGATGTCGCGATGCTGCGCGGCGGGATGGAACAGTGGAGCCGCGCAGGATTCGGAATCGTGAGCAAGCCCTACACCTGCCACAGAGGGAAACCGTCAATATGAAGACCCTGTTCATCCTGAACGATGCGCCGTACGGCAACGAACGAAGCTACAACGGCCTGCGGTTGGCGGGATCGCTGTCGAAAGCCGAAGGCGAGGAAGTGAAAATGTTTCTGATCGGAGACGCCGCCGCCTGTGCCAAAGCCGGGCAGAAAGTGCCCGAGGGGTTCTACAACATCCAGGTGATGCTCGGGCGGGTGGTACGCAATCGTGGCGAGGTCGGCGTGTGCGCAACCTGCATGGATGCACGCGGCATCACCGAGGCTGAACTCGCCGAAGGCACGCACAAGAGCACGCTCGCCGAATTGACCACCTGGACGCAGTGGGCCGACAAAGTAATCGTGTTCTAGATCATCACTCGCGCGGGAAATCAGTCCGGTCATGAAACTTCCGGTTTATCTCGACCACAACGCGACCACGCCGGTCGCCCTGGAAGTCGCCGACGCCATCGAGCCCTTCCTGCGCGCCGGGTTCGGCAACCCCTCCTCCTCTCATATCTACGGTCGGCGGGCCCGCGATGCCGTCAGCCGCGCACGGGCGCAGGTCGCGGCGCTCATTGGCGTGCACGAATCAGAGATCGTGTTCACCGGCTCCGCGACCGAAGCTAATAATCTGGCCATCCTCGGCGCAGCGCGCGCGCAGCGCGGGGTGAAAAGGCATATCGTCACGTCGTCCATCGAGCACCCGGCCGTCATGCGGCCGTGCGAGCGACTGAGGGAAGATGGCTGGGATCTCACCGTTGTGCCGGTGGACCGGAATGCACGCGTCGACCCCGACGTCGTCGCCGCCGCGTTGCGCGATGACACGGCACTGGTCAGCATCATGCACGCCAACAACGAGGTGGGCACGCTCCAGGACATCGCCGCGATCGCGCAGCGGGCGCATGCCCGCGGGGCGATGATGCACACCGATGCCGCTCAATCGATCGGCAAGTTGCCCGTGAGCGTCGATGCACTGGGCGTGGATCTGCTCACGATCGCCGGCCACAAGTTCAATGCGACCAAAGGTGTTGGTGCGCTTTACGTTCGTCGCGCAACACCTCTCTCGCCGCCAATTGTCGGTGCCGACCACGAGGGAGGGCTGCGGCCCGGCACGGAGAACGTCCCGGCCATCGTCGGACTGGGCGAAGCAGCGCGGCTTGCCCGCGAGCGCCTGCCCTGGACTGGGCAGCATCTGCGGCGGATGCGCGATCTGCTGCACCGACTGCTGGCGGAAGGAATACCGGGATTGGTTCTGAACGGCCACCCCGATCATCGCCTTCCCGGCACGCTCAACGTATCGTTCCCCGGCGTACGCGGGCTGGAACTCCTGGCGGCGGTCGAGGGCGACATCGCGGCGTCGGTCGGCTCGGCCTGCGATGCCGGGAGTGAAATGGCAAGCGGCGTATTAGCCGCCATGGACATCGGGAATGAGCGGGCCCTCGGCGCATTGCGCCTGTCGGTTGGCATTTCGACCACCGAAGAAGAAATCGGCCACGCGGCGCGGGCGCTCACCGGAGCGATCCAGCGCGCGTGAATTGATGTTTGAGAAGAGGAAACGCGATGATCTGGCCGGACGCTGACATCGCCGCCACTTAACAATTTTTTAAGGAGCAATCAAATGAACAGATTCATGTTTACGATTTTCCTGGCTTGCCTGCTTTCCGTACCCATGGCGCAGGCCGCGGACGAAGAAGACCACGCCGCCCATCACCCCGGCGCCGGCCAGAGCCAAGCCGTCCCCGCGCCGGACGACAAAGCTGCTGGAATGAAGATGGAATTGATGCAGGACAGGATGAAGAAGATGCAAGACCTGATGTCGAAGATGCAATCGACCAGCGATCCGAAAGAGCGCGAAAAGCTGATGAACGAGCACATGGAATCCATGCGCGAGGGCATGAAATCAATGCACGCCATGATGGGCAATAAAAAGCAGTGCGACGATGCGGACGCCGAAAAGGGCGCACACCAGCACAGAGACGATGCGTCTTCCGGAAGGCCTTCAGACGGCGACCAGGGCGGCGAAGTGATGATGGGTTGCAAGATGATGAAGATGCACAGGAAGATGCAGGACCGCATGGACACGATGCAGGAGATGATGGAGCAGATGATCGAGCACGAGGCCATGGAGCACGAAATGGAGGGCAAGTAAGCGCCGATGGGAGCTTCCCGAAAGCGGTCGCAACGATCGGACGTCCAAAGATGAATACGCAGGCGTCGGAGACCGGTCGTTTCGCAAACCATCGTGCGCGAGATCACCCGCCACCACGTCGGGCAAATCGGCTCGCTCCGAGGGTTGCTGCTCTCGCACAACCACGCGATGGACCGAGCCGGGAACCCGAATCCCGCGTCAGGCCAAGATTTATTGCGCATGCATAGGAAGGCCGGGTCAGGCTTGGCTTGATGCATAAGTGATGCAATATGCCAAGCTGGACCCGTTTCCCCGAACACAGTATGTCGAGCGCGTCGGCGAGCAGCGACGTCAAATGGGCCGGCAGGGCGGCCGATCCCTCCACCACGAACATCAGGGCATTTATGCCCAGCACGCACGATCCACAATGGGTTGCGGCGATCCGTTCCATGGTAGCCTCCGGATTACCCGGCCGGTCCTCTCAAAACCAACCTCCGGCCCTTTTGCGGTCCCACACCGTGATATCGGAAGCGACGGAAATCCCCCATGCACACACATGACCTTTCAGGCTGGACCCACGACCATCTGTTCGACGAGGGCAACCACGCGGCGGAGCGCGGAACCCGGGCCGTGATGTGGATCACGGCCGCCATGATGGTCGTCGAAATCACGGCCGGCCTGTGGTTCAACTCGATGGCGCTGCTGGCCGACGGCTGGCATATGAGTTCGCACGCCGTCGCCATCGGCCTGAGCGCCTTCGCTTATGCGGCCGCGCGCCGCTACGCGGTCGATCCGCGTTTCGCGTTCGGCACCTGGAAGATCGAGGTGCTCGGCGGTTTCGCCAGCGCGGTTTTCCTGCTCGGTGTCGCCGGCCTCATGGTGTTCGGTTCGGTCGAGCGCATTTTCTCCCCGCAATCGATTCACTACCAGGAGGCGATGATCGTCGCCGTCGCCGGACTGGTCGTGAACATCGTCTGCGCGGTCATCCTCGGCAGGGCGCATGACCATCATGGGCACGATGCCCACGCCGGACACGGGACCCATGAACATCATCACGACCTGAACCTGAAATCCGCCCACACCCATGTCATCGCGGATGCTGCGACCTCGGTTCTCGCGATCGTGGCACTGGCCGGCGGATGGTTCTACGGATGGTCTTGGCTCGACCCGGTGATGGGAATCGTCGGCGCCGCGCTGGTCGCGGTCTGGGCGAAAAATCTCCTTGCGGAAACGGGCAAGGTGCTGCTGGACCGGGAAATGGATCATCCGGTCGTCGAGGAAATCCGCGAAGCGGTGGAAACCGGCCCGGATGCCGGCGAGACCCGCATTTCCGATCTGCACGTCTGGCGCGTAGGCAAGCGATCCTATGCGTGTGCGATCAGCCTCGTTACCCACGACGAGGCGCTCACGCCCCGGCGTGTCCGCGAGCAACTGGCGCAGCACGAGGAAATCGCCCACGTCACGGTCGAAATCCAGCGCTGCCCGTAGATTTTCGAGGTGGATCGTCGTGGGCGCTCCCGTTCTTCCAGCGCCTGCAAGAAGGCCGGGTCAGGCTTGGTTTGGTGCATGAGTGATGCAATATGCCAAGCCTGACCCATTTCCTTGTTTCCCTGCGTTTCCCCGCTGTGCGGTATTGGATGAGAAATGTTGGCCACCATACCCACTTCTCGAAGAATCTCAAAAATTCGTGCCTCTCTAATTTTCCGCTCTCGCCTTTCTTCGTGTTTCTAAAAGGGTACTCCACGCTGGCGCGAGGGTATTCGTGATCTTCGTGGTGAGCATTTGATGTAGATCGTTGTGCGCATTTGACGTAGATCGCGGTGCGCGTTTCAGATGGTCCCGCCGCGCAGGAAATCCGCGATGCACGCGGCCGACTGCACGGGATGGGTGAACAACCACAGGTGTGCCCGTCGATTTCGGCGACCTGCGTCCGCAGCGCGTGCGCCAGCATTTCGTCGAGATTCTTGCGGGCGATGAGTTCGTCGCACGTCGACGCGAGGTAAAGCAGCCTGACCCCGCAGTACGCGAGCAGCTGGCGGGCATCGACACCCAGCGCCGCCCGCGCCGCCAGCACGCGGGCGTAAGGGCGGAAAAGCATAGGTGCTACCGCCACGGGCCTTTGCAGCACCCGCCGGGCGCCCCTCGCTGCGCTGACCCCGACGCGGCGCGGGTGGACGCGGGCGGGGCGAAACCGTAGAATCCGACCCTTGAATTTTTCGCCGCGCCGCCTAGTCCTTCCAGCGCCGGCCAGCCCTTCCATGACGGAAATATCCAGCGCAGTTTTGGCCGAGCGTGTCGAGCAGCGCCGCACCTTCGCCATCATTTCCCACCCTGATGCGGGCAAAACCACGCTCACCGAGAAGCTGCTGCTGTTCGCCGGCGCGATTCATATCGCCGGCAGCGTGAAGGCGCGCAAGGCCACGCGCCATGCCACTTCCGATTGGATGGAAATCGAGAAGCAGCGCGGCATTTCGGTCGCCAGCTCGGTGATGCAGATCGAGTACCGGGGCAAGGTCATCAACCTGCTGGACACGCCTGGCCACAAGGATTTCTCCGAGGACACCTATCGCGTGCTGACAGCGGTGGACGCAGCGCTGATGGTCATAGACGCCGCCAACGGCGTCGAGGCGCAAACGCTGCGGCTGCTTGAGGTGTGCCGTTCGCGCGGCACGCCGGTAATAACCTTCATCAACAAGATGGACCGCGAGGTGCGCGAGCCGCTCGATCTGATCGACGAAATCGAGAAGGCGCTGGGCATGACGGTGGTGCCGTTCTCCTGGCCGATCGGCATGGGCAAATCTTTCCGCGGCGTCTACGACCTGGGCGAAAACCGCATCCGCGTGTTCCGCCCCGGTGAAGACCGCATCGCCAGGAACGAGGAAGAAATCGTCAGCGGGCTCGACGACCCGTCCCTGGTGGCGCGCTTCGGCGAAGAGTTCGTGCGCGCGCGCGGCGACATCGATCTCGTGCGCGGCGCCACGCCGGCCTTCTCGCGCGAGGAATTCCTCGCGGGCAGGCAGACGCCGGCCTTCTTCGGCTCGGCCATCAACAATTTTGGCGTGCGCGAAATCCTCGACGCGCTGGTCGACATCGCGCCGCCGCCGCAGCCGCGCCAGGCCTTGCAGGGCAACGTGGACCCGCACGATCCCGGCTTTTCCGCCGTCGTGTTCAAGATCCAGGCCAATATGGATCCGGCGCACCGCGACCGCGTGGTGTTCATGCGCGTGTGCTCGGGGCATTTCCAGCGCGGCATGCGCCTGAAGATCCAGCGCACCGGCAAGGAGTTCCGGCCCAACAACGTCGTGTCCTTCCTGTCGCAGCGCCGCGAACTGCTCGACGAAGCCTACGCCGGCGACATCATCGGCATCCCCACGCACGGCGGCATCCAGCTCGGCGACACGCTGACCGACGGCCCCGAGCTGCAGTTCACCGGCCTGCCGTTTTTCGCGCCGGAGATTTTCCACACCGTCGAAGTCGTCAACCCGCTCAAGACCAAGCAACTGCGCACCGGCCTGATGCAGCTCGGCGAGGAAGGCGCGATCCAGGTATTCCGCCCGCTGCGCAATTCCATGATGCTGCTTGGCGCAGTCGGCAGTCTGCAGTTCGACGTCGCCGCTCATCGCCTCCAGCACGAATATGGCGTGGAAGCGCGCATGTCGCCGGCGCCTTACACCTGCGCGCGCTGGATCTCGTCCGACGACCCGGTGGCATTCGACAAGTTCGTGGAAGCCAACGCCGGACGCCTCGCGCGCGACGCCGCCGATGCGCTGGCCGTGCTGACCAATACGACCTTCGAGATGAAAGTGATCGAGGACCGCTACCCCGGCATCCGCTTCCACAAACAACGCGAACACGCCGGGCTCATGGCGGATCGAATCGCCGATCTCGCGTGAGGCGCTTCGCCTCTTAAGGAAGCGCTCACCGCAGAGGACGCAGAGGACGCAGAGGAAAAGCAGGAGGTAAAAACGATCTCGTGTCGAAACTTCTCATCGGCCGATGTAGACGTGCGCCCCGAATGACGATATCAACACTCTTATATAGTTCGCGCTTGATTTGTCTCGTACTTGTCCTCCCTCCGCGTCCTCCGCGTCCTCTGCGGTGAGTGCTTCCTTAGTCTTGCGGGGCCGTCGCGTCGTGGGAAATCAGCTGCAGGCGAGCACGGGCGGCATCGTATTCGGATCGCAAGCGGGCAATCAGTTCCGCAGTCGGCGGCAGGTCGTCGATGTTGCCCACCCCCTGGCCGACGCCCCAGATGTCCTTCCAGGCCTTGGTGTGGCCCGAGCCGAAATTCATCGAGGTCTTGTCGGTGGGCGCGAGGTTATCCGGATCGAGGCCGGCGCGCGCGATGCTGGGCTTCAGGTAATTGCCGTG
>JBDTRK010000112.1:0-11125 GCA_039931685.1 Betaproteobacteria bacterium | reverse complement strand
TATCACAAGCGCGACCTGCCCAACTACACGGTATTCGACGAAGAGCGCTATTTCGAGTCCGATGGCAGTCCTTGCGTCGTGGAAGTCAATGGCGTGCGGATCGGCGTGAACATCTGTGAGGACGTCTGGGGCCCGGAAGGGGAAAGCGCGGCTCGCGGCGCGCCGGGTGTTAACCTCGGCATCAACATTTGCGCCGATATCTGGAAGCCGGAGGCACCCAAGCGCGCGCAGGCGGCGGGGGCTCAGGTCCTGCTGGTGCTCAATGCCTCGCCTTTTCACATCGACAAGCTCAGGGCCCGTTACGAAGTGGTGCGCGAACGCACGGCGGAAACCGGCATGGCGGTGGTGTTCTGCAACCTGGTCGGCGGACAGGATGAACTGGTGTTCGATGGCGCATCCTTCGTCATGGATTCCCACGGCAAGCTGACGCACCAGTTGCCGGCATTTGAAGAGGCGCTCGCCGTCATCGAGATTGGCAAGGACGGCCCGCTGCCCGGCCAGATCGCGGCCGAACTCGATGTCGACGCCAGCATTTACAAGGCGCTGTGCCTTGGCGTGCGCGACTATCTCGGGAAGAACGGTTTTCCCGGCGCGTTGCTCGGCTTGTCCGGCGGCATCGATTCCGCGCTAACCCTGTGCATTGCAGCGGACGCGATCGGCGCCGGCAAGGTGCACGCGGTGATGATGCCCTCGCAGTTTACCGCCGATATCAGCGTCGATGACTCGCGTGAAATGGTCAGGCGCCTGGGCGTGCGCTACAGCGAAATTGCCATCAAGCCGATGTTCGACAGCTTCATGGGTGCGCTGGCACCGCACTTCGGGAACCGGCCGTTTGACGCCACCGAGGAGAACCTGCAGTCGCGCATACGCGGCACGCTGCTCATGGGGCTGTCGAACAAGCATGGATCGATCGTGCTCACCACCGGCAACAAGAGCGAGATGAGCACCGGCTACGCGACACTATATGGCGACATGGCGGGCGGCTTTGCCGTGCTCAAGGACCTTACCAAGAAGTTCGTCTACCGGCTGTCGCGCTACCGCAATACCCTGTCGGCGGTGATCCCGGAAAGGATCATCCAGCGCCCGCCGAGCGCCGAACTGCGACCGGACCAGATCGACCAGGACAGCCTGCCGCCTTACGATGTGCTCGACGCGATAGTGGAGCGCTACGTCGAGCAGGACCAGAGCGTCGCGGATATCATTGCCGCCGGCTATGCGCGTGCGGATGTGGACCGCATCGTCAGGCTGGTGCATCTCAACGAATACAAGCGCCGCCAGGCGCCGGTGGGCATTCGCATTACGCCGCGCGGGTTCGGCAAGGACTGGCGCTATCCGATCACCAACAAATATCGCGGTGGGCTGTAGGCAGGTCATGCTTTCCGGATGGCGGACGGGCCGTCTATACTGAATGTTCAGCTACCCGCCCAGATGGCGGACATGCAGACTACAAGGGAGGGGCAGGTGTCATGAAGAAAATTGAAGCGGTGGTCAAGCCATTCAAGCTCGATGAGGTGCGTGAGGCACTGTCGGAGATCGGAGTCACCGGCTTGACCGTGACCGAAGTCAAGGGATTCGGCCGCCAGAAAGGCCATACCGAGCTTTATCGTGGCGCGGAGTATGTCGTGGATTTCCTGCCCAAGGTCAAGGTCGAAGTCGTGGTGGCGGACAAGCTGGCTGAGCAGGCGATCGAGGCCATCGTGAAAGCGGCGCGCACCGGCAAGATTGGCGATGGCAAGATATTCGTGACCACCGTCGAGCAGGTCATCCGCATCCGTACCGGCGAGACCGACGAAGCAGCGGTATAAAAAGGCAGGACTCAGGACGTAGGACTCAGGACTCAGTAAATGCCGAGCCCGGGCCCGGTTCAGGGCCGCTGTTTCCACTTAGTCCTGAGTCCTGCGTCCTCAGTCCTCAGGCCCGTTTTTTTCCCTTCGCCTTTAACAGCACCATGACCGCGCCGCTGCCGCCATCCTCTGGCCGTGCCTGCACGAAGGCCAGCACTTCGTCGCGTTGACCCAGCCAGTTGCCGACCTTGCCCTTTAGCACCGGTTGCGCATTTTTTGATCTGAGTCCCTTGCCATGCACGATGCGCACGCAGCGAAAACCCTGCTTGAGCGCATCGTTGAGAAAACTTACCAGCAGCACGCGTGCGTTCTCGCTGCGCAATCCGTGCAGGTCAAGCTGGTCTTGCGTGGCCCAGAATCCGCGACGCAGTTTCTTCAGTATTTGGTTCGACAGCCCGTTGCGCAGGAATACCAGTTCCTCGCCAGTCTCCAGTCCGACTTCCATCGGTATTTGATCGGACAGGCTGTCGTGCAGGACTTGCTCGTCTTCGCGCAGGGACTGCCGCGCAACCGGCGCCGGCGGTCGGCGCTGCAAGCTGGCCTTGCCGGAATCGCGCAGCGGCGCGACTCCCTTCAGGGCATCGCGCAACAAGTCGTCCTCGGCCGCGTTTTCCGCGGCCGGAGATTGCCTGTCGACAGGTTGCTTGGGCATGGTCTATTGACAATCCGCACGAGTGAAATCCGGATCAGCTGGCGGACTCTTCCAGGTATTTCTCGGCGTCGAGCGCGGCCATGCAGCCGGTGCCGGCGCTGGTGACAGCCTGGCGATAAACGTGATCCTGTACATCACCCGCCGCGAACACGCCGGGTACGCTGGTGGCGGTGGCGCCGCCCTGGTTGCCGCTCCTGGTGACGATGTAGCCGTCAACCATGTCTAGCTGGCCGTGAAAAATCTGCGTGTTCGGTGAATGGCCGATGGCGATGAACACGCCGGACAGGGGCAGGCTGCGCGCATCGTTGTTCCTGGTCGAACGGATGCGGATGCCGTTGACGCCTTTCTTGTCACCCAACACCTCGTCGAGCGTGTGATTCCATTCGAGCCTGACGTTGCCGGTTTTCGCTTTTTCCGTCAGCCGGTCGACGAGGATGGCCTCAGCGCGGAATTTGTCGCGCCGATGCACCACCGTCACCGTCTTGGCGATGTTGGACAGATAAAGCGCCTCTTCCACCGCGGTATTGCCGCCACCAATCACGGCGACGTCCTGGCCCTTGTAGAAAAATCCGTCGCAGGTGGCGCAACCGGAAACACCTTTGCCCATGAACGCGCTTTCCGAGGGCAGGCCCAGGTATTTGGCGGACGCTCCCGTTGCGATAATCAGGGCATCGCAGGTGTAAGTGGCCTGATCACCGATCAGCTGAATGGGTTTTTCACCCAGCTTCACACTATGGACGTGATCAAAGATGACTTCGGTTTCGAAGCGTTCGGCGTGCTTGAGGAAACGCTCCATGAGCTCGGGGCCTTGCACGCCCATTACGTCCGCTGGCCAATTGTCAACGTCAGTCGTGGTGGTGAGCTGACCGCCCTGGATCATGCCGGTGATCAGCACTGGCTTGAGGTTCGCGCGCGCGGCGTAGATCGCAGCGGTGTAGCCGGCCGGACCGGAGCCCAGGATGAGCAGGCGGGAATGTTTGGTTTTCGTGGTCATGAACGTAAATTGAGGTTGGCGGTACAAAAAAAGCAAGACTGTAGCAGCGCGGCAAAGGCCGTGTCCACGCATCAAAATGGGCTGCGTCGACGCTTTGGCCATGGGATATAATTCTTTGAAACTGATAAGGTAATTTGCACTTGCGAACATCATCGGCGGCCAAGTCCGCAGTTCAGAAAACAGCGCGCAAGCCGCTTCCGCCCAAGATTGCCGCCTTGTTGCGCGAATCATGGTGGTTGTTGCTGGTTGGCGCGGCGCTCTATCTGGTCCTGATTCTCTCCACTTACAGCAAATCCGATCCAGGCTGGTCGCACCAGGCTTCCGGTTCGCAAGTTGTCAACGCCGGCGGCAAGGCCGGAGCGTGGGTCGCTGATATTGCGCTTTATGTATTCGGCCTGTCCGCATGGTGGTGGGTCTTGCTGCTGATCGGGGCCGTGGTATGGGGCTATCGCCGCATCGAGGTGGCGTCGGAGAGCGATCGCCGTTCCCTCGCCGTGGCCGGCATCGGTTTTCTGGTTCTGTTGAGCGCCAGCAGCGCTTTCGAATCCCTGCGACTGTATTCCCTGAGGGCGCAATTGCCGCAATCGCCCGGTGGCGTGCTGGGCGAACTGGTCAGCGGTCTGATGATCCGTGGCTTTGGTTTCACCGGAAGCACGCTGATCCTGCTGATCCTGTGGGGTGTCGGACTGGCCTTGCTCACCGGCGTGTCCTGGGTGGTCATCATCGAAAAACTCGGCGGTGCGATCGAATTCGCCTACGTTTCCATCAGCGAGCGGTGGCAGACCCGGCAGGATCGCAAGGCCGGCGAGCAGGCGGCCGAGCAACGCGAGGAAATCGTCGAAGTCGAGCGCAAGCGCTTCGAAGAGCATGAGCCGATCCGTATCGAGCCGCCTAAAGTGGTGATTCCCAAATCCGACCGCGTCAGCAGGGAAAAGCAAAAGCCGCTATTCGAGGACCTGCCCGATTCACCGCTGCCGCCGCTGCATCTGCTCGACGAGCCCCCTGGCGACGTGGAAATGCTGTCGGCGGAAACGCTGGAATATACCTCCCGTCTCATCGAGAAGAAGCTGTCCGATTTTGGCATCGACGTCAGGGTTGTCGCGGCCCAGCCCGGCCCGGTGATCACCCGCTACGAGATCGAGCCGGCCGTCGGCGTCAAGGGCAGCCAGGTCATCAATCTGGTAAAGGATCTCGCGCGAGCGCTGTCCGTGGTGAGCGTACGCGTGGTCGAAACCATTCCCGGCAAAGCCTACATGGGGCTGGAAATCCCGAATCCGAAGCGGCAAGTTGTGCGCCTGTCGGAAATCCTGAGTTCGAAGGTCTACGCAGAAATGGCATCACCCCTGACATTGGCGATGGGCAAGGACATCGCCGGTAATCCGGTTGTCGCCGACCTGGCGAGGATGCCGCACGTACTGGTCGCCGGAACCACAGGATCGGGCAAGTCGGTGGCGATCAATGCCATGATCCTGTCGCTGCTGTACAAGGCGACTCCCAACGATGTGCGCCTGATCCTGGTTGACCCGAAAATGCTCGAACTGTCGGTCTACGAAGGCATTCCGCATTTGCTCACCCCGGTGGTCACCGACATGAGACAGGCGGCGCACGCGCTGAACTGGTGTGTGGGCGAAATGGACCGGCGCTACAAACTGATGTCGACCCTGGGCGTGCGCAATCTGTCCGGCTTCAACCAGAAGATCAAGGAAGCCGAAAAAGCAGGCAAGCCGCTGACGAATCCCTTCACTATCACACCTGAAAGCCCGGAACCGCTCCAGGAGTTGCCGCTGATCGTGGTGGTCATCGACGAGCTCGCCGACCTGATGATGGTCGTGGGCAAGAAAGTCGAGGAACTGATTGCCCGCCTGGCACAGAAGGCGCGCGCCGCGGGCGTTCATCTGCTGCTCGCGACCCAGCGGCCGTCGGTCGATGTGATTACCGGACTGATCAAGGCCAACATTCCGACGCGGGTTTCGTTCCAGGTTTCGAGCAAAGTCGATTCCCGGACCATCCTCGACCAGATGGGTGCGGAGCAATTGCTCGGCCAGGGTGACATGCTTTACCTGCCGCCAGGCACCGGCTATCCGCAGCGCGTGCACGGCGCATTCGTCTCCGACCAGGAAGTGCACAAGGTGGTCGAATACCTGAAATCGCGCGGCCAGCCGCAGTACATCGAAGATGTGCTCGAAGGCGGGGAGGCCGACGCGGAAAACGGCGGCATGGGTGGGGAGGCCGATGCGGAAGCCGATCCGTTGTACGACCAGGCGGTCGATATCGTGCTCAAGTCACGACGGGCCTCGATCTCGCTGGTGCAACGGCATTTGCGCATTGGTTACAACCGCGCGGCACGCCTGATCGAGCAAATGGAACGGGCCGGACTGGTGTCGACCATGCAATCCAACGGCAATCGCGAGGTGATTGCGCCCTCCAGGAACGAGGGCTGAGTCGGGCGCGGCGCAAGACGAGACCAGGAACCACGACGAGCGGCAATGGTCTAGCAGCAATGGCCAAACGAGGAGAATACATGCGCACGCGAAAACATTTGTTGTTGCTGGCGGTGCTGGGATCGTTGTTCACCGGTCCGGCGGACGCGGGTCCGATCGAAAAGCTGCATGCTTTCATCGATCAGACGCGCTCGGCAAAAGCGAACTTCAGTCAGGAAGTCATCGATTCCAGCGGCGCCGTGCAGCAGCAGGCCAGCGGAGTCGTGCAGTTCCAGCGTCCCGGCAAGTTTCGCTGGACTTACGACAAGCCCTATGAACAGGTGATCGTCGGCGACGGCGACAAGCTCTGGATCTACGACAAGGACCTGAACCAGGTGACCAGGCGTAACCTGGACAAGGCAATCGGCAGCAGCCCGGCCGCATTGCTGGCCGGTGCGGACGATGTCGACAGGTATTTTTCACTCAATGCAATCGGCATCCGCAAAAAGCTCGACTGGCTGGAGGTCAAGCCCTACGACGCGGACAGCCTGTTCGAAAAAGTGCGCATGGGATTTCGCGGCAATACCCTGGAAGTCATGGAACTATACGATCATTTCGGACAGAGGACGACGATCACGTTTTCCAATTTTCAGCGCAATCCCGCAAGTTCGCCCGACCTTTACACGTTTACCATCCCCAAGGGCGCCGATCTGGTGACGGAGTAACCACCTCATCCCCCGCCTTCTGAAAGGGTACTCCGGGCTTCGCCAGGGTATCCCCCGGGAGGTGGAGAAGGTGCTGACTGTGCCATCATTTGGCATGGTTGATAATGCACAGTTAGCGGTTCCTTTCAGCAGTTGGTTGTACATGCTTTCTCAATTGAGTGAGACCGGAAATTCAACTTCGACGCGAGCATTGGCGTCAGATCAGAAACACGAACCCACCGCTCCCGCTCCGCCCGCCGGCGAGGGGAGCGGTGGGTGGGTGGGCGTCGTTTGACTGACCTTTTCGAAGCCCGGCAACCGGCGGCGCCGCTTGCGGAGTTGATGCGCCCACAGCAACTGGACGAAGTCGTCGGCCAGCGGCATCTGCTCGACCCCGGCAAGCCGTTGCGCGTGGCATGCGAGTCCGGCAAGTTGCATTCGATGATCCTGTGGGGGCCGCCCGGCGTGGGCAAGACAACGCTCGCCAGGCTGATGGCGCGCGCGTTCGATGCTGAATTCATCGCGCTCTCGGCCGTCCTCGCCGGCGTAAAGGACATCCGCGACGCGGTTGCCCAGGCCGAGAACGTGCTGCGCCAATCGGGGCGCGCCACCATCCTGTTCGTCGATGAGGTGCATCGCTTCAACAAGGCGCAGCAGGATGCCTTCCTGCCTTTCGTCGAGCGCGGCCTGGTCACGTTCATAGGCGCGACTACTGAGAATCCCTCGTTCGAGGTCAATGGCGCGTTGTTATCGCGTGCCGCGGTGTATGTGCTCAAGCCGCTGGGCGAAGAAGATCTCGCGCGCCTTTTTGCGCGAGCGCAGGCGCACGCTTTCCCGGCAGTGATTTTCACCGCACAAGCGCGCGACCTCGTGGTCGGTGCGGCCGACGGCGACGCGCGCCGGCTGCTGAACATGGTTGAAGCCATCGGCAATGCGGCGCTGACGCGCAAGGTGGCACAAGTCGATGACGCTTTCGTGCAGACAACGCTCGCACAGAACCTGCGCCGTTTCGACAAGGGGGGCGACGCCTTTTACGACCAGATTTCGGCCCTGCACAAATCGGTGCGCGGCTCCGCTCCGGATGCGGCCTTGTACTGGATGGTCCGAATGCTCGACGGCGGGGCGGACCCCTTGTATGTCGGCAGGCGTCTGGTGCGCATGGCGATCGAGGACATCGGTCTGGCCGACCCGCGCGCGCTGCGGCTGTCGCTCGATGCCTGTGAAACTTATGAGCGGCTGGGTTCGCCCGAAGGCGAACTGGCCCTGGCGCAGGCGGCCATTTATCTGGCATGCGCTGCCAAATCGAATGCCGCTTACGTTGCGTATAATGACGCCCGTTCGCTGATCCAGTCCGACCCGTCCCGGCCCGTGCCGGAGCATCTTCGCAACGCGCCCACCAAGCTCATGAAGGAACTCGGCTACGGCCGCAGTTATCGTTATGCGCATGACGAGGCCGATGCCTATGCAGCGGGCGAGAATTATTTTCCGGAAGGCCTCGAAGAAACCCGCTTGTACCGGCCGACGTCGCGCGGACTGGAAGGCAGGATTGCGGAAAAGCTCGCGCAGCTGCGGCAACTGGATGCCGAGGCGAAAAAGAAGGACTGACGCAAGGCTCGCAAGAGAACAGGGAAAGGAAGCAGGGGAAAGCAATGCTCGATGTTCAAATGATTCGCGGTGATCTCGATCTGGTGGCGGCCAGGCTGGCAACGCGCGGCGTCGCGATCGACGTTGGCGTTTTTCGCGCACTCGAAGAGCAGCGCAAGTTGTCGCAGGTGCGCACGCAGGAATTGCAATCAAGACGCAATGCCGCGTCCAAACAAATCGGCGAACTCAAGCGCAAGGGCGAGGACACGTCCGCGCTCATGGCCGACATGGCATCTGTCGGTGATGAACTCAAGGCCATAGAAACGGAGCTGCATGGCATCCAGTCCGGACTCACGGATCTGCTGCTCACCATTCCCAATCTACCCCACAACAGCGTGCCGGTCGGAACGTCCGCCGACGACAACGTCGAGGTACGCCGGGCCGGCGAGCCGCGTATATTCGCCTTCCCGGCGAAGGACCATGTCGACGTTGGCGCCGGTCTGGGCATGCTCGATTTCGACGCAGCCGCGAAGATCAGCGGTGCGCGCTTCACCTTGCTCACCGGGCCGCTGGCGCGCCTGCATCGGGCGCTCGCTCAGTTCATGCTCGACGTGCATACCGCAGAGCATGGATACACCGAGGTCTACGTTCCTTATCTGGTCAACGCCGAGAGCATGCGTGGAACCGGCCAGTTGCCGAAATTCGAGGAAGACTTGTTTTGCGTGCCGCGGGCCGACGGTGGCAAGTTCTACCTGATCCCCACGGCCGAGGTGCCGGTGACTAACATCGTGCGCGACGAAATCCTGGCGCCGGATAAACTGCCGCTGAAATTCGTCTGTCACTCGCCATGTTTCCGTTCCGAGGCCGGTTCCTATGGCAAGGACACACGCGGCATGATCCGCCAGCACCAGTTCGACAAAGTTGAACTGGTTCAGATCGTTGCCCCGGAGAACTCCTACGAAGCCCTGGAGCGGCTGACGGCGCACGCGGAATCAATCCTGCAGCGGCTGGAATTACCCTATCGCACGGTCGCGCTGTGCACCGGCGACATGGGATTCTCCGCGGCAAAGACCTACGACATCGAAGTCTGGCTGCCGGGACAGAATGCCTACCGGGAGATATCCTCCTGCAGTAATTTCGAGTCCTTCCAGGCGCGACGCATGCAGGCCCGCTTCAAGGGCGACAAGGGCAAGAATGAATTCGTCCATACCCTGAACGGATCGGGGCTTGCGGTCGGCCGGACATTGGTGGCCTTGTTGGAAAACGGTCAGCAAGCCGACGGCAGCGTGAGCATTCCCGCCGCGCTTCGACCCTACATGGGCGGCGTCGACAGCATCCGCCGCGCCTGAGCGCCTCAGGGCGCGACGCGGGTTTCTTCTTCCGTAAAGTCGAAAGACAGTGGCCGGTAGGCGTCTTCGTAACGCGCGAGGATGTCGAAGTAGTTGCGGATGTTTTCGGTCAGGACAACGGCCTCGCCGCCGCGCGCGAAACCGCGTTTGACCGTGACATAGAAATCCGATCGCGTCAGCAAAGGCAGCGTCTTCTTCACGTCCACCCAGGAATCGGCATTCAGGCCATGGCGCTGCGTGAGGATGCGCGCATCCTCGAGGTGGCCGTAGCCGACGTTATACGAAGCCAGCGCCAGCCAGGTGCGATCCGGTTCGGCGATGCGCTCGGGCAGTGTGTCCTTAAGGATTTTCAGATAGCGGGCGCCGGCGAGGATGTTCTGGCGCGGGTCCAGCCGGTCGCTTACGCCGAGTCGGTCCGCGGTTTCCGAGGTGAGCATCATCAATCCGCGCACCCCGGTCGGGCTGGTCGCCAGCGGTTTCCAGTGCGACTCCTGGAATCCAAGCGCGGCAAGCAGGCGCCAATCGAGCCCGGTCAGATCCTGCGCCTCCTCGAAGAGGGCGCGATACTGCGGCAATACGGTCAGCCGGCGCTCGAGGAAGGCGGAGACATCTGCCTGCGTGAGCCGCTGGATGTGGCCGTAGTAACGGTCGAGCAGATTGCGCAGGGTGCCGTTGGCGTTGATGCGTGCGAAAAACTCGTTGACGCGTTCAATCAGCAACGGGCTGGCATCCTTGGGCATCGCCCATGACAGGGTTTCAGGCTCTCCGAGATTGAATGCGCGACCGATATTTGGCGAGAAATTCTGCGCGAGTTCTACGATGTTGGAATCGGTCACCACGTAATCCACTTCGTCACTGGCGAGTCTATCGAGCAATTCCATGCTGTCTGTCGCGGTCACCTCATCCCATTGCAGCTTGGGTTCTTCGCCGAATTCCTGTTTGAGTTGTTCCGCGCCGCTGGAGCCGGCAAGCGCAATCACGCGCTTGCCGACCATGTCGCGAACACTTTTGGGACGCTGATGGTCGGTGTTGTAGGCAACCACGGTATGCACGGACAGGTAGGCGGGCCCAAAGAGGAAATCCTTGCGGCGTTCCTCAGTGGTGACGAGGCCTGCTGCGGCCAGATGCGCGGCATGCCGGCGTAATGCGGGCAGGATGTCCGCGAAGCGAGTACGTTCAACCAGGCGCAGGCGCATGCTGCTGTCCTTGGCGAACAGGTCGAGCAGGTCTTGTTCAATTCCGCTGTAGCTGCCGTCCGCACCGAGGAAACGCGTAGCGGGGCCATTGCGCACGAGGGCGACCAGTTCGTCGCCCTCGCCAAAGGGTGGAACGGGACGCTCGAACAGCGAATCGAGGTCGCACGACGCCAGCGCCAGGACGAGTGCTGCCGCGACGATGCCAAGTCGGGCATTCGACCTTATGCCGGGCCAGGAAGCTGCACGCGGTCTCATTGTCAATACCTGAAACGACGCGCGTGAAGGTGCGCAATGAACTGCATCGCTGGTAAAATAACACACCAATCAGGAGAGGTACCGAAGTGGCCATAACGGCGCTGACTCGAAATCAGATGGTCAGGGA
>JBDTRK010000111.1:0-11293 GCA_039931685.1 Betaproteobacteria bacterium | reverse complement strand
CCGCGCGACGGGGCCCACGGGTGGAAGTTCATCCGCTTTGGTCCGGACGGCAATCTCTATGTCCCCGTGGGGATGCCCTGCAATATCTGCGAGCGGGACAACCCGATCTACGGCACGATCACCCGGCTGCCGGTCCAGGGTGACGCTCAGGGGAAGCCGGAGATCGTCCAGCGCGGCATCCGCAACACGGTGGGCTTCGACTGGGATCCGAGAACCAGGCAACTCTGGTTCAACGACCATGGCCGCGACATGATGGGCGACGACTTGCCATCCTGCGAACTGAATCATGCCCCCTGGGCCGGCATGCATTTCGGCTTCCCGTATTGCCACCAGGGCGACACGCCCGATCCGGAGTACGGCACGCGGCGCAAGTGCAGCGAGTTCACGCCGCCGGCCTTGAAACAAGGCGGACATGTCGCGCCGGATGGATTGCGTTTCTACACTGGGAAAATGTTTCCCGCCGAGTACCGGAACCGCATTTTCATCGCCCAGCACGGCTCATGGAACCGCAGCCGCAAAAGCGGCTATCGCATCATGATGGTCACGCTGAACGAAGACGGCAAGTCGGTGGACAAGTACGAGGAATTCGCCACCGGCTGGATGGAGAACGAACGCGCCTGGGGAAGGCCGGTGGACCTGCTGGTGATGCCCGACGGCGCACTGCTGGTATCCGACGATACGGCGAACGCGGTCTACCGGATCAGTTACTCGAAGTAGGTGGCGCGTCTTCGGGCGACTCCACCGGCCTCATCATCGCCGCGGCGAGCAAGCGCCTGACGGCATCGCCCTCGGTCAGCGCCTTCAAGGTGATGTAGTCGATCTTGCCGGTGGCCAGCAGTGGCAGCTCGCCGATCGGCACCAGCCGCCGCGCAACGGACAGGTCGTGTGTCCCCAGCTGCTTGGCTGACTCCAGTAGTCTGCCACGGGTCAATCGCGGATCGGTGGTGAACAGCACCGTAGTTTCGCCGCTGAACTCCTGCACGTTGAGGATGGCCGCGTGATGAAAATCGGGGGAGGCTTCGCGTGCGACATGTTCGATCATGTCCAGCGATACCATCTCGCCGGCGATCTTGGCGAAACGTTTGACCCGCCCGGAAATTGAGACCATGCCGTCCTGGTCGACGTCGACCACGTCGCCGGTGTCGTACCAGCCTTCTCCGACCGACGACTTTGGTGCTTCGATCACGCCCGGATTCTGATAGCGGTAATAACCCGACATCAAATTGGGCCCACGCACATGCAGCACACCGCCCCTGTCGACGCCATCCATTGGCTCGATCCGGTATTCGACTCCGGGCAGGAAATTGCCGACGGCACTGCGGCGAAAGGCTGCGGGCGTTGCCAGTGAAATTACCGGAGCGCACTCGGTGCAGCCGTACCCTTCCATGATGCGCACCCCGAATTTCTCCATCCACACCCTGGCCACCTCCGGCGAAAGCTTTTCTCCGCCAGAGATCACGTGACGCAATCGTGCGAAGTCCATCGGATTTGCGTAACGCGCATAAAACGAAAGGAAGGTGCTGGTGCCGAACAGGATAGTGCAGTCGCGCTTGTAGGCAATTTCCGGAATGGCCCGGTAGCGCAGCGGCGAAATGAACAGGTTCACGCGCGTGCCGGTGATCAGCGGCAGCATGACGCCGGCGGTAAAGCTGTAGGCGTGATACAGCGGCAGCGGGTTGAGAATTTTGTCCGCGGGGGAAAAATCGAATACCGCGCGCATCTGCGCAACATTGGCGACGATGGCGTGATGCGACAGTACGACACCCTTGGGCCGATCCTCCGAACCCGAGGTAAACAGCACCACCGCGGGATCTAGCGTCGACTGCCTGACGATGGCCAGCCGGGGGAAGCGCAGGGCAAACGCCATCAGCCAGAGTTTGTCGGCGAACCGGAACTGGCTGCGCAGGTCTTCCATGTAGATGATGTTGCAACCCGGCAGTACATCCAGCAGTGGCTGCAGGTGCGCCTGCTCGATGAAACGGCGTGAAGTAATCACGGTGTTGATGTTGGCCGCTACACGCGCGCTTTCCACCGCCAGTGGACCGGCCGAGTAATTGAAGATGGCCGGGACGCGCCGCGCCGCCGACAACGCCATCACCACTGCGACGGCGCTGACCACGTTGGGCAGCAGCACGCCGATGTTTTCTCGCTCGGCGGTCAGCCGCCGCAGCAGACGCGACAACGCCAGG
Organism: Betaproteobacteria bacterium; assembly: GCA_039931685.1. Lineage (GTDB taxonomy): Bacteria > Pseudomonadota > Gammaproteobacteria > Burkholderiales > JACQAP01 > JACQAP01. The sequence goes on along the minus strand of JBDTRK010000111.1, from coordinate 9,104 downwards.
CTCATGCGCAGGATGTCGCCGTAGCTGTGCACCTTGTCGCCCTGGTCTTCCATGAGCGCCGCGCTGCGGCCGTGCGCCGCGACGGCGTCGAGAAAGCACTCGAACAACGGCTTGCATGCGTGCGATTGCACCGCCATGGTTTGCATGAGCGCAGTGAGGCGTCGCGTAGCGAAGGCGCGGCGGCGACGTGCACTACCGGCGGGGCCGCCGTCGATACGCGTCGGCGAAAACACCCGCAGCGTAATCGTGGGCAGCCATCGCCGCAGCCAGGACGCCGAACCGGACCGGCTGAACCACTGTCCGGCACCTTCGACATGCACAGGCAGGACGCTCGCGCCGCTTTTCAGGGCAATCAGCGCCGGCACCGGATAGACCTTCATGACCGCTCCGTTGTCGACGATTCGGCCTTCGGGAAAAAGCACCACCGGCCGGCCGGCGCGCAGCAAGCGCAGGACCCGTTTCATGCTTTGCGGATTGTTCAGATCCAGGATCTCGTGGCGGACGTGGGCCAGCAGCCGGCGCGTGAACCAGCCCAGGCTCTCATCGGTCGGCAAGACGACGACCGGCTCCCTTGGCAGGAGCAATCCCAGCACCACCGCATCCATCCTGGAATGGTGATTGGCGACAATCATCAGGCGATCGGCATGCCCAAAGGGCGCAAGGTCGCCTAGGACACGCGCACGCAGCAACAGGCGCAGCAGGAATCGAATCAGGGCAGGCATGGGGTTGTTCTTATGACATGCTGATATTAATAAACAAAATCCGATGCTTGTATATATATATTAAATCAGTTACGCAAGTTTCGTAGCAGTCCACCGGAAAACAAATTTCCGATTGTTTTGTCGCTTTGCGATGACAACTTAATCCAACACTTTGACTACTAAGCTGAAAAATTAAATCTATCAGAGTGTTAGATTTGCTTGCCTGATCTTGTTGGACTAAAGTCATCCTGCAATCCGCTTCCGGGGTGAACGTGGAAGCGGTCCGCCGCCGTCGTCAAAACCACTCGCACAGGGAGATTTAAAATGGACATGAATGTCCCAGAGGAACTTCGCGTTCCCGCACCAGCAGGCGCCCTCTCTCCAGTAGCTCCGACCACCGAATATTTTTTCTCAGAGCAGTTGTCTGCGCTCTACGACAGGGACCTGCGCGCGATGTGGCTGCGGTGGAATCCGAATCCGCGACCGAACTTCAATCCGGAGCTGCTGCAGGATCTTGACCGCTATTGCCAGTTCATGAGCCATAGCGACGGAACCATAGAGTGCCAGGGTCAACGCATGCCCCTGGAATACGCGGTGCTTGCGTCGAAAGTGCCGGGCGTCTTCAACCTCGGGGGCGACCTGAGCCTGTTCACGCGACTGATCGAAGCGCACGACCGCGAAGGCCTGTTGAAGTACGGTCGGGCCTGCGTGCAGGTGCTCTTCCGCAACTACCTTGGCCACGGCCTGCCGATCACGACCATCTCCCTGGTCCAGGGTGAGTGCCTGGGCGGGGGATTCGAGGCCGCGCTGTCTTCCGATGTAATCGTGGCCGAGCGCCAGTCCCGTTTCGGTTTCCCCGAGATCCTGTTCAACCTGTTCCCCGGGATGGGCGCCTATTCGTTCCTGGAGCGAAAAGTCGGCAAACGGGTCACCGAAGACCTGATTTCCAGTGGCAGGCTGTACAGCGCCGATGATATGCTCGCGCTGGGTGTGGTGGATCGGGTAGTGGACCAGGGTCGCGGCGAGGCGGAAATCGGCAATTTCATCCAATCGCGCAGCCGCAGCCGCAATGCCATGGCGGGGATCGCCGCGGCACGGCGTTGTGTCCACAAACTGGACTACGAGGAATTGCTGGGCGTGGTGGAGGTCTGGGTGGATACGGCGCTGAGCCTTGGCAGCCGTGACATCAAGCTCATGCAACGCCTGGTGTCCCGTCAGAATGACCTGCGCCAGACCGCCCGCCAGGACGACGGCGTCATGGCCAGGAGTTTGCACTGAGCATGTACCGGCGAGCGGCATTTGCCGGACCGATCAACCGGCAACGACGGAGCATCAGGCGCACCATGGCGCACGATCTTCCCGAATATACGATCCAGGAAGCCGCGGCACGGCTAGGCATTCCGCTGCAGAAATTGCGGCGTTGGGATGCACAAGGCGTGCTGGTGGCCCGGCGCACCAACGGCGGCCACCGCCGTTATTCGTGCGAGATCATCGACGGACTGGCCGGTTCAGCCGCAGTGTCCATGCCCGAACGGATCGATCCGGACCGGACGGAAACCGGTAAGGTTGAAGACCAGCTGGCAGCCGCGCGGCGAACGTTGCGGGAAAAGCGCCGCATCATCCAGTTGCTGCTGGAAAGTGAATCGCGTTATCGCGACCTGGTTGAGACTTCGCATGATTTGATCTGGACGACCGACGCGCAGGGCCGTTTCACTTACTTGAACAATGCCTGCGTAGAGCTGTTCGGCCTGCGACCGCGGGATCTTCTCGGCCGCTGCTTCTTCGATTTCGAGGCCCGTCCCCAGCACGTTTCCAACCGCCGCTTCCTGTCGGCCCTGCGCAAGAACGGGGAAGTAAAGAATTACCTCACCCACCTGATTTCGATCAATGGCACGGACCGTTGGGTCGGCATCAACGCGCGGGTATCGCACGACGAAGAGGGCCGCATCGTCGGCCTGCGCGGAACCGCGCGCAATGTCACCGAGCAGCATGACGCGGCTTTGGAGATCGAGCGCCTTGCTACGCATGACAGCCTGACCGGACTGCCAAACCGCGTGTCCCTGCAAAAGATGCTGGAAGCCGCTCTGGCCGACGGCGAAAAAGGGTCGGTTGCGTTGCTCGACGTCGATCATTTCAAGTACATCAATGACAACTTTGGCCATCGCGCCGGGGATCAACTGCTGATCGCCATCAGCGGATTGCTGAAAGACCTGGTCAAGGACAAGAACGCACAGGTATTTCGCCTCGGCGGCGACGAATTCGCCCTGCATCTGCCGGACGCGTTGCGCGGCGAGGCTGCGCAACTGGGCGAACAGGCGTTATCCGCACTGCGCCATTACAAGTTCCTGGCTTCGGGCAAGGGCTGCTTGTCGACGCTGACCGGCTCCATTGGAGTGGCCACTTACCCCTTCCACGGCTCAGACGTTGCGACGCTGCTCGCCAACGTCGATATCGCCATGTACCAGGCCAAGGACAACGGCCGCAATCGCGTGCGCATGCACGACCACAATCCGGACGATTTACGCGGCACCCACAAGCGCGTGCACTGGGCGCGCGAACTGCGCGAGGTGCTCGACGAAAACCGGGTCGTGCTGTACTCGCAGCCGGTAGTTCGGCTTTCCGATCGCGCTGCGGTGCACCAGGAAATCCTGGTACGTATCATCGACCGCAATGGCGGCCTTGTGCTGCCGGGAGAATTCATTGAAGTGGCGGAGTCGCTCGGCATGGCCCAGGACATCGACCTGCGCGTGGTCGGCAAGGTCCTCGATGTGCTGCAGGGAGCGGATTTCCGCGGCCGCAAGAAGCGCTTCTTCGTCAACCTGTCGCGCACCAGCATTTCCGATCCGCACTGGGTGCGACGATTCCACAATATGCTGGCCGCCGCGCCGATTGATCACTCGCAACTGGTATTCGAGATCACGGAAACGGCGGCAATGTCGAGCGTCGACGTGACACAGGAGTTCATCGCGCAGATGAAGGAAATGGGCTGCCGCTTTGCGCTCGATGATTTCGGCGCCGGCTTCAGTTCCTTTTATTTCCTGAAGCGTTTCGATGTCGATTACCTGAAGATCGACGGCAGCTTCGTACGCGAGCTGGCCACCGACAACGCCAGCCGGCTGTTCGTGCGCGCACTGTGCGATGTGGCGCGCGGCCTGAACAAGCAGGTCATCGCCGAATGGGTCGAGGATCAGGCGGTCATGGACATCCTTGTGGAAATGGGTGTGCAGTATGGCCAGGGATTCTTGTTTGCCCGTCCGCTGCCCTTCCCCGCGCTCACCGAGGCAGCTCAGCCCCTACGGGCCGGCAAGCGCGCCTGAATCCGGGCGCCGGCGCGATTTTTTCTACCAGTCTTCCCTGAGGAGTTTCTCGGCCCAGAACAGGCCGAGTATGGTCTTGGTATCGGTAATGCGCCCGCGCCGAATCCACTCCACCGCCTCCGCCAGCGGCACGCGCAAGGTTTCCAGGAATTCGCCTTCTTCGGGTTGCGCGCCCTTGAACTCGAGCTTTCGCGCCAGGAAAAAATCGATGCGCTCGTCCGAGTAGCCGATGCACGGGTGCAGGCGGCCCAATTCGCGCCACTCGCCGGCCAGATAGCCGGTCTCTTCCAGCAACTCCCGTTTCGCCGTCTCGATCGGCGCTTCGTCCGGTTCGAGCTTGCCGGCCGGCAATTCATAGAAATGCTGGCCGACCGGATAACGAAACTGGCGCTCGATCAAGACCGCGCCATCGTCGAACAGAGGCAGGATGATCGCCGCGCCCGGATGCAGCACGTACTCACGCGACGCCAGGCTGCCGTCGGGCAGCCTGACTTCGTCTTCGTTGACCTTGAGCATGCGGCCGCGATAGGCCGCGCGCGAAGTTACTTTCTTCTCCGTGAAGTCGGCGCTCACAAGGACAACTCGATCGCTCGCTGGCAGATGGCCAGCAACGCGCCTGGCGTCAACCCAAGGCCGATGATGGCAAGGCCGTTGACCGACATCAACGCGCGCACGTCGGCATAAGGCGTTATTGCATGGGTGTCGGCAGGTGCCTCGAAATACATCATCTTCACCACGCGCAAGTAATAGAAGGCGCCGACCAGCGAGAACAGTACGGCAACCACCACCACCGCGACATACCCTGCCGAGAGGGCCGCCTGCAGTACGAACAGCTTCGCCCAGAAGCCGACGGTAGGCGGAATTCCGGCCATTGAGAACATCAGCAGCAGCATGATGAAGGCGTACCACGGGTTGCGCTGGTTCAGCCCCCTGAAATCCTCGATATTCTCGGCTTCGAAGCCTTCGCGCGACAGCAGCAGGATCATGCCGAAAGTGCCCAGGCCCATCAGCACGTAAATGATCGTATAGAACATCGCCGCGCCGAATCCGTCGATGGTGCCGCTGAGGATACCCAGCAGTAGGAAACCCATGTGCGAGATGGACGAGTAGGCCAGCATGCGCTTCAGGTTGGTTTGCGCGATTGCGGTGACGTTGCCGATCGCCAGCGAAGCCACCGCAAGAAGGACCAGCATCTGCTGCCATTCCACCATCAGTTGATGGGCGCCTAGCGCCCCCACCAGCAGGCGCATGATGAAGGCAAACGAGGCGAGCTTCGGCGCGGTGCCGATCAGCAGCGTCACTGCCGTCGGTGCGCCGTGATAAACGTCCGGCACCCACATGTGGAAGGGGACGGCACCGAGCTTGAAGCCGATACCGGCCACCACGAAAACCAGTCCGAAAATCAGGATGGTCGGAATGGCGTCGCCATCGGCGATGCGCTGCGCGATTTCGGTAATTTCGAGCGAGCCGGTCGCGCCATAAATCATGGACATGCCATACAGCAGCATGCCGGAGGCGAGCGCTCCCAGCACGAAGTACTTCATCGCCGCTTCGGTGCTGATGCCCGAATCGCGCGGCAGCGCGACCATGGCATAAAGCGATAGCGACATCAGCTCCAGGCCCAGATAGAGCACCAGCATGTGATTTGCCGAAATCATGATCATCATGCCCAGCGTGGCGAACAGCGACAGCACGAAAAATTCGCCGCGGTAGATGCCGCGCAACCGGGCATAGGAACGCGAATAAGCCAGCATCACGGCCACCGACAGGCACGCCACGATCTTGAGGACATCCGCCATCGGATCGCCGACGAACATGCCGCTGAAGGTATAAGCCACGTCCTCGCCGCGCGCCATGAATATGATCGCGGCGGTCGCGATCAGCGTGATCTGGGACAGGACGTAGGTCCAGACACGCAGCCGGTCGGGCAAAAACAGGTCGACGATAAGGATGACCGAAACCATCGCCAATACGAAGATTTCGGGGGCCACCAGCAGGAAATCCGGAAATTCGTAATCCATGTTCAGAGTTTGCTCTTCATTGCCAGCGCCAGAATATCGCCGACCGAACCGTGCAGCACCGCGGCAAAGGCCTGCGGGTACAACCCCATGCCGAGTACCGCGATGGCGGCCAAAGCGAGCACGATGCCCTCGCGTACGTCGATATCGGCGAGCGCTTCAACTTGGCTATTGGCGACTGCACCGAATACCACCCGCTTGTACATCCACAGCGTGTAGGCGGCGCCGAAAAGCAGTGTCGTCGCCGCCAGCGCGGCGTACCAGAAGTTCACGTGCGCGGCGCCCATGATCACCAGGAACTCGCCGACGAACCCGCTGGTCCCCGGCAAACCGGAATTCGCCATCGCGAACAGCATGAAAAATGCGGCGAATACCGGCATTTTGTTGGCCACGCCGCCATAGTCCGCGATCAGCCGCGAATGCATGCGGTCATAGAGCACGCCCACGCAAAGGAACAAGGCCCCCGAGATGAAACCGTGCGAAACCATCTGGATAACCGCACCCTCCATGCCCAGCGGGTTGAAGAGGAAGATTCCCAGCGTAACGAAGCCCATGTGCGAGATCGACGAATAGGCAATCAGCTTCTTCATGTCGGTCTGCACCAGCGCAACCAGGCCGATGTAAATCACCGCGATCAGAGACAGGCCGATGACCACAGGCGCGAGGACGTGGCTCGCATCCGGAAGGATCGGCAAGGACAGCCGAAGGAAACCGTAAGCGCCGAGTTTGAGCATGACCGCCGCCAGCACCACGGAGCCGCCGGTGGGTGCCTCGACGTGCGCATCCGGCAACCAGGTATGCACCGGGAACATCGGCACTTTCACCGCGAACGCTGCGAAAAACGCGATGAACAGCAGGATTTGCGCCGCCAGCGGAATCTGCAACTGGTAGTAGTCGGCCAGTGCGAAACTGCCACCGGAGAGGGTATAGAGATAAATGAGGGCGACAAGTGTCAGCAGCGACCCGAGCAGGGTATAGAGGAAGAACTTCAGCGCCGCGTAGACGCGGTTCGGCCCGCCCCACACACCGATGACGATGAACATCGGGATCAGCGTGGCCTCGAAGAAAACGTAGAACAGCGCCGCATCCATCGCGCAAAACACGCCGTTGATCATTCCCGACAACACCAGGAAGGCCGCCATGTACTGTGCGACGCGGCTGTCGATGACCTTCCACCCGGCCAGAACCACCAGCACCGTGGTAAAGGTATTCATCAGGATCAGCAGCAGGGAAATGCCGTCGATGCCGAGGTGGTAGTTGATGCTGTACGACTCGATCCAGGGCGTCAGTTCGACGAATTGCATGCCCTGCGCGGCGACATCGAAATAAAAATAAAGCGGGAGCGCCACGACGAAGCCGGCCAGCGCGCCGGCCAGCGCAAGCCAGCGCGCCAGGTTGGCATTGCGGTCGGAGCCGGTGAAAAGCACGGCAACGCCGGCCAAAATCGGCAGCCAGATAACAGTACTGAGCAGGGCGAGTCCGGACATGTTTTCAGCTTCTCGCGAACCAGAGCGTGAGCAGCACGAACACGCCGACGATCATGGTGAATGCGTAGTGGTAAATCAGACCAGACTGCATCTTGCGCGCCATCTGCGCCGCCAAGGCCACCAACCGCGCCGAGCCGTTAACGAAGAAGCTATCGATCACTGCCACGTCCCCGCCCTTCCAGAACGCCCGGCCGAGAAGGCGTGCGCCGCCGGCGAAGAACCAGTCGTTGAAGCGGTCGAGATAATATTTGTTGTCGAGCAGCGTCGTCAGCGGACCGAACGCGGCGCGCAGTTTTTCCGGCAAATCGGTGCGCTTCAGGTACAGGAAAGCCGCCGTTGCGATACCGGCAGTCAAAAACCAGAACGGCAATTTTCCGAGCGCATGAAGCACCATTGCGACCGCGCCTTCAAACTCCCTGCCCAACTCCCCGAGCACGTCATGCGACTCGCCTACCACGATCGTATCGCCGAAATAACCGCCGAACAGCACAGATCCAATCCACCATCCGGCGAACAGGGACGGAATTGCCAGCACGATCAGCGGACCGGTCACGACCGCGGGTGATTCGTGCGGCGCGTGGTCATGGCCGTGTTCGTGGCCATGACCGTCGTGCTCAGCGTGCGCGGCGAAGCGCTCCGCACCGTGAAAGGTCATGAACATGAGCCGGAAAGTGTAGAAGGCAGTGACGAAAACGCAGGACAACACGCAGAAATAGGCAAAACCGCTTCCCGGCAGATGGGACAGCTCCACGGCTTCGATGATGGCATCCTTGGAGAAAAACCCGGAGAACCCCGGAAAGCCTACGTTCGCCAGCGCACCGATCATCATCGTGATATAGGTGATTGGCATGTATTTGCGCAAGCCGCCCATCTTGCGCATGTCCTGCTCATGATGCATGGCGATGATGACGGAACCGGCACCAAGGAACAACAGCGCCTTGAAAAACGCATGCATGGCCAGATGGAAAATCCCCGCGGCATAGGCCGACGCGCCCAGTGCCACGGTCATGTAGCCCAGCTGGGACAGCGTGGAGTAAGCAACGACGCGTTTTATGTCGGTCTGTACGATCGCAACCAGCGCCATGAACAAAGTCGTAATCGCGCCGATCACCATGACGAAGGACAGCGCCACCTCCGACAATTCGAACAGGTGCGACATGCGCGCCACCATGAATATGCCCGCCGTCACCATGGTCGCCGCGTGGATCAGCGCGGAAATCGGCGTCGGGCCTTCCATCGAGTCCGGCAGCCAGACGTGCAGGGGGAACTGCGCCGATTTTCCCATCGCGCCGATGAACAACAGGATGCAGATCGTGGTCATCAGCGGCCACCCGGTAAAAGCCACGCCCACCGTTTCGTGGGCCAGCTGCGGCGCCCTGGCAAACACTTGTGCGTAATCGAGCGTGCCGAAGTAGACCAGTATCAGCGCGATGCCGAGCAGGAAGCCCAGGTCGCCGACGCGGTTGACCATGAAGGCCTTCAGGTTGGCGTAGATCGCGGTTGGACGCGTGTACCAAAAACCGATCAGCAGGTAGGACACCAAGCCCACCGCCTCCCAGCCAAAAAACAGCTGCAGGAAGT
>JBDTRK010000110.1:0-11307 GCA_039931685.1 Betaproteobacteria bacterium | reverse complement strand
TGACCGTGGCCGTAGTCTTGCTGGTATCCGAGCTTGCCTGGCACAGCGACAGGCTCGGCGGCTTTGTCGCCGCGCTGCCCCTGGCAACCGTTCTCGCGCTGATCTGGCTATGCGTCGAGAACCAGCCCGAGCAGAAAATTTCCAATCACGCGCGCTACACGTTTTGGTATGGCATCCCGACCCTGCCCATGTTCCTGGCATTCCCGGTACTGCTCCCGCGCATCGGTTTCTGGCCTTCCCTGTCGGCCTGCGTCATCATCACCGCTGTCTGTTTCACCCTGTTCGCGCTCGCCGTTCGCCGCTTCGGCATAGCGTTGCTTTGATGGACCGGTCCATCCCGGGGGTCCGCGCGGCGCATCGCGACATGAAGGGGCCGCAGCATGCGCAGGACTATTGGCGCCTGGCAATTTCACCGCGGCCGTTGCATTTGATGATCGGGGGCACGGCGAGCCGCCGTCCGGCATCGCCCGATAAGCCGAACGCCGACTGACAAGGAGCACCTCCATGAGCATCGACACTTTGCGCGGATTCCTCGGATGGTGCGCCGTAATCAATTACGGCGTGCTGCTTGGCTGGTTCCTGGTCTTCGTGCTGGCTCACGACTGGATGCAGCGGCTGCACGGCCGCTGGTTCCGCCTGACGGTCGGACAATTCGATTCCATTCATTACGCGGCGATGGCGATTTTCAAACTGGGCATCCTCCTGCTTAACGTCGTTCCCTATGTCGCGATCCGCATCGTCGCGTAGGGTGGCGGCCAACCGGCGGTTGCCGGGCACGCGCTGCCAGTCAGTGCTGTCTTGACGCTACAGTGCCGTTCGTGCCGTGCTGATTGACTACGCCACGCTGGCCCTGGGAATCGCCTGCGCCGGTGTCGGCGGCGAGCTGTTCATACGTGGCACCCTTGACGTCGCACGCTGGGCGCGCGTGTCGCCCGCCATCATTGGCACGACCCTGGCGGCATTCGCCACGTCGAGCCCGGAGCTGGCCGTTTCCATCAGCGCCGCGCTTGCGAAGACGCCACAGATATCACTGGGCGATGCACTGGGCAGCAACGTCGCAAATTTCACGCTCGTCCTGGGATTGGCATTACTGCTGTCGGGCACTCGCAGCCCGCGCCATACGATCCGGCGCGACTTTCCGGCCGCACTGCTGGTGCCGCTGGTGCTCGGCCTGCTGCTCCTCGACGGCAGCCTGTCAAGACTCGACGGCGCCATGATGCTCGGCCTGTTCGCTATCTGGCTCGTCGCGGTCACGCTCGAGGCGCGCCGCCAGCGACGCGAGACGGCCGCGCAGAATCAGCCAACGGACGGCGCGGCCGCGCTGTTCCGCTGCACGCTGGCGCTGGTGCTGCTGGCGGCGGCCGGCAACCTGGTGGTCGCCGGCGCGACGGGCCTGGCAACGGCCTTCGGCATCAGCAAATTCCTGGCCGGCGCCACCATCGTCGCGGTCGGCACTTCCGTGCCCGAACTGGCGACCACGCTGGTGGCCAAGTTGCGCGGGCACGACGATATCGCCCTCGGCACGCTGCTGGGCAGCAACATCTTCAATTCCCTTTTTGTCGTCGGTATCGCCGCCGTCATTTACCCGATCGTGGTGCCGCTGCGCGAAGTGGCTGTCGCGCTCGTCTTCGGCTTCGTGGCCGTCGCCGTCACTTATCCAACGCGCGAGGGCCAGATCCAGCGATGGCGCGGGGCGACGTTGCTGGTCGTGTACTGTCTGTACGTCACCCTCATCATCCGCTCCGGGACCGGCTAAGATGGCGCCGGGCGCGGCGAAGCACCGCGAAGCCTTACGCCCGCTGACTTCGGAGATTCGCTCGAAATGTCCCGCGCCCTGCGCCTGTGGCCCCTGCTGACCGGCACGCACCGTTACGAGAAAGTGGTGTCGACGAGAAATCGCGGCCATGGCGAATTCATCGACGCGCCGATCCTCGCGTATCTCATCGAGACCCCCAATGGCCGCATCCTCTATGACGTCGGCTGCGACTACCGCAAGATCGCCACGCCCGAATTGCGCGCGCAATTCTTCGAACCGATGCGGCCCTTGTTCGAGCCGCCGCGCATGACCGAAGCGCAGCGCATTCCGGCCTACTTGCGCGGGCTCGGCCTGGCGCCGAAAGATATCGACGTTGTCTTCCTCGGCCATCTTCACTTCGACCATGCCGGCGGCCTGTGCGATCTGCCGGGCTGCGAGGTGCACATCCATCATGACGAGCTTGCGGCCGCGCGCACCGGGCTCGACGGCGGCGTGTTTGCGGACGAACTTGCCGGCGCCAACCTCTGGCGCATCCAGCACGGGGAATACGACGTGGGGAACGGCGTGCGCGCCATTGCCACGCCCGGCCACACCGCAGGCCACATGTCGCTGATGATCGAATTGCCGAAAGGACGTCCGGTTCTGCTGTGCGGCGATGCTGCCGACCTGACCGAGAACCTGACCGACGAGGTCGCACCGGGCTATTGCTGGCAGGATAACGAAGCGCTGGCCATCGCCAGTATCCGCAAGCTCAACACCATTGCGCAATCTGAAAATGCGGAGCTATGGCCAAATCATGATTACGCGTTCTTCAACAACCTGCCGCGCTTCCCATCGTGGCGTGAGTAGCGTGGCCCGCATACCCGAACCTGGAGAGAAGTGAATGCTTGAAGAGAAAAGACCCGTTGCGCTCGTTGCTGCCGACGTGCCGGCGCGAAGCAAACCGTCGAATTACCCGGAACCCTTTGCTTCACGCATGGCAGGCCGCGAAAAACGCCCGCTCGGCGATCTGTTCGGGCTGACCAATTTCGGGGTCAATCTCACGCGCCTAACGCCCGGCGCCACCTCCGCGCTGCGTCACGCGCACACGCGGCAGGACGAATTCGTGTACATCGTGCAAGGCCACCCGACGCTGCATACCGACGAGGGCCGCACCGCGCTCGAGCCAGGCATGTGCGCGGGATTCAAGGCCGGAACCGGCAACGGCCACCGCCTGATCAATGAAACGACGCAAGACGTCGTCTACCTTGAAATGGGCGACAGGACGGCCGGCGACGAAGGCAGCTATCCCGATGACGATCTGAAGGCGCTGCGCGTAGGTGACAAGTGGCAGTTCGTCCACAAGGACGGCACGCCGTACGCTTGACGCGCGACGTCGACCGCGGTGCGCTCACAGCCAGGCCAGGTCGGGATGCCGGCGATGCCAGGGGGTTGCCTGCTCGTAGGCATAGGCCACGCGCAGCGCCATATCTTCCTGGAATGGTTTGGCGTAGATCATCAGCCCGATGGGCAGACCTTGCGAGTTGAAACCGCACGGCACGGACACCGCGCACAGGTTCAGAAGATTGCCCAGCCCGGTATTGCGATGCACGCGCATGTTGTAGTCGAGGTAACTCTGCGGGCTGGCGTCGATCGCCGTCAGCGGCCAGGCAACGGCCATGGTGGTCGGCACGATCAGGGCATCCACGTCGCGCAGAGTCCATTTGACCTGCTCCTGCAGTTGCGCGAGCCGGCGCAACAAGGCGACGTAGTCGGGCGCGGACAAACTGCGCCCGGTGAGCATGCGCGGCCCAATGACAGGGTCGAGCTCGGCGAGGTGGTGGTCGAGCAGGTCGCGATTCACGACACAGCCTTCGGCGGGAATCAGCAGCGGGCGTTTTTCTTCCGCCCAGGCCGCGGCCGCCTCAGGTACGGCCAGGCTCTCGAGTTGCGCGCCGAGCGAGCGCAATACCTGGCCGGCCTCGCGCACCGCCTGCTCCACTTCGCGCTCCACGTCGTCGAAGAATACGGTTTCGCCGAAGGCGATGCGCAATCCTTTCACGCCATCCCTGAGGCCGCGCAGCGTGTCGTGCGTGCCCACGCCGGCGGTGGACGCGTCCTCGGCGTCTTCCCCCTGCATCGCCTGGTAGGCCAGTGCGGCATCTTCGACCGAGCGCGTGATCGGACCGACGCTGTCGAGTGTCCACGACAGCGGATAGACCCCGGCGCGGCTGATGCGGCCGATCGTGGTCTTCAAGCCCACGATTCCGCACAAGGCCGCCGGCACGCGCACCGATCCGCCGGTATCGGTGGCCAGCGCCATCGGCACCAGGCCGGCGGCCACCGCCACCGCGCTGCCGCTCGACGAACCCCCAGGCGCATGCGCAACCGCGTGCCAAGGATTGTGCGGCGTGCCGTGATCGTGATTGAGCCCGGACGCGCCGTAGGCGAACTGCACGGTGTGGGTCTTGCCCAGCAGCACCATGCCGGCGGCGGCGAGCTTGCGTACCACCGTGCAATCTTGCGTAGCGACGTTATCGGCCAACAGGCGCGTTCCCGCCGTGGTGGGCATGCCCTTCACGCCGTACAGATCCTTTGCCGCGTACGGAATGCCGTGCAGCACGCCTGCGTCCGCGCCGCCTTTCATGGCCTCCTCGGCCGCGCGGGCCTGGGCCAGAGCGCGTTCCGGCATGACCCGGATGAAGGCATGCAGGCGCGCGTCAAGCGCGGCGATGCGGTCGAGCAATGCCTCGGCAATTTTTACCGGACCGGTCGCGCCGCTGCGGATGCGCGACGACAGGCTGGCGATGGATTCGAATGCGTGGTCTGACATGGTTTTCTCCGGAAAAGGCCGTGCACCGTAGCATGCGGCCCCCAGGTGGTTCAAGGCACAAGCGAGCGCGTGCGCTGCGCCGGGCTGGACCGGCATTCCGGGCTTGCCGCGATTCGCCGCCTCTTTTATTCTGCGATGGTGCCACCATATGCAATTGCACGAATATTTCGGCAGGGAATCCGCCATGAGTGAATCACGCCATATTGTTTGTCCGCATTGCCAGGCCACCAATCGCGTGCCCGTGGCGCGCAGCGCGGACGCGCCGCGCTGCGGCAAATGCCATCAGGCCTTGTTCGACGGCCATCCCGTGGAACTGGACGAAGCCGGGTTCGAACGCCATCTCGCCGGCAACGACTTGCCGGTGGTGGTCGATTTCTGGGCGCCGTGGTGCGGGCCGTGCCGCTCGATGGCACCGGAATTTGCCAGGGCGGCCGCCTTGCTCGAACCGGGTGTGCGCATGGCGAAGGTCAATACCGAAGTTGCCCAGGGACTCGCGCAGCGCTTCAACATCCGCAGCATTCCGACCATGGCCTTGTTCCGCGACGGGCGCGAGATCGCGCGCCAGTCCGGCGCGATGGGTGCGGCGGCCATTGCCGACTGGGTGCGGGCCAACGCATGACCGGACAACTAAAACAACACGCGCTCACCGACCGATGAAACCCGCCTCGAATGTCCTCGCCGGCAACCTCATCCTGGCAGTCCTGCTGTGGATGGCCTGGCCGGCGCATGCCGTGAACGAAGCGCCGGACTGCGCCAAAGACCGCGAGGCCTGCATTCGCCTGGCCGTCATGGAAACGGCGGCCTACGTCGAGGAGTGCGGCAAGATCCTGCCCGATTCGAAAGCGGAACTGGACAGCGCGCTGGCGCGGTGGGAAGTATTGAAGCTGAAGATTCCGGGCGTCGCTCAAGCAGTCTATCCCGACGCGCCGGGTCGCGCGGCGCTCGGCAAAAAAGCCGATGCCTATCTGAAATCCGTCGGCAGCTATGAGCGCGACATCGAATGCCAGGGCCGGCTCGCCATGCTAAAGAACAAGCGGCCGACGCTGCGCAGCGATACCATCCCGCTGCCGAGGAACGCGCTGGAACCGTACACGATGAGCCCTTACATGCAATAAGGCTGCCCATGTCGTCGCGCCTTGTCCCCCCGACCTTGCAGCGCATCTGAGCCGCGTGGGAACCGCCGCCCGGCTGCGCGCCCTGCGAATTCGCGCCGGCCTGTCCCGCGTCGAAATGGCGCAACTGCTGGGATTGAACGACGCCTGGGTCGCCGACCTGGAAACGCGCGACGGCGAACTGGCGTCGACCCTGAGCCTGTTCAAGGCGCTGGAACTGGCGGCGCTGCTCGGCGTGCCATTGCACGAACTGGTGAATGAGCCGCCGGTTGCGGGCGAGCGCATTTCGCTGCTGGATCTTCCCGATCTCATCCGCGCCCGCGCCGGGCACGAGAACATTTCCATCGAACAGCTGCAGGCGCGCCTGGACCTTGATCTGCGCGCGGTCCTGTCGTCGCCGATCCAGTCGGCCAGCGATTTCCCGATCGGTTTTTTCCAGGCACTGGCGTATGAACTCGGGATAAACTGGCTCACGCTGGTGCCGGACGAGCATGCCGATTGAATGTCCGGCCAGCATTCCACGACAAGGACACCCGCCATGCCCGCATTCAACTCCGGCTGTAATATTTGCAACCACGCACTGCCGCAACAGCAGTGATGAGCCCGCCGTTGATGATCCTGGTGGCCGGCCCCTACCGCTCCGGCACCAACGACGATCCGGCGCTGATAGCGGGAAACGTCCGCGCCATGACCGAGATGGCCCTGCGGCTGTTTCGCGCCGGCCATCTGCCAGTGCTCGGGGAATGGTTCGCGCTGCCGCTGATCGCCCAGGCCGGCGCGCACCGCATCGGCGACGCGGCCTTCGATGAAATCTTCCATCCGGTGTCGCGCCGCCTGGTGGCGCGTTGTGACGCCTGCCTGCGCATCGGCGGAGCGTCGCAAGGCGCCGACGAGATGGTGGCGCTCGCGCGCTCGATGGGCAAGCAGGTCTACTTTCGCCATGAAGACATTCCCGCCGCGGCCTGAGCGCGCGCGCCGCCGCTAATCCCGCCATGAAGAAAGCCGACTGGTACTTCGACTTCATTTCGCCGTTTGCCTACATCGGGCTGGTGCGTCTGGCGCCGCTCGCGGGCAAACTGGAATTACGCTACCGGCCGGTGCTGTTCGCCGGGTTGCTGAACCACTGGGGACAAAAAGGCCCGGCGGAAATTGCTCCCAAACGCGTGTGGACATTTCGTTATTGCACCTGGTGGGCGGCGCAGCAGGGCATCGCACTGCGCGCGCCGGCCGTGCACCCGTTCAATCCGCTGCCTTACCTGCGCCTTGCCATCGCCGCCGGCAATACGCCGGACGCCATCCGCCGCATTTTCGAAGCCTTGTGGACGACCGGCATGCACCCCGCCGACGAGAATGCCTTTGCCGCCCTCGCCCACTCCCTGCAAGTCGATCCCGCGCGGCTGGCTGACCCCGCCATCAAGGACAGCCTGCGCCGGGAAACGGATGCGGCCGCCGCGCGCGGCGTATTCGGCGTGCCGACGCTGGTGGTGGACGAGGAATTGTTCTGGGGCGCGGATGCGATGGAGTTTGCCGAGGCTTATCTCGCCGACCCCGGCATCATCGCGACGGCGGAAATGCAGCGTGCCGCCAACCTGCCGGCCGGCGCCACGCGCAGGCAGCCTTGACCGCAAGCCGCTCAGGTCATGCGGGCCGGTTGCGCCGGCATGGCATGCAACTGGCGCATGAACTCGGCGTGGTCCGGCAGCGAGTGCGCCAGCTTCAGGTTCTGCGCCTTGATGGCGGCGAAAATCTCCGCGACGCGCGCCGCGTCGGAATACCCCGTCCTCGGCAGCGCGTGGCGTGGCAGCCGATCGAAGCCGGCGGCGATGGCGTAAAAACTGACTTCGCCGAATAGCGCACTGTTGTCCCAGTCGATCGTGCCGGTTTCATCGTAGAGCGCCAGCGTCGCCGCCAGCGAATCGGGCAGCACGGTGCGCCGGTTGGCCTGCCAGAATGGCGTATCGTCGCGCCGGTTAAGCACATAGTGCAGGATGATGAAATCGCGCACCGCCTCGAAGGTCCGCGCCATGCGATGGTTGTACTGTGCGATCCGCGCCGTGCCGAAGCCGGTGTCCGGAAACAGCTCGAGCAGCAGCTCCACGCTTTTCTGGATCAGGTAAATGCCGGTCGATTCGATCGGCTCGAGGAAACCGGATGCCAGGCCGACGGCGACGCAATTGCCGATCCAGCAATTCGTGCGCCGGCCCACGCGCATGTGCAGCAGGCGCGGTTGCGCCGTGTCCGCATCCTGCCGCGCATGCGCCACGAGTTCGCGCGCCGCCGCCTCGTCGGACGTGAAGGCGCTTGAATACACATAGCCCGAACCGATGCGGTGGCTCAGCGGAATGCGCCATGACCAGCCCGCGCTGAGCGCAGTGGCACGCGTGTACGGCGCCATGTCGCCGTCGGACGGCAGCGGCAACGCCAGCGCGCGGTCGCACAACAGGTAGTTCGACCAGTCAATATAGCGGTCGCCCAGCGTGCGCTCGACGAGCAGGCCGGCGAATCCGGTGCAATCGACATACAGGTCCGCCGCGAGCTTTCCGTGCTGCGCAGTTTCGACCTGCCCGATGAAGCCGCGTTCGTCGCGCACCACGCCGCGCACGTTGTCGACGACATGACGCACCCCGCGCCCGGTCGCGAGCCTGGCCAGGAAACCGGCGAACGCCTTCGCGTCCAGGTGATAGGCATACGCACCGCGCTCCATCACCGTCGAGCTACCGCCCAGTGCGCGCGGCGATTTGTGCAGGTTGCCGAGCGTGGCCTGCAGCGACAGGGCATCATAGGGCGCGGTTTCCCGGCCCTCCCGGCGTGCCCTGACCCAGTGATGAAACACCTGCACATGGTCGATGAGCCCGCCGATCTGCCCGAACGGATGCCACAGCGCGTCGTCGCCGCGATGCCAGTCGATGAACTTGACGCCGAGTTTATAGCTCGCGTGCGTCTCGCGCATGAACTCGTCTTCGTTCACGCCGATGGCCTTGAGGTAGCTCACCAGCGGCGGCACCGTCGCCTCGCCCACGCCGATGCTGCCGATGTCGGCGGATTCGACCAGGGTGATGCGGCATCGATCCGCCGGCAGGAAGCGATTCAGCAAGGCGGCCGTCATCCAGCCAGCAGTGCCGCCGCCGACGATGAGGATGCTGCTGATGCAATTGTCCGAGGCGGCCATGGCGGTTTTGCCGGTGCGGGCGCGAATTGCGCGCCGGTCCGGCGCAAGTGTAGTGCAAGGCCGGGCAGCTGTCCGCATGACCTGGGTGCAACCGCTCCCCGGACCGGCTGCGCGCGAGCCGGAGTGCGCGAAGCGGGCGATTGGTGCGAAGATTCGTCTTTGACGGCCACATCGGGACGCAATGGAAACGCAATCGGCCTCGGGGCGCGCGGACGCGAAACTGCTGGAAACCAATCGCAGCTTCTACGATCCGCTATGGCGTGATGCGCGCCTGGTCGAGCCGCAACGCTTCAACACTTGGCCGCTGGTGAGCATGCTGGTCGCGCAGACGCACGCCCGCCTCGAAGTGGCGCCGGGCCTGCGGCCGCGCCTGCCGGTGGAGGGCACGCATTTCGTCGATCTGAGCGAGCCGGCCGTCGCCCGGCTGCGGCCGCGTGCCGCCAGCGCCACGCTCGGTTCGATCGTCGCGCTGCCGTATGGCGCCGCGAAGTTCGACCTGGTCTGCGCCATCGACATCGTCGAACATGTCAGGGACGATGACAGCGCCTTATCCGAATTGGCGCGTGTGTGTGCGCGCGGCGGTGCGCTGGTGGTGGCCGTACCGCTGCATCCCGCGCGCTGGACCGCATTCGACGATTTCGTCGGCCACCATCGGCGCTACCAGCCGCAACACCTGCTTGAGAAGCTGCGCGCACACGGCTTCACGGTCGAGAGCAGTGCGGTTTATGGGATGCAGCCGAAATCCTCGCGCCTGCTCGATTTCGGCTTGTGGTGGCTCACGCATCGGCGCGAGCGGGCGATGTGGTGGTACAACCACGTGATGATGCCGCTGGGCGTGCGCTTCCAGAAAAAGCTGTCGCTGCAAGCCGGCGTGATCGACATGGCGGACGTCGATGAAGTGCTGCTGGTCTGCCGGCGAATCTGATTCGCCCTTGTACCTGACCATTCGGAAACCACCATGAAAATCGACGCGCTGGACCATCTCGTCCTGACCGTGGCGGACATCGAAGCCACCTGCCGCTTTTACACGAGCGTGCTGGGCATGCAGGTCATCACGTTCGGTGAGGGCCGCAAGGCGCTGGCGTTCGGCGTGCAGAAAATAAACCTGCACCAGCAAGGCCGCGAATTCGAACCGAAGGCGCAGCATCCGACGCCGGGTTCGGGCGATCTTTGCCTGATCACCTCGGTCGCCCTTTCGGAGGTCATCGCCCATTTGCGGGCCTGCGGCGTCGCCATCCTCGATGGCCCGGTCAGGCGCACTGGCGCGGCAGGCGTCTTGCTGTCGGTTTATTTCCGCGATCCTGACCTGAACCTGATCGAAGTCTCCAATTACCTCGACGCCTGATGCAACCGCGGACAGTTCATGTTGTCGCGGATAACTTGCGATTGACGCGGGGCGGTGGCTTTGGTCTGATGACCCTCCGCGTCTGCTTGGAGCACCAACACACATGTTTGCAAGAATCAATTTCCTGCTCGGCCTCGGCCTGCTGATCCAGATCACTTTCTACTTCGCCGGCGTCTACCTGCTGGTGCGGCCGTTGTCCGCCTTCGCCCCGGCCCTGGTCACGCCTGTGGCCGGCATTGCCATCCTGGCCGCCGTGGGGGTCACGGTGCAACTGCTGTCCACGGCAATGAGCGACCTGCGTGGCGTTGCGCTCTACGCAGAAGACGAACGCGCCGGCATGCTGGTCTATCTCAGCCAGGCGGCCATGCTGGTCGGCCATGTTGGCGCAATCTACTTTGGAACCGGCCTGCTCGTTCGCGGCGAGCCGGTCACCACCCTGCAGTTGCTGATGGTCGCGGCGACTTATCTGGTGGGCAGCGCGCTTGGCGTGGTCGAACTGCGACGGCGCAAACTGGCGCGCACCTGAGGTTGGCGCACGCAATCCGTTCCGGCGCAAGCGCAGCACAGTCGCGCCGCGCGCCGGTGCGGGCAACACCGGCAAACAGGTAAAATCCCCGGCCATGAATCCTGTCCGCAGCAGCAAGCCCCGCCGCTGTCGCTGGGCCGACAACGGCGATGCGCTGTACGCCGCTTACCACGACGAAGAATGGGGGGTGCCGCAGCACGACGACCGCGTGCTGTTCGAATTCCTGATTCTGGAAGGCGCCCAGGCCGGCCTGTCGTGGTCCACCATCCTCAACAAACGCGAAAATTACCGCAAGGCGTTCAGCGGTTTCGACGTGCGCAAGGTCGCCAGGTACGATGCGGCGAAAGTGGAGCGCCTGCTGCAGGACGCGGGCATCGTGCGCAACCGGCTGAAAGTGGCTTCGGCGGTGGTGAATGCGCGCGCCTTTATCGTTGTGCAGAAGGAGTTCGGTAGTTTCGACGCCTATGTCTGGAAGTTCGTCGGCGACAAGCCTCGCCGCAATGCCTGGACATCGCCGCGGCAGGTGCCGGCCGCTACCGCGGAATCGGACGCACTGAGCAAGGACCTCAAACGCCGCGGCTTCAAGT
>JBDTRK010000109.1:0-11315 GCA_039931685.1 Betaproteobacteria bacterium | reverse complement strand
CGGCCAGGCTGACACGCGTTTGCCCCCGGCCAGCCTCACCAAGGTGATGACCGCCCTGATCGTACTGGAAGACTATCGTCCGGCGCAGGTCGTCGGCGTCAGCACAGTCGCGGCGCAGGCCACCGGTTCGCGCCTGCGTCTCAAGGTCGGGGAAAGGTTTTCGGTCGAGGCATTGCTGACCGCGACCCTGATCGCGTCCGCCAACGACGCCTGCATGGCTTTGGCGGAATTCAGCGCAGGGAGCGTCGAGGCTTTCGTCGTGAAAATGAACGAACGGGCGCAAGTGCTCGGTCTGGCGAACACCCATTTCGCCAATCCCTGCGGGCTCGACGCGCCGGAACATTACTCGAGCGCGAGCGATCTCGCCCGTATCGCGCATGCGGCGCTGGCCCACGCGAAATTCGCGCAACTGGTGGCGACACCCGCCGCGGAAATCTCCACCGTCGACGGCAAGCGCCACTTCCATTTCAGAAACAAGAACGCCTTGATCGGCAGTTACGAGCCCGCCATCGGCGTCAAGAGCGGATACACGAACGGCGCCGGCCGCTGCCTGATCGCGCTGGCGAAAAAAGGCGGCGTGCAGGTGATGCTGGTCATGCTCAACGCGAAGAGCCGCTGGTGGGATGCGATCGGCATCATCGAAAACGCCTTCGACGCAGCCACTACCCATGCAGCGCAGTGAATCGGCCGCGATGGCGATGGTTGCCGTGGCGGCGCTGCTGGCCTATTTCAACGCGCTAGGCGCAACTTTCCAGTTCGACGACTACAACGTCATCGTCGACAATCCCTCCGTGCATTCGCTTGGTGCCTGGCTCGATTCAATGCCGGGCATCCGCCCGCTGCTGAAATTCAGCTACGCGCTCAACTGGACCATTGATCCGGCGCCGTTCGGTTTCCACCTGTTCAACGTCCTCGTCCACGCCGCCAACGCGGTGCTGGTCTATCGGCTGCTGCATGCGTTGCCCGCCGTGCCGGCCGAACGGCGTTGGGCACCGCTGATCGCCGCGCTGCTGTTTGCACTGCATCCGGTGCAGACCGAAGCGGTGACTTACGTCTGCGGCCGCTCGGCTTCGCTGATGGCGATGTTTTACCTGCTCAGCCTGCTGGCGTGGCTGCACGCGGCGCGCATGGGCTATGCGGGCATGTGGCGGGTACTGTCTGCGGTGCTGTTCGCCGCGACCTTGCTGGTCAAGGAAACGGCTGTCACGCTGCCGTTCGCGTTGCTGCTGCTTGACGCAATGATCACGCGGCAGCGCCTGGGCATCGTGCAGATGCTGCGTCGTCAGAGCTGGCACTGGCTGGTGTTATTCGGTGGCCTGCTGGTCATCGCAGCGAGCCCGACCTACAGGCATTTGTTCGAAGTGAGTGTCGCCACGCGCGGCACGTTTGACAATCTGCTGACGCAGACGAATGCACTGGGTTACCTTGCTGCACAGTTGCTGTTGCCCTGGCGCATGAACGTCGATCCGGACCTGCCGGCGCTGATGTCGGTTACGCCTGTGCTCGTGCTGCAGGCGATGGCTATCGTCGCGTTGATCGCCTTCGGCCTGCGCAACCTGCGCCACCGTCCCTGGCTGGCGTTCGCCATCCTCTGGTTTTTCCTGCACTTGCTGCCGACCAATTCACTGTTGCCGAGACTCGACGTCGCCAACGATCGCCAGCTCTACCTGGCGTCGATCGGCGTGTTCTATGCACTCGGCGTCGGCATCGGGCACTGGATGCCGCATGCGCGTCGTCACTGGCCGGCGGGCGCGCTCGCGGCCTTGCTCGTGCTCGGACTCGGGGTGGCCACCGTGCAACGCAACCAGGCCTACCAGTCGGCCGTGGCTTTCTGGGAGGATGCCCACACCAAGTCGCCGCGCAAGCCGCGTGTTGCCAACAATCTCGGCTACGCCTATCAGCAGGCCGGTCGCTACGCGGACGCGCAACTCGCCTACCGCGAGGCGATCGCGCTCGACCCGGACTACTGGCAGGCGCGCATCAACCTCGACGTTCTCGAATCGCGTCTGGCTCGCTGAGTCACGCCCTCTGTTCTGCGGCGTGGATGCGCGCGGTGCGGCGGCCGACGATGACCGCCACTGCCGAACCAACCAGCAGGCAGGCGGCGAGGAAACTCAGCCCGGCCTGGAAGCCATTGGCCGTGTTGTCGCGCAGCCAGCCGACTGCGAAGGGCCCGACGAAGCCGCCGAGGTTGCCGATGGAATTGATGAATGCGATGCCACCGGCGGCGGCGACGCCGGATAGATAGGCGGTCGGCATCGACCAGAACACCGGCTGCGAGCAGTACAAGCCGATCGCGGCGACGGTAATCGCCAGCATTGCCAGCAGCGGCGATCCGGCGTACGCGCTGCAAATCAGCCCGACTGCCGCCAGGGCGAGGGCGCCGGCGCAATGCCAGACGCGTTCGCCGGTACGGTCCGAATGGCGTGACCACAGCACCATGCAAACAGTGGCCACCAGATAGGGCACGGCCATCACCATGCCGATGTCGAGCGGATCCTTCAGGCCCATGCCCTTGATGATCTGCGGCATCCACAACGCCAGGCCGTAGATGCCGATCGCCAGCGAGGTGTAGACGACGGCGAACAGCAGCACTTTCGCGTTCGCCAGCGTCTGCCAGATATTGAGATGCCTGGTATCGGTGCGCGTGGCCGCTTCCCGGCTCAGCGTATCCGCCAGATGTTTCTTCTCCACGTCAGTCAGCCAGCTTGCCTTGGCCGGCCCGTCGATCACCACTTTGAGCGTCACGAAGCCGAGCACCACCGATGGCAAGCCTTCGACTATGAACAGCCAACGCCATCCCGGGAAACCCAGGGTGCCGTCAAAAAACTTGAGTATCAGTCCGGCGAGCGGCGCGGCGATGGTGTTGTTGAGCGGGCTGATGATCAGAAACAACCCGAAGATGCGGCCGCGATATTGCGCGGGGAACCACAGCGTCAGGTAATAGATCACGCCGGGGAAGAAGCCGGCTTCCGCGATGCCGAGCAGGAAGCGCGTCCAGTAAAAGCCAGTCTGGCTGTCGATGAATCCCATCGCGATCGCGAACACCCCCCAGGTCATCATGATGCGGGCGAACCAGATGCGCGCGCCGACCTTGGACAGGATCAGGTTGCTGGGTACTTCGCCGAGGAAGTAACCGAAGAAGAACAGGCCCGCGCCCACGCCGAAAACCGTGGAAGTGAAGCCGAGATCCGCGTTCATCGACAGTGCAGCGAAACCGACATTGAGCCGGTCGATGATGCAGATCAGATAAGTGAGCAACAGAAATGGCAATACGCGCCATGCCATCTTGCGCACCAGCGCCAATTCTTCGGCCTGCGTCATGTTCTCTCCCTGGACTGGTATATCTATTGATTAGCTCTTTCACCGCAAAGTATGCAAAGGACGCGGAGGAAGAACGGAGGAAAGATTTTGACGAGGCGATGAGCCATCCACGAATTCGCATCGCGGCTATTGTCATTTCGATCTGACGTTTTCTTTCCTTCCTCGTTCCAGCTTTTCCTCTGCGTCCTTTGCGTCCTCCGCGGTTGGCGCCTCGTACTGGAAGTTCTTAGGTCTTGCCTTCGCTGTCGCCCCACTTTTCCATCAACATGTTCGACGGGAAGTGCTCGTCCACCAGCTTGCGCGCGGTCTCCGCTCCAGCGATCGGCAGGCCGGTTTCCTTCGGGTCGAGCAGGCCGATCTGCACCAGAACGGATGCCTGGTCCCAGTAGATGTGCTCGTGATAAAGCTTGTCGCCGCGGAAATTGACGATTGCCACCAGCGGAATTTCCACATATTTCCCGGTGGGCGGGATGCCGGGCAGCATCCAGTCGATCTCAATGTCGTGGGTGAAACAGAACAGCATTTCGTCGACCAGTCGATCGGCGCCGATGGTGCGCGAGATCGGAACGAGTTTAGTGTCCTTGGGCGTGGTCGGGATGAAGTGATGTTTGTAGAAGCGTTTCAGGTGATCGTGGCCGACGCCACCGGTCAGCGTCGGGATATGATTGACGTATGGCTCGGCCACCATGGTTTTCATGGTTGCGTCGACGTCACGTGTGCCGAATTCATGCATCGTGTGCTGGTCCCACAGCGCCGAGAGGTCGTAATGCGGGCCCATGACCTTGTGGAACAGCGCGATCGAGCGCGAATGCGCCATCATCGACGCCGGCCGGTCGTAGTGCATGCCGCCGGTGCGCGCGAACGCGTGGTCCACACCCTGGTAGACGTAGATTTCGACTTCACCGCGGGCCTTGAACGCGCTCCTGATCTGTTCAACCGCGGCCGGCGGCGCGTACTTGTCCTCGCTGGCGAAGTGCAACACCATCGGCACCTTGATTTTCGCAGACTCGTTCAGGTATTTCTCAATGGTCACGCCGTAGTACCCGACCGCGCAGTCCACGCCTGAGCGCGCCGCCGCCAGGTAGGCGAGCCGTCCGCCCAGACAGAACCCAAGCGCGCCGACTTTGCCGGTCACTTCCTGCCGGGTTCGCAAAGTGCGTACCGCGGCGGTAATGTCTTCCATGCCCTTGTCGATATCGAAGCGCTGCAGGAAATCGAAGGCTTTTTTCCATTCGGTCTCGGTGTACCCGAGATCGACGTCCTTCTCCAGCCGCCAAAACAGGTCGGGCGCGAGCACGACATAACCTTCCTCGGCGTAATAGTCGGCGACTTCGCGGATGTAGGCATTGATGCCGAAAATTTCCTGGCAAAGAACGATGCCCGGACCGGTGCCCGATGCGGGAACGGCAAGATAGCCCCTGAACTTGCCGCCGTCGGCGGCCTTGATTTCGATCCACTGTCCGGCCATGTCGATTCTCCAGATTGGCGTTGGTTGAGATTGTTGCGGCGCGGCGCGGGCCGCGGCAAAACGAGCCGCTCTTGTACCGCGCACGGCGGCGCCGTGTCAAACCGCCGACTGCATCCGCCCAACCTTGACAAAAGGCCTCCTGCCACCTAGATTCCAGCGGGCCTTGCGCGATAAAAAACAGTCGAAGCAAAACCGCGCCGGGCAGTCCGCGCCCGTCGCAATCACAGGGGGAATCCCATGCATCCGTTTACGCGCCGCCGCTTTTTGCAGGCGACCGGAGCCGCGGCGCTGACCGCGCCGCTCGTTCAATCGTTGCTTGTCCCGACTGAAGCCCATGCACAGGCGGGCAAGGTCCTTACCATCGCCTACAACGTGGCACTGCCCTCGTGGGATCCGACCACCGGACCGTCGGCGGTGAACCCGACTATCCAGTCGCTCTACAAGGCGGTGTTCGATTCCTACATCGACCAGAATCCCGACCTGTCCTTCAAGTCCGGATTGCTGACGAAGTGGGGTTGGAACAAGGACAAGAGCAAGATTGAAATCGAAGTGCGCAAGGATGCGTTCTGGCATGACGGCAGCCCGGTCACGCCGGAAGACGTGGTGTGGTCGCTCGAGCGCGCCGGCGATCCGAACAGCGGCAACCCGATCCAGTTCGTCTGGGGCAAGATCGGCAATTTCCACATTGACGGCCACCGAATCACCGGCGACGTCAAGGAATTCGAGCCGGCGCTGTTCAAGTGGATGGCCTTCCTGACCGGCTATGTGCTGCCGAAGAAAGCCTATACCGCGGCCGGCGCGCAGGGCTGGGAAAGCAAGCCGGTCGGCAGCGGTCCCTACATGGTCGAGAAATTCGAGCGCAATGCCTTCATACGGCTCAAGGCCTTCCCGAAATACTGGGGACCGAAGCCGGCGTTCGAGACGGTCGTGTTCAAGCTCGTGGGCGACGCATCGGCACGGGTCGCGGAAATCGAAAGCGGATCGTCGGACCTGACGCTGGAAGTGCCTTACGAAGAGTTCGACCGCCTGAAGCAGAAAACCGGGCTGACGGGCGTGGCGCATCCGGTGTCCGACATCGGCATGATCTTCATCACCAACGTCGAGCCGATGCTGGACCGGAACGTGCGCCTGGCGATGGTCCATGCCATCGACAAGCAGGCCATCGTCGGACAACTGCTGCGCGGCTACGGTACCGTCATCGATACGCTCGAGGCGCCGCAATACGCGGCCTTCGATGCTTCCATTAAGGTGAAATACGATCCCGGGCTGGCGAAGCGATTGCTCGCCAAGTCCGGATTCTCGCCGTCCAAGCCGGTGAAATTCACCATCCAGACCACGCGCGGCTTCAAGCCGAAGGATTACGAGATGATCCAGGCGGTGGTCGGCATGTGGCGCAAGGTCGGCATCGAGGCCAGCATCGAAACCTACGAAATCGCCAAGCACTTCGAATTGCGCATGCGCCACGGCCTGGCTCCGGCGGCGTTCTACAACTGGGGCAATTCGATCGGCGATCCGTCGACTTCCACCGGTTTTTCCATGTTCAGCCATTCGCCGCATTCGGCCTGGAAAGCCGAGGACGTCGACGCGAAGATCGGGCCGTTGTGGGGCGAAAAGGACGAAAAGAAGCGCATCGCCGGCTGGAAAGCGGCGGACCGCTACATTGCGGAGAACGGCTACGTTATTCCGCTGCTGCAGTATTCGCAACCGGTGGTATACAAGAGCAGCATCAAGTTCACGCCTCATGTCGCCGGCTTCATCCTGCCCCAGTCCATCAAGCCCGCCTAAAGCGAAGCGCTCACCACGGAGGATACGGATACCCTACGCGCATGGCGCGTCGGGTATCCGTGTCCTCCGTGGTTCATATTGTCCTTTTGAACCTGGAGAAATCTTTGAAAGATCAATTCACGCGGCGTCGCTTCTTGCAGGCGTCGGGCGCTACGGTGCTGTCCGCGACATCTCTGGCTGCTCTATTGGGCGATCGGGTTGCCTACGCGCAATCCGGAAAAACGCTGACGATTGCCTATAACACGTCGCTGCCGTCGCTCGATCCGACCAATAGCGCCAAGTCTTCCAGTCCCGCGGTGCAGTCGATTTTCAAGGCGATCTTCGATCCCTATATCGATCAGAATCCGGATTTGTCTTCCCGGCCCGGCGCACTGACGAAGTGGGGCTGGAACAGGGACAGGAGCGCGATCGAACTCACGCTGCGTAAGGGCATGGTCTGGCACGACGGCACGGCGGTCACCACCGATGACCTGGTCTGGTCGCTCGCGCGCGCCGGCGACGAAAAGAACGGCAATCCGATGCAGTTCATGTGGCGCAAGCTGGGCGGCTTCAAGGTCAACGGCGACCACGTCGTCGTCGAAGTGAAGGAATTCGAGCCGGCGCTGCTGAAGTGGCTCGGCTTCCTGACCGCGTACATCCTGCCGAAGCAAGCCTTTACCGCGTCAGGCGGCGGCGCCGGATGGGATGCAAATCCGGTCGGCAGCGGTCCCTACCAGGTGGAAAAGTTCGAGCGCGACGCCTATATCCGCCTGAAAGCCTTTCCGCGCTACTGGGGGTCGAAGCCGGCGTTCGAGACCGTGGTGTTCAAGTTCGTGCCCGATGCGGCCAGCCGTGTGGCGGAAATCGAAAGCGGCGCGGCCGACATGACGCTGGAAGTGCCGTTTGAGGAATACGACCGCCTGATTGCCAAACCCGGCCTGACGGGCGCCGCCTACCCGATGTCGGATGTCGCCATCCTCTTCATCACGGATCGCGAGCCGATGCTGGACCGCAATGTGCGCCTGGCCGCCGCGCACGCCATCGACAAGCAGGCGATCGTCGACCACTTGCTGCGCGGCTACGGCCGGCCGCTCGACACGCTGCAGGCGCCGGACTACGCCGCCTACGATGCGTCGATCAAGGTGAAATACGACCCGGCACTGGCGGTGCAGCTGCTGGCCCGATCCGGATTCTCGCCGTCGAAACCGGTGAAATTCACGGTCCAGACCACGCGCGGCTACAAGCCCAAGGACTATGAAACGGTCGCGGCCATCGTCGCCATGTGGAAAAAAGTCGGCATCGAGGCGAACATCGAAGTACTCGACGTCGCCAGGCATTTCGAGCAACAACTGCAGCATGCGCTGGCGCCCGCGTCGTTCTACAACTGGGGCAATTCCATCGGCGATCCGTCGACCTCGACTGGATTCGCCTTCATCGGACCCTTCGCGGTCTGGCGATCCGCGGACGTCGAGAAAATGGTCGGACCGCTGTTCGTCGAACGCGACGAAGCCAGGCGCATCGCCGGCTACAAGGCCGTGGACCGTTACCTCGCGGAGCAGGGTTATGTAATTCCGCTGCTGCAATACTACCAGCCGGTCGTGCACCGCAAAGGCATCAGCTTCACGCCGCATCGCGCCGGAACCATCGCGCCGCAAACGATCAAACCGGCATGAGCCGGATTGATTGATTGCCGTGAATGTCGTAAAGGCAGCGACCGCCCCGTCGTTATTGCGTATTCACGTCATTCACGTATTCACGGCGTCTAGAAATTCGCATAAGTCTTGACCAGAAACTGCATCGACTTGATGTTCGGATCGGGATTGAGCGGAAAGGCGATGTCGGCATGCAAGACCTTGCCGAATGACGAGCGGTCACTGAGGATGCGCAGACCGAAACCGACGTCGCTGAGCCAGCCCGGATTGACCGGGTTCTGGAACGGGCCGCCCCAGGCGCGGCCGATGTCGTAGAACACGGCGCCGCCGACGCGAAACAGCCGGAACGGATACCAGTCGGTATAGACGCGCTCTTCGATAGTGAACAACAGGCGGTGCTCGCCGCTCTGGTAGCGCAACGGGTAGCCGCGCAGGCCATTGTCGCCGCCGAGCTGCAGGTAGTCCGTCAGATCCGGATTGCGCACCGTGTCCGCGGATGCGGCGGCATAGAACACAGCCCGCCTGGCATGCGGCACGAAGTACTGCAGCGCGCCGCCGAGTTGTTCGCGCTCGCCGCGGCCGTCGCCGTACTGGCCCGAAAAATTGGCCGAAACCAGCAAGTCGTTGCCGCGCGGCATGTGCACGCCATCGCTGGCCTGGGCGGAATAAATCCACAGGTCGCGCGTGGAGCCGAGGCTGCTCAGCGCGCGACCCACCTGGATCTTGGAATAGAAACCGAGTGCGAAAAATTCCGTGCGCTGGATCTTGTTCCGGTTCTTTACTTTTTCGTAGTCATCCTCGAGCACTTCGTAGCGCAGGAAGGGTGACACCAGGGTCTGGTCGGCGGGCGTCCCGGGCGGTGCCGTCAGCGCCGGATCGACGGCATAAGTGTCGTCCTGATAGTTCAGGCCAACGGAATAACGCCGCGTCCAGCCGTTGACGAGGCCCTTCGACCAGCCGCCGAAAACCTCGCCCGCGTCCTGGCGGTGGCGATACTGGCCGACGATGCCGCCATCGCTGTAAATGGATTCGATGCGCTCGTCGTGTACCGTGGACCCGCCCAGGGCCCAGCGTGTATCGAGCGCATAGAACGGCCGCGCCAGGCTCAGCGACTGGTGCTTGCCGTCGTCGTAATTCGCCAGCTTCAGGTCGATGGCCGTCCAGCTGCCGAACAGGTGATTCTGCGACAAGGCAAACTCCGTGCCCTTGCGATCGACGTCGGAACTCTGCGAATAGGCGATGGATGTGCCGGTGCCGAAAAGATTGCCCTCTTTCACCGTCAGCCCGGTCGAGTTGGAGCCGCCGGAGCGGCTGAAATGAACGCCCGGCTCAATGGTCCAGGTATCGCGTGTTTCGACTTCGATGTCGGCGATGCCGTCGTGCCAGCCGGCCACGCGCATGTAGACATCGTAGATGTAATGGTTGGCCCGCAGCAGGCGTTCGGATTCCTCTATTTTCTGCTGCGATAGCAATTCACCGCTTTTGAAAAGCAAGGTGCGCCGGATGACACCGGGGCGGGTGCGGATGTGCAGCTTGTTCGCCAACCGGAACAGGAAATTGTCCTCCTTGGGATCGTTCAGGTCGAAGATGTCTTCGTTGAGGATGCGAATTTCCCCGATCACCGCACCGGCGACCTCCAGTTCGGCGAAAGAGGGCAGCGCGCCGTCGGCCGTGGCGTCCTGAGCGGCGGCCGGCAGGCACAGGAAGATTGCGGCGGCCCAGGCGCCCAGCGCATGCAGCGCGCCGTTTGCGAAGACACCGAGCCGCATTTCCACGGCATTCCGTGCCAGGCAGAATGGAAAGAAAGACCGGCACTCGTTTCGGCATGCACCCATGTCCGCGAGTGTGCCGCAAGATCACCCCGCATTGGAATCGCAAATTGCGCGCGACGAAGGCCCGCAGATGTTCCGAATCCCGTCAAGCGATTCCGTGGTTGCGCTGCCGCATGTATCCGAGCCTGGTGCGCACCGGCGATGCCGGGACGCAGCGGGTGCAAGGCACGCGCAGGAAACCGCGCCGAATAAAGTATTCTGCGGTGTGCGCGCCGGATGCAGACGTGAGCGCCACGTTACGGCCCCTTTTAACCTTGCGACTTCACCTGGAGAAGTGGAATGTCAGTCGAATACTTGCTGAAGCGCCTGCTGTGGACTGTGCCGACGCTGTTCGGCGTGGCGGTACTCGTGTTCGTGCTGGTGCGCGTGGTGCCGGGCGATCCGATCGCCATGATGCTGCCGCCGGGTGCGACTGCAGAAGACGTCGGCCGCCTGCGCGCGCTATACGGGCTCGACGCGCCGATTGCGCGGCAGTTCCTGCTGTGGATGGCGGACGTACTGCGCGGCAACTTCGGCACCTCGATCAGTCTGCGCGATGGCGTGCTGGCGCTGGTCCTCGGCCGCCTGCCGGCGACGCTGGAACTGGTGGCCGTCGCCGTCGCGGCGGCCTGCGCGCTGGCCGTCGGCGCAGCAGTGGGTGCAGTTTATTTTCGCGGGCGCTGGCCGGAACTGGTGGTGGATGCCATCACTGGGCTGGTGCTGGCGATTCCGGATTTTCTGTGGGGGCTGTTGTTCGTCCTCGTGCTCGGCGTGCTGCTGCCCTTGTTGCCGATCTCGGGGCGCATCGATCCGACTCTGGACTTCAATCCGGTGAGCGGTTTCTACCTGGCCGAAGCCCTTTTGCGCTTGCGCCTGGATGTGCTTGCGGATCTGGCGCGGCATATTCTGTTGCCGGCGCTGGCGCTGGCCTTGCCACTGGCGGCGGCGCTCACGCGCGTGCTCAAGGGTTCGCTGATCGACGCGATGAACCAGGACTACGTGACCCTGGCGCGGGTCAAGGGCTATTCGCGCGCGCGCATCCTGTGGCGCGTGGCGCTGCGCAATGCGCTCATCCCCACGGTCACACTCACCGGCGTGCAGTTTTCCTTTCTGATCGGCGGCACTGTGCTGATCGAATACATATTTTCCTATCCGGGCATCGGCAACCTCGCCATTGCTGCCGTCAACCAGCGCGATCTGCCGCTGATCCAGGGACTGGTGCTGACTTTTGCCATGTTGTTCATCCTCGCCAACCTGGCGGTCGACATGGCTTATTCCGCGCTCAATCCGAAAGTG
>JBDTRK010000108.1:0-11359 GCA_039931685.1 Betaproteobacteria bacterium | reverse complement strand
CTACCTCGGCGCCGAGCCGATCGTGGAAGCGCTCAAACAGGGTGCGCAGATCGTCGTATCCGGCCGTGTCGCCGATCCATCGATCTTCATGGCGCCGATGATGTACGAATTCGGCTGGGATGCGCTGGACCACGCCCGCCTCGGTCCCGGCAATGGCCTCGGCCACCTGATGGAATGCGGCGCGCAGGTCACCGGCGGTTATTTTTCCGATCCTGGATTCAAGGACGTCTCGGAACCGTGGAACCTCGCGTTTCCCATCGTCGAAGTCGAACCGGACGGATCGGCGGTACTGACCAAGGTGTCGGGCAGCGGTGGCGCGGTCAACCTGATGACCGTCAAGGAACAAATGCTCTACGAAGTCCACGATCCGGCAAACTACATCACGCCGGATGTCGTCGTCGATTTCACCACTAGCAAGCTCGAACAGGTCGGCCCCGATCGCGTGCGCATTTCCAACATCTCCGGCAAGCCGCGTACGCCTACCCTGAAGGTTTCCATCGGCTGCACCGAGGGCTTCATCGGCGAGGATATGTTCTTCTACGCCGGGCCGGGCGCGCTGCGGCGCGCGCAACTGGCGAAAAAAATACTTGAAGAGCGCTTCAAGGTCGTCAATCTCGACGCGGAAGAAGTCCGCATCGATTTTCTCGGCCTGAATGCAATTCACGGCGCCATGACGCCGAAAGACGCGCCGGAACCTTACGAAATCGCAGTACGCGTCGCCGCCCGCACCCACACCCGCGAGGAAGCCATCAAGGTCGGCCGCGAGGTCGACGGTATGGCCGTGTCCGGCGTCGGCATGACCGGCAAACGCGTGCCGCACCAGGACCGCACGCGCGAGATCATCGGCGTGTGGTCGTCGCTGGTACCGAGGGAGAAGGTAGTGCCGTCGATCAACTACTTTCAGAGCTGATCGACGGCCGTGACTATCGTGACTGCCGTGACTGTCGAAAAACTCTTTTTTTGGTTATGCATACTGAATGTAAGCATTTACGAGCCGCGTAGTCACGACAGTCACGGCAGTCACGAACCAAAAAACCTGCTGATCGCACGCTAACTCGATAAGCGAGAAATTTATGAGAGTAATGCTTCAACACCTCGCCCACTGCCGCTCCGGCGACAAGGGCAACACGTCGAACATCTCTGTGATCGCGTACGCGCCCGAGCTGTATCCCTACCTGAAGGAACAGCTCACCGCGGATAAATTCAAAGCACATTACGCCGGCGTCGTCACCGGCAAGGTGACGCGCTACGATGTCGACGGACTGCAGGCGCTGAACTTCGTCGCCGAGGGGGCGCTGGGCGGCGGCGTATCACGCAGCCTGTGCCTGGACAACTACGGAAAGTCACTATCGGCCAGGGTGCTTTCGTTCGAACTCGAAATACCTGAGTCGCTCAAACCGCAGCTTCACGGAATGCAAAAACCGTAACTGCGTGACTGTCTGAAAGGCGTCCGGCTCTCAAGCGCCACGAAAACAGGGTTTCAATTTTTTTGCATGTGATCCACGATTCACGTCGTCACGACGGTCACGACAAGAGGAGTGCACCATGGAAACAATTCTCGGAAGCGGCGATTTCCGTTACCACGTCATCGAAGACTGGGCGCAACTGCCCGACGGCTGGTCTTTCACGGATGTGGCGGCGGTAGCGGTCGATCACAAAGACCGCGTCTACGTTTTCAACCGCGGCGAACATCCGATGATGGTGTTTGATCGCGACGGGACATTCCTGCGATCCTGGGGCGAAGGCCTCTTCAACCGCGCGCACGGCCTGCACATCGGCGCGGACGAATCGCTGTACTGTACCGATGACGGCGACCACAGCGTTCGCAAGTGCACGCTGGAGGGAAAAGTCCTGCTCACGATCGGCATCCCCGGCAAGCCGGCGCCATACATGAGCGGGAAGCCGTTCCATCGCTGCACGCATACCGCGCTCTCGCCGCGCGGCGACATCTACATCTCCGACGGCTACGGCAACTCGCGGATCCACAAATATTCTCCAGACGGCAAGGCTCTGAAATCCTGGGGCGAGCCCGGCACGGGTCCCGGCGAATTCAACATTCCACATAATCTTTGTTGTGATCAGGAGGGCTGGATCTACGTGGCTGACCGGGAAAACCATCGCGTGCAAGTATTCGACGACGAAGGCAACTACGAAACCGAGTGGCACAACCTGCACCGGCCCTGTGGCATGGTCATGGAAACCAAACGCAACCCGCTGTGCTATATCGGCGAGATCGGCCCGACCATGCCGGTGAACCGCGAGGTGCCCAACATCGGGCCCCGCATCAGCATCCTCGACAACGAGGGAAAGCTCGTTTCGCGCTTCGGCGCGGAACATGCCGGCTACGATCGTCCGGACCAGTTCGTTGCACCGCATGGCATGGCCGTGGATTCGCACGGCGATATTTATGTCGGCGAGGTTTCCTTTACCGCCTGGTCGCAGATTTACCCTGACCGCGAAATCCCGAAGGGCCTGTCGACGTTGCGTAAGCTCGTGCGCTCACGCTGACGCGTGCGCACGAGGTTCGAGGATCGCGAGCCGAGGGCGGAGAATTGCATCAGAAGCCCTGACTCGAACCTCGGACCGCGGACCTGCTTTTCCGCTAGCATGTCGCCCATGCTCAACATCCGCCGCATTCACGTTTTGCCCGTACTATTGGCGCTGGCGCTGCTGGCCGGCTGCCAGTCCCTGCAGGACTTGCTCGGCAGCGCGCCGAAACCCTCGGCGCGTGTCATCGGTACCAGCATCCGCGGTTTGTCGCTGGACAACGTCGTGCTGCTATTCGATGTCGAAATCGAAAACCCCTACGCCGCCAGCCTGCCGCTGATCGACCTCGGCTATTCACTGGCCAGCGGCGGAAACAAGTTCTTGGAGGGCACGCTGACGCCGACGGGCTCGATTCCCGCGCGCGGCAAACAGGTGATCCAGTTGCCGGCCACCGTGCCCTTTGCATCGCTATATTCCGTGCTCAAAGGCCTCAGGCCCGGTGCCGTGGTGCCCTATACGGCCGATTTCAGAATCGGCGTGAACGTGCCGGTGCTGGGTCGCATCGATGTGCCACTGTCCAAGAGCGGCGAGTTGCCGGTGCCGGCGGTTCCGCAGGTCGAAGTAAGCTCCCTGTCGATGGGCAAGCTCGGCCTCGACCAGGTTTCGGCAACCGCGAAGCTGCGCATCCGAAATCCGAACCAGTTTCCGCTCGATCTGACCCGGCTCGGCGTGAATGTCGCGCTGGGCGGCCTGGATGTCGGCAGCAGCAAGATCGCCCGTCCGGCCAATATCGGGGCCGGACAGGAGACGACGCTCGATGTGCCGCTGTCGTTCTCGCCGCGCGCTGTCGGCATCGGCATCGTGAACCTGCTGCGCGGCAATCAGATTGCCTACCAGGTGTCCGGCTCGGTCGATGCCAATACCCGGTTCGGCCCGCTGTCACTGCCCTTCAGCCGCATCAGTAATACCGCCGTGACGCGCTGAGGAATACCGTGAGATACATGACGGCCTATAGCGCATATCGACGAAATATAACCTTCAAACATCTTTCACGAGTCATATGAACACACCATTTCTTTCCGCGAAAAAACTGGTTGCACTCATCCGTCGCAAGAAGATCGGCAGCGTCGAGCTGCTCGATCTTTATCTCGAACGGGTTGCCCGACTTAATCCGAAACTCAACGCCATCATCGTGCTCGACGAAAAACGCGCACGTGAACAGGCACGCAAGGCCGACCGGGCCGCGGCCAAGGGCGACTGGAAAGGGCCACTGCACGGCGTGCCGATGACGGTGAAGGAATCCTTCGACCTCGAAGGCCAGCCGACCACGTGGGGCCGCGCCGACATGAAGGCCAACATCGCCAGGCGCGATGCGCTCGCGGTGCAGCGCCTGATGGATGCGGGTGCAGTCGTATTCGGCAAGACCAACGTTCCGGTGATGCTCTCCGACTGGCAGACCTTCAACCCGGTTTACGGCACGACGAACAATCCCTGGGATATCACGCGTGGCCCCGGCGGCTCTTCCGGTGGCGCGGCCGCGGCGCTGGCGGCCGGACTGACCGGGCTCGAATTGGGCAGCGACATCGGTGCCTCGATTCGCAATCCCGCCCACTATTGCGGCGTGTTCGGCCACAAGCCTACATTCCGCCTTTGCCCGAGCGCCGGGCATAACCTGCCACCGAATCTGGGCGTGAAAGACATGGCGGTAATCGGTCCGCTGGCGCGCAGCGCGGACGACCTCGCGATCGCACTGCAGTTGATCGCGCAGCCCAATGAAATGGACGAGCGCGGCATCCGCATCGCGCTCGCCAAACCCAAAGCCGACGTGAAGAAACTGAAAATCGCCGTGCTGACTTCCGCCGCCACCGCTGAGACCGACGATTCCGTGCAGGCTGCGGTGCTGGCCGCCGCCAAGGCGTTCGCCAAAGGCGGCGCGAAGGTAAGCGAGTCGGCGCGCCCTGATTTCGATTTGCATGAAGCGCATCGCACCTTCATTCACCTGTTGCGGGGCGCAACATCTTCCGCACTCAGCGACGAGCAGTTCGCGCGCCAGCGCGAGCTCGCGCAGAAGAGCACACCCGGCGACGACAGCTACCAGGCGTGGATGATGCACGCCAACACGATGCCGGTGCGCGAGTGGCATGGCTGGAATGAAAAACGCCAGCAGATCCGTCGCGCATGGACAGAGTTCTTCCGTGAATGGGATTTGCTGCTCTGCCCGGCCGCGGCGACCGCTGCCTTCCCGCATAACCAGAAAGGCGAACGCTGGGAACGCATGGTCATGGTCAATGGCAAGCCGCAGCCTTCTACCACGCAGATGTTCTGGGCCGGATTCCCCGGCATGGCCTATCTGCCCGCCACGGTCGCGCCGGCAGGTTTCACCAGGGGCGGATTGCCGATCGGCGTGCAGATCATCGGTCCGCAGTATGGCGACCTGTCGACGATTGAGGCGGCCCGGCACCTGGAGCGCGAGTTTCAGCCCTTCGTTCAACCACAAGGATACGAGTGATGCGCAAAGTCGTCCACGCCGCCGCCGCCCTGTTGCTGCTGGCGCAATCTGCTTTCGCGCAAGACGCAGCGCAACAGGAGATCAGCGCACACGTATCGGCCGCCACCGCCGAATGGATTGCCACCTTCAATACGCGCGATGCCGCGCGCATCTCGGCGCTCTATGCGCCGGACGCGATTCTGTGGGGCACCGTGTCCAAAACAATTCGCACGAAACCCGAGGAAATCCTCGAATATTTCAAGGAATCCTCGCTCAAGCGTCCGAACCTGCGCATGGAACTGGGCGAATACCATGTGCGCCTCTACGGCGACATTGCCATCAATTCGGGGTATTACGCCTCCCACGATCCGATCGATGGCCAGGATGTCATCGTGCCGATGCGCTTCACGTTCACATATCGACGCGAAGGCGATCGCTGGGTCATCGTCAATCATCACTCGTCGCGCTTTGCGGCCACGCCCTGAGCGATGCTTTCATGCCCTCCGCGCTTATTGCCGCCCGGCCAAGTTCGACTAGAATTCGTTTCCTGACCCATCCCTGATATTTCCATCCGGATCATGGAACTCGATTTCACCCAACCCACCGCCCAGGACGAAGGCTACGATCCGACGGTCGCGCGCAAATGTTTCGAATCCTTCGGCCAGACGCAAAACTTCGCCGAAATGGAAGGCTTTTTCGCCGAAGGCCAGGCCAGCGATAAGATGTACCTGCTGGTCGAGGGCGAAGTCAGTCTGATCCGCAACAAGAAGACGCTCGATATCGTCAAGGCCGGTGAAATTTTCGGCGAGATCGCGGTCATTACGCAGCAGCCGCGCTCGGCAACGGCCACCGCGCGCAAGTTCTGCCAGGCGCTAGTGCTGGACGCAAGGCAGTTTCAGCAGGCCTTGCAAACCACGCCGGAGTTCGCGCTGATGCTGATGAACATCATGAATAACCGGCTGCGGCTGACGGTGGCGCTGATGAAGCAGACAGCCAGCCTGCCCGCCTTCGGCGACCGCGACGACCTGCGGGTTTTCGACAAGAAGATGATGGAGGACCTGGTCGCCGCTTTCCGCGCGCGGCCGCCGCAGACCTTCCCGCCCGGTCGGATGATCATGAAAGAAGGCGATGCCGGTGTTTCCATGTACATCGTCATCCGCGGCCGGGTCACCGTCTCGATCAACGGCATTGTGGTGGACCAAGTCGGCCCCGGCGGCACATTCGGCGAAATGGCACTGGTCGATAACGCGATGCGATCGGCCAGCGCGACCGCCACCGCCGAAAGCCAGCTGCTCAGTATCAGCCGCAGCGATTTCCTGAATCTGGTGAAGACCAAGCCCGGTTTTGCCATCTCGCTGCTCAAGACCATCGCCGATCGGTTGCGAACCATGACAGCGCAAAAAAAATAGCGCTGCGCGGTCGACACAGCCGGGCTTGCCGTTTCATTCTTCTGTCTTCGTGCCGCATTTCGGGACCGTGTTTCAGGAATATGTCGTTGCTGGTGTTGCGCTGCGGCGTGGATTGCCCGGATTTCCCATCCATAATCAACGCTGCGCATCTACGCGTCTGCTGCAAAAAAATCAGGGAGGGAACATCAATGAATCGTACCAGCGGATTTTTCCTGAGCATGGCCGCATTCGTTGCCGCCGCGCTGATCGCAATGCCGGCGGCTGCCCAAAGCCACAAATGGAAAGTACAGAATCTCTACGGGCCGACCACCACCGTCTACAAGGACTTCCAGGCCTTCGCCGCACGCGTCAAGGAGGCCACCAAAGGCGAAGTGGACATCCAGACCTTCCCGGTTGCCACCATCGTGCCTCAGGCAGAAGCGCTCGATGCGATCAATGCAGGCCTGCTCGACGGCGCCGTGGGAACGATGGCGTATCAGGGCGGCAAGGAACCGGCCGCCGCCTTCTGGGACATGACCGCCGCCTACGACAACCCGCTGCACCTGCTCATGTGGTACCGGCAGGGGGGCGGCATGGAGATCATGAACAAAATCGCCGCCAAGTGGAATGCCGTGTTCCTCGGGCCGATCATCCTCGGCCTCGAATCAATTCCATCGAAAAAACCGATTCGCTCGGTCGCCGATTTCAAAGGCGTGAAAATGCGTGCGCCCGACGGCATTCCCGCGGAAATTTTCGCCAAGCTCGGCGCTTCCGTGTCGGTCATGCCCGGAACCGAGGTCTACACCGCGCTCGATACCGGTAAGATCGAAGCGACCGACTGGGGCACGCTGTCGGTCAACGACGAGGCGGGCTATAACCGCATTGCGCCATATGCAATCTATCCGGGCATCCACTCCATGAATTCGGTCGACTTCGTGGTGAGCAAGCGCAAATGGAATGCCCTGTCGACCGAACAAAAGGCGATCGTGACGGCGGCTGTCGACGAATGGTGCCTGCGCACCTGGATGAGCCAGGAACTGGAAGACCGCAAAGCGGTCGCCAAGCGCGATCCGGCTACGCTTATCGCGTGGGGCGAGAAAGAAAAAGCCGAGTTCCGCAAAACCTCCCAGGTTGTGTGGCAGAAGTGGTCGAAGAAAAGCCCGCTCGCCAAGCAGATTTACGAAAGTCAGGTCAAGTTCCTGAAGTCGATCGGAAAGCTGTAAGCCGTCATCGTCCGTCGCCGCGGCCTGACCCGAGCATGTTTCGGGTCGCAGCGCGGCACTGACGCAGACATAAAAATAAGAACCGGGAGGAGAGCATGGCCGCAACCTTGCCGCATGCCGGTGCGCAGCCGAGAAACTTTGTCGATCGCGCCATCGAGGCGATCTCCAAAGTGCTGAGCTTCAGTTTCGCCATCTCGATCGGCGTCACCATCTACGACGTTGTCTGCGACGTGGCGTTCAATGCGCCCACGGTCTGGGTCTACGACGTCGTCACCACCGCGATCGCAGTGGCCTTCCTGATCGGCGGATCCTACGCGCTGATGCGCCGCGAGCATATCCGCATCACCGCGGTGTTCGACCGCTTTTCGCGCAGGACACAGTTTCGCTGCGAAATCATCTCCTCGGTGTTGGCACTCGTCTATCTCGGCGTGTTCCTGTGGTTCTCGTTCAACATGGCCCAGCTCTCGGTGGAGGACTGGGAAGTCGGCGGGTCGGTGTGGGCGCAACCAACGCCGATCGTCGTCAAAGTGTCCATGGTGCTGGGTGCCGCACTGATGATCGTGCAGATGATCTCCAACCTGCTCAGCGACCTGAAAACGCTGCGCCACCTGACCTGAGCCATGGGAATCGAAGGCATCTCGCTGCTGTTGCTGGCGGCATTCGTCCTGCTGATCATCATCCTGGGAATGCCGATCGCGTTCGCGACCGGCCTGATCGCGGTGGTGTTCTGTGCGGTATTCGCCGACCTCGACAGCCTGGCGATCGTCACTTTTCGCACCTACGGCTTCGTCAATTCCTACGTGCTGCTGTCCGTGCCGATGTTCCTGATGATGGCCTCCATCCTCGACAAGTCCGGCGTCGCGCACGACTTGTACGACGCGCTGAAGATATGGGCCGGCCGCCTGCCCGGCGGCGTCGGCGTGATGACGCTGATAGCCGCTTCGGTCATGGCAGCGATGACCGGCATCATCGGCGGCGAAGTCATTCTGCTCGGGCTGGTGGCGCTGCCGCAGATGCTGCGGCTACGCTACGATTCGAAGCTCGCGATCGGCATTGTGTGCGCCGGCGGCTCGTTGGGCACTATGGTTCCGCCCAGCCTGGTATTGGTGTTCTACGGGTTGACGACGTCGACCTCTATCGGCGACTTGTTCGTTGCTTCGACCATTCCAGGCTTCATGCTCGCGCTGATCTACATCGCCTACGTATTGATCCGCTGCGCCATCAACCCCAAGCTCGGCCCACCGGCGCCACCCGAACTGCGCAATATTCCCTTCAGCGCCAAGATCGCCTCGCTGAAGAAAGTCATCCTGCCGCTGATGATCATTTTCTCCGTGCTGGGCAGCATTTACTCCGGCTTCACGTCGGTGAGCGAGGCGGCCGCAATGGGGGTGGCGGGCGTAATAGTCGCTGCGGCGATCCGGCGCACGCTGAACTGGTCAATGCTGCGCGATTCGATGTACACCACGATGTCGACCTGCGGTCTGCTCATCTGGCTATCGATCGGGGCGAATGCGATGGTCGGCGTCTACAACCTGCTCGGCGGCATCAGCTATCTGAAGAGCATCATGACCGGGCTGCCGCTCGATCCGATCGGCGTCATCCTGGTGATGATGCTGATCTTCCTGCTGCTTGGCATGTTCATGGACTGGTTTTCCATCATGCTGCTGACCATGCCGATTTTCGCCCCCACGGTCACCGCACTCGGTTACGACCTGATCTGGTTTGGCGTGCTGTTCAACATCACCATGCAGATCGGCTACCTGTCGCCGCCGTTCGGCCAGGCCGCGTTCTACCTGAAGTCAGTGACGCCGCCGGAGATCAGCCTGAACCACATCTACGCTTCGGTGCTGCCGTTCATCGCATTGCAGGTCGTCGGCCTGCTCGCCGTGCTGTTTATCCCCGACGTGGCGTTGTTCCTGCCGCGGCTGCTGCAGCCGTGAAGGCCGTCACGCCGTCACGGCAATGGTCTGTGTTACTTTCGCCTCACCACCATGATCGTCCCGCCAGGTAAACACAAGTTCGCCGCTTTCGTCCGCCACGGCATAGAACGTGAAAAACGGATTGGTGGAAACGGCCGGATGCAGCTTTGCGCGAAAGATCTCGCGACCGTTGTAGGCGCAATCGAACGACTCGACGATGTGGCGCGCGATCGGCTTGCCGGTGTTGTCGAGCCGGAATCCGGATTCCATCGGATGCTGGACCAGCGTGCGGATCTCGATAATCTCGCCGAGCTTCGCGCTTTGCGGCATGCGCACCCGCGCGGCACCCATGCGGCTCATAGCCCGCACTCCGACGTGACGACTTCCACATCCACCGCGGCCGACCATAACGTGTCATCGCTCATCACCGCCACCGCCGTGATCTGCTGCGACCGCGCCAGCCTAACGCGTGACGAAACGACCGCCTTGCCGTTGTAGGGTCCAAGCTGGAATTCCAGCATTTTCGGCAAGTGATTCTCTGGCGCAAACAGATGGATTGCCCTGACATGGTTCTGCGGCGTCATCGGGCTGTCCACGCTGACCGTGACCGGCACGACGCTGCCGTTCTCGGCCAGGCGCGGCATCGCCAGCGTGACCCTGCGGCGAAAAATCAGGCGATCGCCGAAAGCCTCGCGCAGCAAGGTGGCCATCTCTTCGGGTGTCGCCGTTGCCGGCCTCACGACCAGCAGGCTCGCACCGGCCAGCAACGCGCCCAGCGCACGGCGGCGACTCGCGACGTGAATGTCGTATTTCGTGAGGTCTAAAGTCCGCATTATTGCGACATTCACGTATTCACGACATTCACGTTATTTATGGGCACGGCCCGGTATCCCGGCGCGGGGCACAATCAGGTTTTGTACGAAAAACCGTGGTTCTTGAACGGCAGCGAGCGTAAGCGCTTGCCGGTCGCGGCGAAAATCGCGTTGCCCAGCGCCGGGATCACCGCGCCGATCGGCGGCTCGCCAACGCCGCCCCAGAATCCGCCACTGGGCACCAGGATGGTTTCGATCTTCGGCGTCTCGGCCAGGTGCAGCACGTTGTAGTCGGAGAAGTTGCCCTGCTCGACACGGCCCTCCTTGATGGTGATCTCCTCGTGCATGGATGAGCTCAGGCCCCAGATCACACCGCTTTCCACCTGCGCGATCACCGCGTCCGGATGCACGACATGGCCGCAGTCGAGCG
The DNA here is from genome assembly GCA_039931685.1 of Betaproteobacteria bacterium. Lineage (GTDB taxonomy): Bacteria > Pseudomonadota > Gammaproteobacteria > Burkholderiales > JACQAP01 > JACQAP01. The sequence continues at coordinate 612 of JBDTRK010000108.1, read as the reverse complement.
CAACGACGACACGCTTGACCTCGATGACCGAGCCGCCGCTCACGGCGATCTCGACCACTGCGGCGGTGAAGCTGCCATAGGAATCGACCACGGCGATGCCGCGATAAATGCCTTTGGGCGCCGGCTTGTCCCAGGCCGCCGCTTTCACCACGGTTTCGAGTACCGCCAGGTCTTTTTTTCCCTTCAGCAAAGGCCGGCGGAATTCGACCGGCTCCTTGCCGGCGGCGTGCACCAGTTCGTCGATGAAGCATTCGCGGAAGAACGGATTGTGCGTATGCGCGACCGCGCGCCAGAAGCCTGGCGGCACGTGCGGATTGCGCATCGCATATTCGTCGGTAAAGTTCGCCACCGCGTAAGGATTGTCCTGGAAGCAGCGCACGTTCACCGGGTCAATACCGTTCTTGATGTCGGCCGGACGCACGGTGATGAAAATCGACTGGTCAGCCTGGCGTACATGCCACGCGCTCCAGTTGCCGGCCTGGTCCAGTCCGGCGCGCAGTTTCACCAGCGCCACCGGCCGGTAGCGGCCCTGCCGCATGTCTTCCTCGCGCGACCATTGCAGCCGCACCGGCGTGCCCGGCATTTTCTGCGCGATCCACACCGCCTGCTTGG
>JBDTRK010000107.1:0-11373 GCA_039931685.1 Betaproteobacteria bacterium | reverse complement strand
CTGAGCGCGTGCGAGTACTTCGCTTCCAGGGACATCGCGCTGACCATGGGCGACACCTCGGCAAACGATGCGCAACCCGGCAATGAAGTCGAAGGCTGGGCGGTGCCCTGCCACACCCAGATCCAGACGCGTTATGGCATCTGGAACCTGGAAAACGTCGACACCGAGTCGATGGTCGCCGCCGGCATCAAGGAAGGCGCGTTCGTCTGGGCCCCGCTGCGCATAGTTGGCGCGACCGGTTCCCCGGGCAATCCGATTGTGCTGTATTGATCGGGCAGCATTAAGGTTCCACCTTCAAGTTGAACCGGCGGTCGCGCAAGCGGCCGCCGGTTTTTTTACTTCATCGGCCGCCTTCTGCTGCGCTTCAATTCACCCCCCCCGCGGCGGAGCGCGTAGATAACGTTTCAGGCGCAAATCGCATCGTCAACGCATTGGCGGGGCCCCTCGCCGCCCCGGGGGAGCGGGCCAGGATGAGGTGGTCGGAGCGCAGCCGCAATCGAGCACACGCCGGCCGGGCTTCAGGCAGGGCAGGAAGACCGCGGGTATGGGTTTCCATGACTTTGTGAAAGTGTGCCTGCGCGAAATTCGCAATCGACACATCGAATGGATCCGCAGCTGGCGTGCCGGATCGGCATTGCGGACCTTAGGCCGTGGACGACAGTCACGGCCACTTGCGAACTTGCTTAGTCCACCGTGAGCGTCAATTCGCCCAGTTCCTCGATCTCCACCCGGACCTCGTCGCCAGCGTCCAGCCACTTGGTTTCGACGACGCTGCCCAGCGTCACGAACTCGCCGGCCCGGAGCGGCTCGAGGCCATACCTGGTGCGTGCATTCGCCAGCCAGGCCAGCGCTTCGAGCGGGTGGCCCATCACCAGTGCGCCGCTGCCGCGTCCGGCTTCGCTGCCATTGATGTATGTGACGCCGCACAGCGCGGCCAGATCCAGCTTGCGCCAGTCGCGCACCGGATCGCCAAGTACGCAGCCGGAATCGAAGAAATCGTCGGCGATCAGCGTCGGCACACCCAACGTTCGAAAATTCTCATAGCGCTCGTCCACCAGTTCAATCGCGGCCATCACGGCGCCGACGGCACGACCGGCCGATTCGCGGTCAACCGGCGCGCCCGCAGGGGCGAGGTCGCGCGACAACTCCACCGCGATCTCGCATTCGATGCCAAGCCTGACGAATCCGGAGCGGGGCACGCGCGCCGAGCGATGCAGGACCGTTTTCTCGAATACCACGCCGGCGCACGGATTCGGTATGTTCAGGAATTGCTGCATGACCGAAGTCGTGCAGCCAATCTTGTGGCCAACCTGCTTCCCCATTCCGGCCACCGTCAGCAAGCCATTGAGCACGCGCTGTAATGCGTAGCCCTCGGCCTGCGTTTGTGGCGCAATGGATTGCGGCAAATCGCTGATCGGCTGCAGGGACAGCCGCTGTTCGAGCAGGATGGCAGCGGCCTGCAGGGTCGGTGCGCTCAAAGAAGCTCCCACGGAGAAATTGGTCGGTAAGGCGCAATTGCACCACAAATTCGCCGCGGCAAGCACGCAACGGAGGCGATATTCTGCGGTTGTGGCGTGCGCGCGATATTGTTGCCGCGCCGCATCACCGCGGTCCTGGCGAGGGCGCTTGACACTGCAGGGGACGCTTCAACATAATCATCGCGCCTTACCGAAATGCCCGCCAATAAGAGCGAGCAATCAAAAACTTATAAATCACTGGAGGAGACATCATGAAGGGCCATCCTTTCGTCCTTCGCCGGCTAGGCCTGCCCCGAGGTTTGTTCCTGACGATCGTCTCAGTCCTGGCCTTGGCCTGGACCGGCGTCGCCAGCGCACAAAGCGCGGCCAAGACCGCCGTCGAAGCCGCCAAGAAAATCTGCAACGGCAAGACCATCACCATCGTCTGGGAAGCCGGATTGCAGTCACTTGACCCGACGCAGTTCTCCGGCCCCCTGTGGGAGAAGGAAACCGGCTGCAAGGTCAAGGTCATCGAAGTGCCGACCGCGGAAATGTTCACCAAGATCATGCAGGAGTACCGCGCCGGCACCGGTGCGTACGATGCGCTGAACGTGATCCCGGCGTGGATGCCGGACCTGGCACAGGCCGGTGCCCTGGAAGTGCTCGACCCCTACGTCGATAAGTACGGTTTCCGCGACGAGCTGCAGAAAATCGCACCGACTTACCGCGACAACCAGATGATGGTCAACGGGAAGATTTACGGATTCCCGGACGACGGCGACGTGTTCATCATGTATTACCGCAAGGACATCTTCGCCCGCGCCGACCTGAAGAAGGCATTCAAGGCCAAGTACCATTATGATCTGGCGCCGCCGAAGACCTGGAAGCAGTTCGATGAGATCGGCAGCTTTCTGACCGACGCGCTGAAGAAGGAAGGCATCTATGGCGCCGCGTTCTTCCGCGAGCCGCCCTACACCATGTTCATGTTCCAGGAACGCTTCCGCGTGGAAGGCGGCCGATTCTTCGACGCCGACACCATGAAAGCGACGGTGAACAGCCCGATCGGCGTCAAGGTATTCACCGAAATGCGCAACGAGAATCGCTTCATGCCCCCGGGTGTGGAGAAATTCGGCTTCGTGGAAAATCTGGCGCTGTTCCTGAATGGACAAAGTGCAATGACGATTTCCTGGCCGCCGTACGGGCGTTTCGCGGCCGGTTACCTGGGCAGCGAAAAAGCACTCGACTGGGTGCCCAAGTCCAAGATCGCCGGCAAGGTCGGGTACACGCTGCCGCCTGGTGGCCATCCCGAGCTGGCCGCCGGTTTTGCGCTCTCGATCGCCTCCTCCAGCAAGCAGAAGGAAGCCGCGTATCTGTTCATCCAGTGGCTCAACAGCGAGGAGATCAGCAACAAGCGCGTGCAGCTTCCCTACACATTGCGCGATCCGTTCCGCGATTCCCACTTCACGAACCCGGGCTACCTGAAGCTGTGGCCCGACGCCAAGGATTACCTGGCGGCATTGCACCAGGGCGCACAGACCGGATTGCTCGATCTCTCGCTGATCCAGACGGACAAGTATGAGGAAGCGCTGCGACAAGGTGTCAGCAAGCTGTGGGCCGGCGACGACCCGAAAGCGATTCTCGACAAGATGGCCGCGGACTGGGACGGAATAACCAAGCAGGTCGGCGTGGACAAGCAGAAGGCGGTGTATAAGGCCTGGGCTGCGAAATCCGGCGCCTACCCCAAGTAAGCCATGGCAACGCCGCCGTTCGCCGGTTAAGTTACCGGGGGCGGCGGTAGCGCAACACAAGGTGGGGGGCGCCGGCACGCGGCGCTCCCTTTTTTGTCGGCCGCATTTTCACGGATTCTCCAGTGGCTACCTATTCGATCCCGGCCCGCGCTGACTTTGCAGACCGCAACTTCAAATACCTGCTGGTCGGGCCGGCCATTTTCGTTCTGCTGCTGATCGGCGTCTTCCCGCTGGTCTACCTGCTCATGGTGAGTTTTCAGGGCATCACCATGACCGAGACCAGCACTGACTTTGTCGGCGGGCGCAATTACGCGCAGCTGTTCGACGACGTGCGCATGTGGCAAGCACTGCTGCACACGGTTATTTTCACCGTCGTCGCGTTGCCGATCGAACTGCTGCTGGGGCTGGCCATGGCGCAGTTCTTCCTTGAAAAACTCCCCGGCAGGCAGGTGTTCATCGCCTTGCTGGTGCTACCGGTGGTCGTATCACCGATCGTTTCCGGCGCGACCTGGGCGTTGCTTTTTGACCATCGCTTCGGGCCGATCAACCAGATCATCGGCTGGTTCACCGGCGATACCTCGGCTATCCTGTGGACCATCAATACCAACCTGGTCTACCCGGCCATCATCGCGGCGGAAGTGTGGCAGTGGACGCCCTTCATGTTCCTGCTGTTGCTCGCCGCGCTGGCCAACGTCGACAGATCCCAGCTCGAAGCCGCTTCGATCGACGGCGCCGGCTGGTGGCGAACGTTTTTCAAGATCGTACTGCCCGCGATCTGGCCGGTGGTGGCGATCGCGGTCCTGATCCGCGGCCTGGACCTGTTCCGCCTGTTCGACATCGTCTGGGCGCTGACCAAAGGCGGGCCTGGCACCATGACCGAGACGATATCGATATTTACCTATGTCAAAGGCTTTCAGCAGTTTGAAACCAGCTATACCGCCGCCGTGGCTTTTCTCGTCATCATCCTGCTCTCGATGGTGGTGATGCTGGCATTGAAACGGGTCGAACTCGCCAGGTGAAACCATGACCGTGCAACAGCGCGCCCGTGTGCGGACCGTCCTGCGCCTTGCCGGCGCCAGCGCCATTACGCTGCTCTTCGTGTTTCCCATTTACTGGCTGTTCATGATCTCCTTCAAGACGCCGGAGGAAATCTACTCGTTTCCGCCAAAGTGGTATCCGGCGCGGATTCATTTCGACAACTATGCGGTGCTGTTCCGCGACGGTGACGCGGTCACGGTGTGGAACAGCCTCGTGGTCGCCGGCGTGAGCACGGTCATCGCCATGTTCCTCGGCACCATTTGCGCCTACTCGCTCGCGCGCTTCCGCACAGGCGGCGAGCATCTGGCCAACTGGATCATTTCCCAGCGCATGATCCCTCCAATCGCCGTCGTATTTCCGATTTTTCTGCTGTTCGTCTGGCTACACCTGGTCGACACCTACATCGGCATCATCATCCTCTACACTGCGTTCAACCTGCCGTATGTAATCTGGATGATGCGCGGCTACATCCTCGACATCCCGAAGGCGCTGGAGGAATCTGCGCTGGTGGACGGCTGTACCCGCTGGCAGGTGATCTGGAAAGTGGTGTTCCCGATGTGTCGCGCCGGCCTGTTCGCAACCGCCATTTTCACGTTCGTATTCGCCTGGAACGATTTTCTGTTTGCGCTGGTACTGACGCGCACCGAGGCGACCACGTACACCGTGCAGATCACGCATTATTTCGGCGGCCAGTCGAATTTCTGGGCCAAGATTTCGGCGATGTCCGTACTCGGCACGCTGCCTATTTTCATCGCGGTCGCGTTCATGCAACGCTACCTGGTACGCGGCATATCGCTGGGCGCCGTGAAAGGTTAGGACCGAGGACTGAGTGCTGAGGACTGAGTAAAAACTCCTGGAGATACGCCAGCGACCAATCACCAATCACGAAACGAAAATGGCAGATCTTAAAATTACGGCGTTGCACAAATACTACGGCACCGTACACGCCGTGCGCGGCATCGATCTGGAAATTCCCGCGGGCGAGTTCACCGTGCTGGTAGGCCAGTCCGGCTGCGGCAAGAGCACGTTGCTGCGGACCATAGCCGGCCTGGAAGATGCCGACCAGGGCAGCATAGAGATCGGCGGCGAAACCGTTAACCACCTGCCGCCGCGCAACCGGGACATCGCGATGGTATTTCAGAACTACGCGCTTTATCCCTACATGAAGGTGTTCGACAACATCGCTTTCGGGCTGCGCTCGCGCAAGACACCGAAAGACGAAATCGGGCCCAAGGTCAGCGCCGCAGCGAACATGCTCGGTATTACCCACCTGCTCGATCGCTATCCGCGCCAGCTTTCCGGCGGGCAACGTCAGCGCGTCGCCATCGGCCGCGCCATCGTGCGCAATGCCCGCCTGTATCTTTTCGACGAACCGCTGTCGAACCTGGATGCGCAATTGCGCGACGAAATGCGCGGCGAGATCAAGCGCCTGCACCAGGAACTCGGCAAGACAATGATCTACGTGACACACGACCAGATCGAAGCCATGACCATGGCGGACCGCATCGTGCTGCTTCGCGACGGGAACATCGAGCAGGCCGGCGCGCCGCTGGATCTGTTCGAGCGACCGGCTACGAAATATGTGGCGGGCTTTCTCGGCTCGCCCTCGATGAATTTCATCCCTGGTCGCCTGACTGCTGAAGACGGCGAACTCGCGGTCAGGCTGGAGGATGGGCCTGCATTCGCACTCCCGCCCGATCGTGCGGCGAATCTGGCGCACCGGCGCGACCAGGCCGTCATCCTCGGCTTGCGACCGGAGCACATGACCCGCGCCCATCCCGGCGATTCGCGCGGCGGACTGGTGCGCTATATAGCGACCATCGATCTACAGCAGCCGACCGGTTCGCGCACCTACGCCACGTTCCAGCTCGGCGGCGCGGCCGTGACCGCGGAACTGCAGGCACACGACGCCACCGGCATCAACCAAAAAATCGAACTGGCGATCGACATGAATCGCGCCGTTCTGATCGATCCGTCTACGGAAAAAGTCATTTAGCCACGGAAAACACAGAGGTCACAGGGAAAAGAAGGCTTGAGGCTTCGAGGAGTGTTGCGCACCGACACAAATGACGCAAGCGCAAATCCCCACCGGGTCCGGCTGCCCCATTCGATCACTTTCCTGCTCCCGGTTTCCTGCGTGAACTCTGTGTCCGCTGTGGCAAATTTGAATAATCGGAGGAAAATAAAATGAAAACTATAAAACCGTCGCGTGCGATCGCACTGTGCGGCACTGAGCAGCCGGACGTCGTCGGCCGAACGCTGAACGCCGGTCCGATGACGGTCGAATTCGACAACGGCCAGTTGCGCTACCTCAAGGTCAATGGTGTTGAAGTATTGCGCGCCGTCGGCTTTCTGATACGTGACAAGAACTGGGGCACCGCAACGCCGGCGATCAGCAAGCTCGCAATCGACCAGCGCAGCGACGGCTTTTCCGTTTCTTTTCATGCCGACATCCAGATTGAAGGCCAGAAGCTTGCGTACGACGCAAGAATCGAAGGCTCGAAGCACGGCAACCTGGAATTCACCGGCACGGCCGTACCGAAAACCGATTTCCTGACCGCGCGCACCGGCTTCGTGGTGCTGCATCCGTTGCAGGGTGTGGCCGGATTTCCGGTCGACATCGCGCATGTTGATGGAAAAAACGTGAAGAGCAAATTTCCCGAGCTCGTCAATCCGGTGCAGCCGGTGCTGGACATCCGCTCTCTGACGCACGAAGTGCTGCCCGGACTGCGAGCGACGGTGCTGATGGAGGGCGATACTTTCGAGATGGAAGACCATCGCAACTGGTCGGACGCGTCGTTCAAGACTTATGTGCGACCGCTGACCAGGCCCTGGCCTTACACGCTGAAGGCCGGCGAGGCGGTCAAACAATCCATCAAGGTGACATTGAGCGGATCGGTGCCAAAAGGCGGCAAAGCCGCAGCCGGCAGGCAGATCGCGATCAAACTCGGCGCCATCTCGCGCGACACGCTGCCGCCAGTGGGACTCGGCATGCCGGCCGAGGAAATCGAACACGCGATCGCGCAGCTCGACCTGCTCAAACTGGCGGCCCCACGTTTCCTGATCTGCCACATCGATCCGCGCAGCAAGCATGGCCTCAAGGAGCTCTACGGCTATCGCGTACTCAGCGAGGCAAGCGGCGCGGGGGTCGCCCTGGAAGCCGTGGTCGAAAGCGTGGACGCGTTCCGCGAGGAATTGCAGCAACTCGCGGACAGGGTCAGGCAATCCGGCATCAGGCTGTCGTCGCTTGCCGTCGTGCCCGCCGGCGACCTGAAATCGGTGCTGCCGGGCGGTCCGCGTCCGTCGGCTGCCAAACTCGAAGACCTCTACGCGGCGGCGCGAGCGGCCTTTCCCGGCATCCGCCTCGGCGGCGGCATGCTCTCCTTCTTCACCGAACTCAACCGCAAACGGCCGCCCGCGAATCTGCTCGACTTCGTGGTCAACACGACTTGCCCGATCGTGCACGCGGCCGATGACCGCTCGGTCATGGAAACTCTGGAGGCCTTGCCTTATCAGGTTGCCACCGCGCGCTCCTTCATCGGCAAGACCGCCTACCGCATCGGCCCAAGTGGCATCGGTTGCCGCGACAATCCTCACGGCGCCACCTGGACCCCGAATCCGGACAACCTGCGCGTGTGCCTGACCAAGCTGGAACCGCGGCAACGCGGCCTGTTCGCCGCAGCCTGGACGCTGGGTTATGTGGCGACTTTCGCCCGCACCGGCATCGAAACGATTGCCATGGGCGCGCCGACCGGACCGCTCGGCATCATCTATCGCAAGTCGCAGCACGGGCAGCCGTGGTACGACCGGCTTGCCGGCCCGGCCGTGTTCCCTGCGTTTCACGTCGTCAGCGGACTGACCCGGGGCGCGGGACAAAAACTGGTGAACGTCGACTCGTCGGACCCGGCAAAAGTGCAATGCCTGGCATACAAGGCCAGGCGCGGGACGACCCTGTGGATGGCCAACATGACCTCGGAAAATCAGTCGGTGAAATTATCCGGTGCGACTGGAGCGATGTTCGGCACGACACTCGACGAGGACAGTTTCGCCACGGCAACTGCCGATCCGCGCGCTTTCCAGAAGGAATGGAAAGCCATCAAGGACACGCTGACCCTGAAGCCTTACGCGGTGGCGATCGTTGCCATCGACGACTGAAGCCCCGCACATCCGCCCACGACCAGACCAGGAAAACGCCATGTCATCAGATCCGAACGTTCGCCCGCCGCTGCCGCCGTTCACGCGCGAGACGGCAATGCAAAAAGTGCGGCTGGCGGAGGATGGCTGGAACTCACGCGACCCCGAGCGGGTGGCGCTGGCCTACACCGCCGACAGCCAATGGCGCAATCGCGCCGAATTCCTCTCCGGGCGCGAGGCAATCGTGCAGTTCCTGCGCCGCAAATGGTCAAAAGAACTCGACTACCGCCTGATCAAGGAATTGTGGTCCTTCGACGGCGCGCGCATCGCGGTGCGCTTCGCTTATGAATGGCGCGACGACTCCGGCAACTGGTTCCGTTCCTATGGCAACGAGAACTGGGAGTTCAGTGCGCAAGGTCTGATGCAGCGACGGCTCGCAAGCATCAACGATTTGCCGATCAGCGAATCGCAGCGCAAATTCCATCGGCCGGCTGGTCGCCGTCCGGACGATCACCAGGGACTGTCCGAACTCGGCCTGTGATGCATCGCAAGAAGCGGCAGCGCAAGCGCTGCTGTATCCTGATTCGGCCCACAAGCTGCGCGTCGGCGGATCACTGATGCACCGCGCTCGGCGCAAAAGCGGCATACAACAATAAATAGAAGGGGGACAGCAATGGATGCTTCGCACCGCCGCGTCATGATGGCGTCTGCCGTCGGATCGGCCCTGGAATGGTACGACTTCTTCATCTACGGTACCGCAGCGGCCCTGGTATTCAGCGAGTTGTTCTTCCCCAAGTTCGAATCCAGTACCGGCCTGCTGCTTTCGTTCGCGACCTTCGGCGTGGGATTTTTCGCGCGACCGTTCGGCGGCATGCTATTCGGCCACATGGGCGATCGCATCGGGCGCAAGCCGGTGCTGGTCATCACGCTGATGCTGGTCGGAGTGGGTACCTTCCTCATCGGGCTGCTGCCGACCTACGACTCGGTCGGCATGTGGGCGCCGGTCATGCTGGTCACCCTGCGCCTGGTGCAAGGCTTCGGTGCCGGCGCGGAATACGGCGGTGCGGTGATCCTGGCGGTGGAGCACGCGCCACCAGGCCGGCGCGGCCTGTTCGGCTCCTTCGCCGCCATCGGTGTGAATATCGGTCTGCTGCTCGCGACCGGCGTATTCGCGCTGGTCTCGTCGCTGCCCAAGGAGGACTTTCTGAGCTGGGGTTGGCGTATCCCGTTTCTGCTGTCGATCATCCTGGTCCTGGTCGGTTTCTACATCCGCTCGCGGGTTTCCGAAACGCCAGTGTTCAGCCAGATCGCCGCCCGGAGCAAGGCCGCGCGCTCGCCGGTCAAGGACGCGTTCCTGCGGCATCCGCGCGAATTCCTGGTTGTGTTCGGGGCGCGTCTGGCCGAGAACGGGCTCGGCTATTTGTACCCGGTTTTCACGCTGAGCTACATGACCAAGACCCTGGCACTGCCGAAAAGCATGGTGCTGTCGGGCATCATGGTCGCGTATGCCATTTCGCTGCTGACGGTGCCGCTGTTTTCCGTCTTGTCGGATCGCATCGGCCGGCGCCCGGTATACGGCGGCGCCGCCCTTTTCTCCGCAGCATTTGCCTATCCGTTCTTCCTCATGGTCAACACCGGGTCGCCCACCCTGGTCTGGGTTGCACTGATCCTGGCGATTTCCGTGGGCGTCTCCGGCATGTTCGGCCCGCAGGCGGCTTACTTCGCGGAATTGTTCGGCCCGAAACTGCGTTACAGCGGCTTTGCTTCGGCGCGCGAACTCGGTTCCATCCTGGCCGGCGGACCGGCGCCCTTCATTGCCGCCTGGCTGCTGGGCCAAGGCAGCAACGAACCGTGGCTGGTCGCGGCCTATATGGTGTCGCTGGCCCTGCTCACCGTCATCGCGATCTATTACGGGCCGGAGACCTACCGCAGCGACCTGATGGCGGACAAGGCCGACGCCAGGCCCTGACGCAAGCGAGTCCTCCCTCCCATGGCATATGGGCCCAGGTGCAAAGCTGCTCTCGCGATCGCGTCGATCTGGTTTTACGCTGCGATTGCGCCATCGCACGGGGCGCGGCGGAGCCGGCGTCGGGCGCGGGCTAGCGGATCAACAAAGTGATCCTCAAGGCCAGCGGGAAGCCCGTTAATTTCCTGCGCTGCGACGACGGCACGACACAATGCGCGTACGACCGGAACCAATTGCGCCCCGGCGGACAACCGCTCAATGCCGACCCGGTGGAGGAAGGCGGCGACGATGAGGCGGCATTCGTTCATGACGAAGACGGCACCCCCGTGCGCATCGGTTCGTTTGCGCAGATCCCGATTGAGCACCTGGATCGAGGGCGATTTGCCCCCGGCTGCCGCGCCGGCCGCCAGGATTCCGACCCTGCCCGCACAGGCGCGCGACACTAGCCTTTGACGGCATCGAAATGTCGTCGTATAAAGGGAACCGCAGGATACTGGAGCAGCGATCAATCTAGTCGGGTATGACCGTTCACAGGTACTTCTCAGGCCTTTTTCCTCTTCTCTTCAAGATCCCGCAATCGGGCAACGCCCACATTCTTAATTCATTCAGGAAGACACAGACATGGCTACAGGTACCGTGAAGTGGTTCAACGACGCAAAGGGCTTCGGCTTCATCACGCCGGACGATGGCGGCAAGGATCTTTTCGCGCATTTCTCCGCGATCCAGGACGCCGGCTTCAAGTCCCTCAAGGAGGGGCAGAAAGTCAGTTTCGACAAGACCACCGGCCCCAAGGGCGACCAGGCATCGAACATCCGCCCGGCCTGATCCTCGAGAAGTTCCGCCCCGCATATCCGCAGGATATCCGGGGGAACAGAAAGCCCGGGAAACCGGGCTTTCTGTTTGTGCATTGCGGGAATTCCGTCGCGAGATCGCAAGCAACTACTGCGGGCTTGCAGGATCGAACACAATGTCTGCAGCTTTTTCCGGAACCTGCAATGCGTCTGCTTTCGATCCTGTTTTGCGTATTGCT
>JBDTRK010000106.1:0-11408 GCA_039931685.1 Betaproteobacteria bacterium | reverse complement strand
CACTGCAAAGTAGCTATTGTGATACCGCGTCAGATCTACTTTCCCCTCCTCGTACGATTCGTAATTGAAACCCGTCCAGGCTACCAAATCCATCTCACGGTCGAAGCTTCGAAGGTTGATGTCGGAAAAAACCGTTAGCGGATTGATTCCAACCAATCCGCAATTCACGCATTCCAGATATTCAAGCTAACTTCTCGCCAACGGAAGGACAGGAGAGCGAGGGCTGAACCGTATAACTGCTTCGGGAATGGTAAACCCAGAGAACGAAAGCGGCGAAAAGTCTCTACACCGCAAAAATTGCAGCTTCGGAAGAATATCGCCGAGGAAGGATTCATGCCGCTACAGTATAAGTGCGGTTCTCAAATGGCAACGAAGATTTCTCGAGAAGCGCCTCGACAGGCTGCTCGGCGAACCGCGTCCGCGGTGCTCCTGGCAAATGGCCGGATTCGTTCCCGGGAAGGGAGCTTGCTATCGACGGTGAATCGAACCGCGCAGCGCCACAGAGCAGATCGGCGGGAGATGACGTCTGAAATATGAGCTTTTGGTCGTCCCGACGTTGGTCAGCATTATCATTCCGCTCGACGACGGCGCGGCCGCTCTGCAAGCAGCCGGCGCGCGGCTCGCTCGTCTCGGCAAGGTCGACTCTGTCCCACCGGATCAGGGCATCAACGCCTGGATATAGGTCTCAATGTCCGCTATCGACGTGCGCGTCGCCGAAGGGCCGATCGCACCGTCGATCAACGCGTTTCCACGCAATCCCCACAGATAGCGAATCAACAGCAGCCCGTCGGTCAGCGCGTCGGTTGCGTTATTGCCGTCCACGTCGAGCGCGGAGCATATCGCATCGAGGTACGAAGCGACCGATGCCGGATCGTTTCGCATTGCCGTTACTCCGATCGCGCCACTCGTCAGAGACGGATCGCGCAACCCGAACATGTACCGCAACACCAGCAACCCATCGGTCAGCGCGTCGTACTTCGTAGCTGTGATGCTGGCATCGACGTCGAGCGTTGGAGTCACTTGGCACGCAAGCCAATCCTCTCCGGTTGCCGTATTCCAAGCGGCATCGATAGTTACGTTGCCGCTGGAGACGAGCATGTTGCCGCAGAGGTCGCTGTTACCCACTAGCAACGATGGCGGTGCACTTGGCACGGGACCGGTCAAGTAGTTGTTGGCGGCCTCGAAGTAACCCAAAGACGTTAATCCACCGAGCGACGGAATTGAGCCGCGCAACTGGTTGAAGCGAACATTAAAGTAGCGCAATGATGCTAATCCGCTGAGGGATGGGATTGAGCCCGTCAGCTGGTTGTAGCCGACATCGAAGTCAGCCAACGATGCTAATCCGCTGAGAGACGGGATCGAGCCCGTCAACCGATTATCGTAGACCGAGAAGGAACCCAAAGACGTTAATCCGCTGAGGGATGGGATTGAGCCCGTCAGCTGGTTTTCCTCGACATCGAAGAAGTACAAAGACGTTAATCCGCTGAGGGACGGGATTGCGCCCGTCAGCTGGTTGGCCCTGACATCGAACACACCCAAAGACGTTAATCCGCTGAGGGATGGGATTGAGCTTGTCAACTGATTATTGTCGACCGAGAAGGAAACCAAAGACGATAATCCGCTGAGGGACGGGATTGAGCCCGTCAACTGGTTGACCTCGACATTGAAGTAGTTCAACGACGTCAATCCGCTGAGGGACGAGATTGATCCACTCAACTGGTTGCCGCCGGCACTGAAGTAAGTCAAGGATGTCAATCCGCTGAGGGACGGGATCGAGCCCGTCAACTGATTATTGCCGACCGAGAAGGAACCCAAAGACGTTAGTCCGCTGAGGGACGGGATTGAACCGCTCAACTGGTTATTCTGGACGGCAAAAAGTTGCACGCTGCTTGCATCGCTGAGCGAGGGAAGTGCTTCGGTCAATTGGTTGTAGGATGCTACAAATTCTTTCAACGCCGTTAGCCCACTTAACGACGGAATTGGTCCGGACAACTGGTTACGAAAGACATCAAATCCTTCCAACGCTGTCAATCGGTTTAACGACGGGATTTCGCCACTCAGCTGGTTGTCAGACGCATAGAATATTTTCAAGGACCTAAGGTTGCTCAATGTGTAAGTAATCGGTCCGGAAAGCTGGTTCCGATCCAAGAGCAAGTATTGCAACGCCGTAAGTCCGCTGAGGGACGGGATTGAACCGCTCAACTGGTTATTTTGGACGTTAAAATATTGCACGCTGCTTGCATCGTTGATCGAGGGCAAAGTCCCCGACAGGTTGTTCGACGACAGATTGATTCCTGTTATATGGCTTTGCGCGCCATCGCAGGTTATTCCGGACCACGTGCATTCGGTACCAACGGCGCCGTTCCAGTTGGTCTTGGTCGTCCACGAGTTGCCGTTGGTCGACGCGTAGAGATTCGTCAACACCGTTCGTTCTGCAGCTGGAATCGTTGCTTGCACGAGCGTAGCCAGACCCAGGAGGAACACGAACAGGAGCGCTTGTCCAAAGAGCTTCGTGCCCGTAAGGATCGCCACGAGGAATGCGACGCTACTACGTTTGGAACTACCTGCAACCACCCGCTCCGGGGCGCGAGCCCGCGTACGTTGGAAGATCCGCGAAACAATCTCCTTCGCTCGCCGACCTCGTCGTGAGATGGCGTGTGTGCTGGCCATTGATTTTACCTTCGGTGTAGGCGCGAGTGACTATGACTGTAGCAGGATGCAAGCCACAACAGGCACCGTGTGGGAATATTCACGAGAAGAGCGCTGAAAAACCGGCACCTGCTCCTGCGCTTTGTCGTGAACAATACCAGAGAGTATGATTAGCCAGACGATCCCGTGGGATTCTTGGTGGCTTTGATGTCCCAGGCGCACCGTAGGGCGGAAGGTTTGCTCCATCCGCCGCGTGTGCCCGTCGCGTCCATGAGTCTTGGTCGAATCCTGCAACTCAAAGGTGAAATCATGTACGGCCGTTTATTCGTTGCGCTCCTCCTGGCTGCCTGCTCCGTGAGCGTCGCAGCAGCCTCTCGCATAGCCGCTGGCGAAAACCATTCGCTGCGCATCGCCGATGATGGAACCATCTGGGCCTGGGGAGAGAATCTAAACGGGGAGTTGGGCGATGGGACTTTCATCAGCCGCTCGGCCCCTGTGCAGGTTCAGGCACTCTCGCAAGTCACAGCGGTTTCCGGTGGGTTCTTCCATTCGATTGCACTCCGCCAGAACGGAGAGGTCTGGGCCTGGGGTGCGGGCGAGCTCGGACAGCTGGGCAACGGTGGCACGGCCGACATGGCGAACCCAATTCCCGTTCCCGGGGTCAGCGGTGCGGTCGCAATCGCGGCGGGCTCCGGCCATAATCTCGCCGTCCTTGGCGATGGAACGGTGCTGGCCTGGGGGTTCAACGACGGCGGGCAGCTCGGCGATGGGACAACCACGGGCCGCGTCAGTCCCGTGCGGGTCGCGGGGCTGAACAATGTAGTGGCGGTCGCGGCCGGCCGGGCTTTTTCCCTCGCGCTCAAGAGCGACGGAACGGTATGGGCGTGGGGATTGAACGACCAGGGACAACTCGGCGACGGCACGAATGCTACCCACCTCACTCCGGCGCAGGTGAGCGGGCTGACGGGTGTGACGGCAATCGATGCCGGGGGCACTCATGCGCTCGCCCGGCGCCCGGACGGAAGCCTGTGGGCCTGGGGCGGGAATGGCGCCGGTCAGCTGGGACTGGGCGACTACGCCAACCGCAACGTACCCACCCGCGTACCTGGCGTCGGCAATATCGCCGACATCGATGCGGGCGGCCAGCATTCGGTCGTTCGCCTGAGCGATGGCACTACGTGGACATGGGGGGACGGCAGCCTCGGCCAGTTGGGCACTGGCATCGTGAGCACTCGTCCGACTCCGGCACAGGTGAGCGGTCTGCCCAGCGGAATTGCCATCGCCGCAGGCGGTACGCATTCGCTTGCATTGGGCAACGATCAGCTTGTGCGCGCCTGGGGAACCGCCAATAGCGGCCAGCTCGGGAACGGCGCTTTGCTGGCTATTCCCCTGCCTGTTCCCGTCAACGGCACGGGAGCCGGGCTCGCCGTGGCAGGCGGCTTCAGTCACAGTCTCCTGTTGCGCACCGATCGCACGGTAGCGAGCTGGGGTGGCGGGCGGGCCGGTCAACTGGGCAATGGCTCGACCGCCAGCTCGGGGATTCCCGTTGTCGTTGCGAACGTTTCGAACATAAGCCAGGTCGTCGCCAGCTGGTTTCACTCGGTGGCCGTCCGGCAGGATGGAACCGTCTTTACGTGGGGACTCAACACCGACGGCCAGCTCGGCGACGGGTCAACGAACTTCATCCGTGTGACTCCGGCACCCATTGCGGGCTTCAGCGCCGTCCAGGTCTCTTCCCGCTTCTCGCACAACCTGGCGGTGCGTCCGGACGGCTCGGTCGCTGCCTGGGGCCTCAACAACTTCGGGCAGCTCGGCGATGGAACGCAGACGACACGCCGTTCACCCGTGGCCGTAGTCGGGCTGTCCAACGTCCGCGCGGTTGCCGCCGGCTTTGCGAACTCACTTGCCTTGCGCAGTGACGGCACGGTCTGGGGCTGGGGAGAAAACGGCAGTGGCCAGCTGGGCGATGGAAGCACGTCCAGCAGATCAACCGCCGCGCCTGTGCCCAATCTGGGGGGAATCGTTGCCATTGCGGCAGGCAGGGACTTCTCGCTGGCGCTGGCCGCCGATGGCAACGTGTGGGCATGGGGAAACAACCAGTTCAATCAATTGGGAGACGGGACTTCGGCTTTGCGTTCGGTCCCGGCGCGCGTGATCGGTTTAACCGGAGTCAAGGCGATCGCGGCCGGCAACCGGTTTGCGCTTGCATTGCTCAGTGACGGAACCGTCTGGGCCTGGGGCAGCAACTCTTCGGGGGAGCTCGGCGACGGGACTGTAAATAACCGCGCCGTCCCTGTCCGCGTCAAAAACCTGTCCAGCATCGTTTCCATGGATGCGGGCGGAGAGCACGCGATTGCGCTGGGCTCGAACGGAAGCGTGCAGACCTGGGGTCGTGACGCAGACGGCCAGCTCAGCCAGGGTCGTGTTCTCATAGTGGCTACACCGACGATCGTGCTCGACCAGCAAGCCACCGCTTTGCGCTCGCAGACGGTGACTGAGTTCTACAATCCAAGACTCGACCAGGACAGCAACGGGTTTGGCCACTATTTCGTCACTGCAAGCAGTGCGGAAGCGACCGGAATCGACCGCGGTGCCGCGGGGGCGGGCTGGGCACACACCGGGCGAGGCTTCCGCGCCTGGTTATTGCAATCCGATGCGCCCGCCGCCGCGCTACCCGTGTGTCGCTTCTACGCCTTTCCGCCCACCAATTCGCATTTCTACACGGCCGACGCCGCGGAATGCCAGTTTCTCCAGTCCCTGAATCCCAACGCGGACCGCACCAAAGGATGGATCTACGAAGGCATTGCATTCTACGCGCTCATTCCGGGCGCCGGCGGCTGTCCCGTCGGCTCGCAGCCCGTGTACCGCGCGTACAACAACAGATTTGCGCAGACAGATTCGAACCATCGCATCACGACCGACTACGCTGACTATATCCGTCTCGTCAGGTATTACGGCTACGCGCCCGAAGGGGTCGCGATGTGCTCGCCAACTTCCACGACACCAGGCGGGGACTTGCACGCCTGGTTTGCTTTCCCCGGCCCGGAAACGGCTCCCGGGACGACGGTGCGGTATGAGTTCGTCTTCCATAACGCGGGGCCCGGGGATGCATCCAACGCGCTGATTACGGCCAACTTGCCGCCGGAAGTTGCCGGCTGGACGATCACCTGCACGACGCTGGTTGGTGCGGCTTGCCCCACGGGTCTCACGGCGGCGAGCCTGGGCTCCGGCATGCGCGTCCCCAACCTGCCGGCGGGCGGAGTTGTGACGATCAAAGCCGAAGGTACGGCGCCCGCTGCCGGCTCGGAACTGCGAGCAAGCAGCGTGGTTGTTGCACCGAACGGCGTTCCGGATCCGGTGAATACGAACAACGCCTCACCGATCAGCATCACGTTGGTCAAGTCGAGTGCTTCGTGCGTGATTTCGCTGGCCGCCATTGTGGCCGGGTTTCCAGCCGATGCGTCGGCAAGCTCGATCGACATCGACGCGGCCCCGGGCTGCCCGTGGGCGGCAAGCTCGAATGCGCCGTGGCTCACCATCAGCGGCCCGGCCTCGGGTGGCGGACGAGGTACGCTGCTCTTCGCGGCCGCGCAAAATTCCTCCACCCAGCCGAGGAGCGGAAGCCTGCTGATCGGAGACAAGACCTTTATCGTCAATCAGGCCGGCACCAGCACGGCGGGAACACGCTGCATCTCTTCTCTGAGTTCGGGCGGAACGGTCTTTCCAGGGTATGCCAGCCAGACGGTCTTCGACGTGCGCGCGCAACCCGGCTGTAACTGGATAGCCCGTCCCGACCAGGACTGGGTCAAGATTTCGACCGGCGCCTCGGGCGCGGGCGATGGCACCGTGACCGCGATCGTCGACGCCAACACCTCGGGCGCTTCGCGCACTGCCACCATCAAGGTAAACGAGCGCCAATTCTCGATTTCGCAGGCCGCTGATGCCGGGAGCGGTGGCGGAAGCGACGGCGGCGGAAGCGACGGCGGCGGAGATTCCGGTGGCGGAGGTTCCGGCGATTCCGGCGGGGACTCCGGCTGAGCGCGTGAATTCAGCAGGGCATCACGATGCGGCGCGAGTCAGGTTCGCGGTTTCGCCCCTTGACCTCGACGGCATCCGCATGAATTCCCAGATCGAATCGAGCGTGGTGTCCCAGTTGGAGTGGCGACTTTCGATTTCGCGTCCAGCACGCGCGCGGATTTCGCTCAACGCCGGATAGTTTTCCGCCGCGCGAACCAGCGTCTGGGTGAGGCACTCCGCGCTCGGCGGCGACAGCAGGCAGTTTTCGCCGTCCCTCAGCAGCCACCGATTCGCCGGATTCTCGTTGGCCACGACCAGCGAGCCGGACGCCATCAGCTCGAGCGGAAGATAAGATGGATGCTTGGTCATCATCATGGCGATCCCGATGTGGCAGGACCGGTACAGCCCACCGGTTTCGGCATAGGGCAGAAGTCCCAGGTTGGTTACGATCCCACTCAGTCCGAAGTCCGAAGGCTGCCAGTCTGCCCCGGCGCACACAATCTCGATGCCTGATCCCAGGCGTTGTTTCACCCGCCGCAGCGTTGTCATCGCCAATTCAAACCCATTGCGCGGAATGCCCGGACGTGCGTAGTAGAACAACCGTATCGGACTCGCGGGCCGTTCCGCCGACGGCGGGAAGAAAATGCTGCGATCGACGCACGGCGTAAAGTGGTGCGCGATGCCGTTGTAGTTCTGCTCGTACATGTGCCGCAGCGAGACCGTGTTCGCGATGCCGTAGAAGCCGAAACGGTACGTCAATTCGGCTTGCGCATAGGTCGATCCGGCAGGATAGAACGCGGGCTCGAAATCCTGGATGAAATAGAACTTGTAGCCTGTGTTTTCCATTCCCAGCAATACGTAGGCGGTTGTCCACAACGTCGCCACCGAGAAGTCGGCGGGTGGAATGGCGGCGATCGCTTCGGCAGAATCCAGCACCAGCACTTCGCAGTCGGCGAGTTCGACGAAGGTCTGTGCGATCATGCCGCGAATCCGGCTGGCCGGCGCATTCCCGCAGATGATGAACCGCTGGCGCACGCCGTGCCGGCGTTTCAGGTGTGCCGCCACGCGGAAGATGGTAAACAGGCCGCCGTAAAAAGGATGGTCGAACGAGGGCAGATACCAATGGCACACATGCGGGCCCTCGCGAGCGACGCGATCGGGTCGCTGCTGCACCTGGGCGAGCTTGTGGAAGTCGCAGTCCACGACATTGGCCAGCGCCAGGGCATCGTCGGCGTACTCTGACCAGATACCGCCCGCGCGCCCGGCCAGCAAATAGCGGCCGATGCGCCTGCGCAAGCGGAACAGTCGTTCGCTCGTGGTCACGACGACAATTGCAGCGGTCCGGCGGCACAGAACGCGGGATGAAAATACGGATCGCTCGCGAAGCTCGCCTGGGTTGGCGCGTAGTCTGGTGCGCGCTCCAGATAGACCCGCGCATGCGGAACCACCACACCGCGACGGCCCGCCGCCACCATGCGGCAGGTCATTGCTGCAAGCGCAACCCCGAAATCGCGTCCGCCTCCCGGAAAGCCAGCCTCCAGAAATGCGGCTCGCGACATCGCCAGCGCGATCGGCGACGCTGCCCGGCAATTGCGATGCCAGAGCGCTCCGCCGAACCAACCGTAGGAATACAGCGGTGATCCACGCAGCAGCGGAGCCACATCACCGTTTTCGGCCACGACCAGTCCGGCTTCTATGACGTGATCCGTATCGTCGAGCAGGACCGCAGTGGAGAATCCGATGTGCGGATGTCCCCATACCCAGCCCAGCAGCTCCTCGCATAGCCCGTGGGATGCGCGCGAGACGAGGGACGAGAAAAATATGAGGGCATCGGCCGTGCTGTTCTGCAGCGTTCGCGCAATCAGCTCCGTCCTGCTTTCTTCCTGCCGTGCCGCGACGAGTGCGACAGAGCGACCAATCTGGCGGTGCCACCAGGCTGGATCGGCAGCCTCGGTTCCCTGCAGATCGTGATCGATCAGTACCGTCACATCTCGGATGCGCCAGCTCAGAGATCGCTGCAAGGTCCGTGCCGCTTGCACGGGGACGCCATCGCAGCGCTCGACGATCACCAGCAAATCGGCAACGAGACCGGCAGATGAATGCCACTTCAGATGAAATCCGGTTTGCTCATCCGGCACGATCGTGGCGTGCAGGGCACTGCGCTGCACATGTTCGCGCAATGCCCGGAACTGGGCCGCCGTCGCGTAAGGTTTCGCGGCCAGTCCCGTAGATACCGAGCCGGAATGCACGCGCCAGTGATACAGAATTCCGGGAACGCGGGCGATATTGCTCGTACGCTCGGTCACGCGGAGGAACAGGTCCCAGTCCTGCGCGCCGTCCGTTTCGCTGCGGAACCCGCCGACCGCATTCACCAACGAGCGGCGAATCACGTTGAAATGCGTGAGGTAGTTCACCGAGTACAGCATCTCGGGGCTCCAGGCTGGTTTGAACAGCGCGTTCATTCTCAGTGTGCTGTCCTGGCTGATGCTGTCCTTGTCGGAGTACAGGAAGTCCAGCGAAGGCGTGTCATTCAAAGCACGTGCCATTTCGTACAGCGCATGCTGCGCAAGCTCGTCGTCGTGATCCAGCAACCCTACGAATTCTCCCGCGGCAATTGCCAACGCGGCATTCGAATTGCCGGATATGCCGCGATTCTCGGCCAGCCGCGTGAGCTTGATCCGGGGATCCTCGCTTGCAAGTCCGATTAGCAGTTGCCAGTTGGGCTCGTGCTCCTCGCCGGCGTAGGCAATGCAAGCTTCCCAGTTCGGGTACGTTTGCCGGTGCAGCGAAGCAGCAGTCTTGAGCAGCATCTCGCCGGGCACGTTATAGACCGGTATCAGCACGCTGATCAAAGGCAGATGCTGCTGCCGCGTGCGCACGTCCGCCCGTTGGGCTGCCAGAGCTTCGGCGGTGGGCTCTTGCATCGCGATCCACCGCTGCAGTGTTTCCGGCGTGGCCGCGACGCCAGCGAGCTGCGGGCCCTGGCCGTGGTCGAGTCCTGAAATCCGCCGCAGCCGGGCCACAGTCACCGATTGGCGCAGCGCCTGGGCCATGCCTCGGTGCCGAATGAGCAGGATCGTACGTGTGAGCGCGCCGATAATCCTGTCTCTTGTGGTTCCCGGCGGCGCAAAGCGCGCACGCGAGCGGGTCAGGCCGCGGCCGACCTTGGCGCCAAAAGTCGAGCGCTCCAGCAACAGGTTTGCAATCTTGGTTTCGTGCTCTCGCACGGCGGAGCGCAGAGCCGAGACCTCTGTGGCCAGAGCAGATCGGATCTTCTCGTTTTCATCCGTCAGTTCCCGATGGGTTCGCTCGGTTGCGGCCAAAGCTTCGTCAAGTCTGTTCAGAAGCTGCTCCTTGCCGGCATTCGCTGCCCATGCGTTGTCTATTTCCGCCTGCTTGCTTTCGATCAGCAGGTGCGCGGAGGCCGATGCTTCGCGAGTCACTGCACCCGCCCGCTCCAATTCCTCCCGCGCACTGGCGAGTTCCTGCTCTCGCGAGTCGAGCAACGACTGCAGTTCGCTTCTTTGTTCTTCGAGTCCATGGAGAAGCTGCTCTTTCGCGGCATTCGCTGCCCAGGCGTTGGCGATTTCCGCCTGCTTGCTCTCGAGCACCAACTCGATGCGGGCGATTTTCTCTTCCTTGACTGTATTGGATGCCCATGCTTCGCGCACCGCCGCCGCTGTCTTGCGCAGCTCGTCCGGCAGCGGGGCAGTTTCGACGCGCTCGCCCAGTGCCGCAAACAGCTGCCGCACGTACGCCTTGTGCTCGTCCGGCAGGCGCAGCAGCGCTTGCAGCCGTTCCGGCACGGCAGGACCGACTGCCAGGAGACCGAGCCCGTGCCCGTGGCTGAATTCGAAATATGGATAGCGGGCACGGAGTTCTTCCCAGAGCCGCCATACACCGAAGTCGTCACGACGCACGCCGATGTCGTGGAACAGCATGAGCCCGCTCGGGCTCATTTTCGGCAACCAGGATGCGAAGTCTTGCTGAACAGCCTTGTAGGTATGCAAGCCATCGATATGCAGCAGGTCGATCGACTCGTCAGCGAACCGCGGCAAAGCATCGTCGAAGCACATCTGGTGCAGGCTCGAAAAATCGCCATAGCGGGAGTCGTGATGAGCGCGCAAGTCTTCCAGGACTTCCCGACCGTAGGAGGAGGTATGCGCATCGCCCTGCCACAAGTCGATGGCGCTGGCCGTGCCGTGGAGATCAAGTGCTTGCATCGCCTGGCAGAAGGCACAGTACGAATCACCGGAGTGGGAGCCGAGTTCCACCACGACGCGGGGGCGTATCGCCTCAATCAGGAAGAAGGCGAAGGGAATGTGCTCGTGCCACGCCGAAAGGTGCGTGAGGCGCAGCGGCTTGGTCAGAGCATAGGGGAAATCGCACAGATTGAATGGCGCCGGTCGGGCGCCCGAAAAATCCATTCTCTTGGTCAAAGCAGGCAT
Source organism: Betaproteobacteria bacterium (assembly GCA_039931685.1). GTDB lineage: Bacteria > Pseudomonadota > Gammaproteobacteria > Burkholderiales > JACQAP01 > JACQAP01. Next base: position 294 of record JBDTRK010000106.1, on the reverse strand, counting down.
GGGGGATGCTCAGTGTTGCGATTCCACGGGCAGGCTGGATCGCGCTCGAAGCCGCGAAGTCGGCGCTTCTAGTAAAGCTGGCGCTGTGGAAGCAATGGTCTGCCCGAGAAACCACGGAGCGTTAACCTGTGCCTGCACGGCGCTCACGCCAAATAACCGGATTCGTTACCGGGGAAGTCCATTTCTATGATGGCGGGCAATTGTACCACCCTGGCCGATTCAGTAATGCGGACCACTAACCCGAATATTTCATAAGGAAACATGAAATGAGGTCGGCGGAATCGTAACTACCCA
>JBDTRK010000105.1:0-11519 GCA_039931685.1 Betaproteobacteria bacterium | reverse complement strand
GTGGAATGGGACGCGGTCGAATTGCCCAGCCAGTTCATGGAAAACTTCTGCTGGGAGTGGGATGTCCTCAAGGACATGACCCGCCACGCGGATACCGGCGTTAGCCTGCCGCGCGCTTTATTCGAGAAAATGGTGGCGGCGAAGAATTTCCAAAGCGGCATGCAAACCGTACGGCAACTTGAATTCGCCATTTTCGACATGCGCCTGCATTCGGAATTCGATCCCGATGGAGGCAAGACGGCGTTGCAGCTGGCAGATGAAGTGCGCCGTGGCGTGGCCGTTTTGATTCCACCTGCCTACAGCCGGTTTCCGAACAGTTTTTCGCATATTTTTGGCGGCGGCTATGCTGCCGGGTACTACAGCTACAAGTGGGCGGAAGTCCTGTCGGCCGATGCCTATAGCATGTTCGAGGAGAATGGCGTGCTGAATTCGTCGGTCGGCAAGCGCTTTCGCGAGGAAATCCTCGGCTCGGGTGGCAGCAGGCCTGCGCTCGAGTCTTTCGTCGCTTTTCGCGGTCGCGAACCGAGTATCGATGCGCTTCTGCGTCACAATGGCATGGCGCAGGCGGCCTGAAGTCACGAAATGGTCATCCGGCCCTACGGGAGGTTTTGATGAAAACGGTAATGCTGTTGATGATACTCGCGCTTGCATGCGGTGCTGCCCAGGCCGACGTGTATCGCTGGGTGGACGCAGACGGCGAGGTTCATTACAGCGATCAGCTCCCGCCGGCCACGATCAAGGACGTCGAGAAAGTGAAAGCAGATGGGGGCAAGCCAAGCGATGCGCCATGGCCTTATGTCTTGCAGCAGGCAGTCAAGAATTTTCCGGTGACGCTGTACCTAACCAGTTGCGGCGATGCCTGCACGCAGGCGAGTCAGCTGCTGGCGAAGCGCGGCATTCCCTATACGGAGATGGATGCCACGGATCCAGCCACTCAGGAGGAATTGAAGAAGCTGACTGGCGGGAACCTCGAGGTTCCCGTGCTCACGGTCGGGGGCAGCACGATTCGTGGATTCGAGGCGGGGCTGTGGAATATTTCCCTGGACGCGGCCGGCTATCCGACTTTTGCCGTGATTGCACCGCCTCCACCAGTTAAACCCGCGAAGCCAGTGGCTGCTGTGCCCCCGCCGGCCGAATTACCGGTCCCTACGCCGAAGTAACGCATTGAAACTCGCCGCGTGGAATGTCAATTCCCTGAAGGTCAGGCTGCCGCAGCTGATTGACTGGCTCGCCCGCGAACAACCGGACGCGGTATGCCTTCAGGAAACAAAAATCGAAGACCACAAATTTCCAGTGCAGGAAATCGAGGGCTCGGGTTACCGCGCGGCATTCTGCGGGCAGAAAACCTACAACGGGGTGGCAATTCTCGCGCGGCAGCCGCCGGAGGGCGTGGAACACGGGATCGGCGGCTTCGTCGATGCGCAAAAGCGCGTGATCTCGGCGACAGTCGGCGGTGTACGCGTCGTCTGTGCGTACGTGCCCAACGGCCAGAGCGTGGATTCCGAAAAATATCAATACAAGCTCGGTTGGCTGAATGCGTTTTCCGGGTGGCTTCAGGGTGAGCTGCGAAAGTATCCGCGCCTAGCAGTGCTGGGTGATTTCAACATTGCGCCCGAAGACAGGGATGTGCACGATCCGAAGGCGTGGGAAGGGCAGGTATTGTGCAGTCCCGCGGAGCGGGCGGCCTTTCAGGCCATGATCGGGATCGGCCTGCAAGACAGCTTCAGACTGTTCGATCAGCCGGAGAAATCGTATTCATGGTGGGATTACCGCATGAACGCATTCCAGCGCAAGATGGGCTTGCGCATCGACCATATCCTGGTGTCAGGCGCACTGGCTAACGATTGTAGATCAAGCCGCATCGACGTCGACATGCGCAGGAACGAGCGCCCCTCCGACCACGCACCCGTCATTGCCGAGTTCTGATTCGCAGAAACCCTCGAGCGATTCTCAATCTCACCTGAAATCTCAGGCGATTCTCAGTCTCACCACGAAGGCACGAAGGACACGAAGAAAACCAACACTTAGGTGAGGTGCATTCTAATTGTGATCGAGGTCGTGGTACCCACACTGTGATTCAAAGATTCCTTAGCACTTCTTCGTGCCTTCGCGGTGAGATTTAGGGTATCGAGGTGAGAGTTTTTATTTCTCCCGGCTGGCTTCTTCTCCCAAACCCAGTTCCTGAATCTTGCGGGTGAGCGTGTTGCGGCCCATGCCGAGCAGCACTGACGCCTCGATCCGCCGCCCGCCCGTGTGAGCAAGGGCACGGGTAATCAGCGCCCGTTCGAACTGGCGGGTCAGCTCCTCCAGGATTGCGCTGTCGCCGCGCTTTAGCGAGGCATCCGCTTCGCGTTCAAGCGCGGCTACCCAGTTTTCGGCCGAAGCCACGCGCGACTCCTCGCGCAGTTCCGGCGGCAGATCCTTGACATCGATGTTCATGCCCGGTGCCATGACGGTGAGCCAGTGACAGAGGTTCTCGAGCTGGCGCACGTTGCCCGGCAGATCCAGGGAACTCAGGAACTTCAGCGCCGCTTCGGAAAGTTTCTTGGTTTCGACGCCAAGTTCGCGCGCGCTTTTCTGCATGAAATGACGTGCGAGCAGCGGAATGTCATCGCGACGTTCGCGCAACGCCGGCAGCCGCAGGCGGATCACGTTCAGTCGGTGAAACAGGTCCTCGCGAAACAGGCCGCTCTTGACACGGACTTCGAGGTCCTGGTGGGTCGCGGCGATGATGCGCACATTGGCCTTGATCGGCTGATGTCCGCCGACCCGGTAGAACTGTCCATCGGACAACACGCGCAACAGCCGGGTCTGCAGATCGGGGGGCATGTCGCCAATTTCATCCAAAAACAGTGTACCGCCTTCTGCTTGTTCGAAGCGACCTCGACGCATTGCTTGCGCGCCGGTAAACGCGCCGCGTTCGTGGCCGAACAATTCCGACTCAAGCAAGTCCTTGGGGATCGCCGCGGTATTGATCGCGATGAAGGGCTTGCTGGCCCGGGGGCTGTGACGATGCAGCGCGCGGGCGACCAGCTCCTTGCCGGTGCCGGACTCGCCGTTGATCAGGACCGTGGCGTGCGACTGCGTGAGCCGACCGATGGCACGGAATACTTCCTGCATGGAAGCCCCCTGGCCGAGGATCTCCGGAGACTCCTCCACGACCTCCGTGACATCGTCCTGGCGCAGGCTTTCCTCCATCGCGCGCCGGATCAGGTCGACCGCGTGATCGACGTCGAAGGGTTTTGGCAGGTACTCAAAGGCGCCGCCCTGGAACGCGGCAACCGCGCTTTCCAGGTCCGAATAGGCGGTCATGATGATGACCGGCAGCGCCGGATGCCTTTCCTTCATTTTCTGCAGCAGCGCGAGCCCGGATTCGCCGGGCATGCGGATGTCGCTGACCACCACCTGGGGCGTTGAGGAGTCGAGCGCCTGCAGCGCCTCCTGCGCCGAGGCGAATACTTTGAACGCAATGTTCTCGCGCGCCAGTGCTTTTTCAAACACCCAGCGAATCGAGCGATCGTCGTCTATGATCCAGACAGGTTTCATGTGTTCTTCGTCGAATGGTTGATGAAAAATGGGAAATGCCGGCGCCCATCGAGCAGGGACTGGCCCATCATTTCCTATTTTCCGTCACTGCTTTCATGCTCCTGCGAGATCGGAAACAGGATGCTGAAGCGCGTTTCTCCAGGCCTGCTTTCGACCTCGATGGTCCCGTGATGCTGGCTGACAAAAGTCTGGGCAATCGTCAGCCCGATCCCATGCCCGCCGTCGCGTCCCGATACCAGCGGGAAAAAAATCTTGTCCTTGAGCTCTTCCGGAATTCCGGGGCCGTTGTCGATGATGTTCACCATCAACGCCAGCTTGTACATTTTCTTTGCCAGCGTTACGCGCCGGGCCACGCGGGTACGCAGGATCAATTTGCCCTTTCCCTGCATCGCCTGGGCGCCGTTGCGCGCAATGTTCAGCAGCGCCTGGATAATCTGTTCGCGATCAGCCATCAACGGCGGCAGGCTGACGTCATAGTCCGGGACAATGGCGATGTTCTGAGGGAACTCCGCCAGCAACAAGCTGCGCACGCGCTCCAGTGCTTCATGAATGTTGAAGTGCGTAATCTGTGGCAGGCGATGCGGTGTAAGCAGTCGATCCATAAGCGACTGCAGCCGATCCGCCTCCTTCATGATGACCTGCGTGTATTCGTGCAGTTCCGGACGCTCCAGTTCCCTGTCCAGCAACTGTGCCGCCCCGCGCAACGCGCCGAGCGGATTCTTGATTTCGTGGGCCAGGTTGCGGATCAATTCCCGGGTTTGCGTGCTTTGATCCATGAGACGTTCTTCGCGTGCAATGCGCAATTGCTGATGCAGCGGACTTAGTTCGAGCAGGAAGCCGTCGAGATCCGAGGTTTCCATTGGCGTTACCGTGCAAGAGACCTCGATTGCCGGATGGCCGGTCATCGTCAGCGTAAGTTCATGCTGCGTATAGCTGCAATTGTTTTCGCGCGCGTAATTTACCGAGGCAATCATCAGTTCGGGATCGGCAAGCATCCTGTCCAGACTCATTCCAACAATGTTTTTGGCGCTGACTGCCAGCAGGTTCTCTGCCGCAGGATTTACATAGTGCACGACATGTTCCGAGTCGAGCAGCACGACCGCCGTTGCCAGCGCGTCGAGTCCGATAAAACTCAGTGGTCTCATCGGCATGACGCGCGCCGGACTGATTCACTTCCAGCAAGAAGCGAGCCACGACGAGCCTCGACAATTGCGCGATGGCGCCTGGCTCGTGCGGGAAGAAAGGGCGCGCCTGCGGCTGCGGGCAGGCTGCGAGGGATTATTTCAGGTTTGCGATTTCGCGCTGAATCGCTTCGATATTTCGCTCGTGGCTTGCCACCGCGTCCCGGTAGGGTTGTAGGCGATCGAGGTAGCGCTGGTAGTTCTTCTCGTTGCCATTGCGCACAGCTTCTTGCGCAGCAAGTTCTTCCTTCGCACGCGAGAGTTGCGTGATTTCGTCGGCGACTTCCTGCTCCAGTATGCGGCGGCGCTCGTTGTCCCGCGTTTTCTGGGTGTCCTCGCTTACGCGAGGCGGCTTTGGCCTGGTTTCGGCGTTCGTCGATTTGGACTGCGTATTGGTGTCCGCAGGCGCCTGCCTCGACACGGGTTCCTCGAAACACTTTATTTTCTTGGCGCCTTTCGGCGGATTGTGCGGGGTGTTGGAGTAGATCACTCGACCTTCGCTGTCCTGATATTTGCAGGTCTCCGCCCATGCGACGGATTGCAGCAATGCGAGTGCGAGAAGCACTGCAAAACGGTGAAGGCAATGCATCGGTATCACCTGCCAGGTTGACTGAGGGTAACGGTGCGGGGCGGCAATTTGCCTTCCCGTGACGCAGTCTAAGACAGGTGTTTTCGATTATCAATGCGCTAATTCCGGGAAAAATAAACGACGGCAAACAAAAAAGGGCGGGAAGCCCCGCCCCTTTTTTTGGCGCAACGTTGAGGTTATAGGCTGTAGTACATATCGAATTCGACGGGGTGCGTGGTCATCCGGAAGCGGGTGACTTCTTCCATCTTCAGTTCGATGTATGCGCTGATCATGTCTTCGGAGAACACGCCGCCTTTGGTCAGGAAAGCGTGATCGGCCTCCAGGCTTTCGAGGGCCTGGTCGAGCGAATGACACGGATGCGGTACTTTTGCGGCTTCTTCCGGCGGCAGGTCGTACAAGTTCTTGTCGATCGGATCGCCCGGATGAATCTTGTTTTGCACGCCATCGAGGCCGGCCATCAGCAATGCCGCAAAGGCCAGATACGGATTGGCGGTCGGGTCCGGGAAACGGACTTCGACACGGCGGCCCTTGGGGTTGGCGACGTGTGGAATGCGGCAGGCCGCGGAGCGGTTCTTTGCCGAATACGCCAGATTGATCGGCGCCTCGAAGCCCGGAACGAGTCGCTTATAGGAATTGGTGCCGGGGTTGGTGATAGCGTTAAGTGCCTTGGCGTGCTTGATGACGCCGCCGATGTAGTACAGCGCGAAGTCGGACAGGCCGGCATAGCCGTTGCCCGCAAACAGGTTCTGTCCACCTTTCCAGACCGACTGGTGCACGTGCATGCCTGAACCGTTGTCGCCCACGATCGGCTTGGGCATGAATGTCGCAGTCTTGCCGTAAGAATGGGCGACGTTCCACACCGTGTACTTGAGAATCTGCAGCCAGTCGGCACGCTTGACCAGCGAATTGAATTTCGTGCCAATCTCGCACTGGCCGGGCGCGGCGACTTCGTGGTGGTGAACTTCCACTTCCACGCCTTGCTGCTCGAGTGCCAGGCACATCGCATTGCGGATGTCCTGCAGTGAATCGACCGGTGGCACCGGGAAGTATCCGCCTTTGATGGGCGGACGATGGCCCATGTTGCCTCCCTCGAATTCCTTGCTCGAAGACCATGGCGCTTCTTCGGAAGAGATTTTCACGCCGCATCCGGACATGTCGACGTTCCAGGTGACGCTGTCGAATATGAAAAACTCAGGTTCGGGTCCGAAATAGGCGACATCGCCAATGCCACTGGATTTCAGGTAGGCCTCGGCGCGCTTGGCAATTGAACGCGGATCGCGGTCGTAGCCCTTGCCATCGGAGGGTTCAACGACGTCGCACTGCACGTTCATCGTCACTTCGTCGGAGAACGGATCGAGGCGTACGGAATCCGGGTCCGGCATCAACAGCATGTCGGAGGCCTGGATGCCTTTCCAGCCGGCAATCGAAGAACCGTCGAAGGCATGACCGTCATCGAACTTGTCCTGGCCGAACGCATGGGCGGGGACGGTAACGTGTTGTTCCTTGCCGCGGGTATCGGTGAACCGCAGGTCAACGAACTTCACATCATTTTCTTTCATCAACTTAAATACGTCAGCTACCGCCATTTTGCTCTCCTGAGTTGGAAAATTGACTGCGAGGAATTTTCAGCGAGCCACCGTTTCAGCAGGAACCATGCCCAGCTAAAAAATCCGGTAAATGCAGAAATAATAGGGACTTGGACTATCCCGCCCCTATGCCCCTGCACCACAGTAATGCGTGATCTCGATTGGCGCCCGAAATTAGTGCACGACGACCTTCTTGGCAAGAGAAATCTTGCACGCCAAGCCAATCTGCTAATCTTTTGCCGATGGTCTTGACGATCCGATGTCGGCTCGACTAAAGCAACTTAAGTCTTTGTAAAGGGTAAAATAATGATTGATATATCAGAAATTTTGAATAATGCGCGCGAACGTGCCCGGCAGTCGCATCTGCCCTATGCTGGGGCACTTTTGCCGCAGGAGGCCTACGAGTTGATGCGGCAGTTGTCGGGGGCCAAGCTGGTTGATGTGCGGACCCAGGCTGAATGGAATTTTGTCGGCCGGATTCCCGGCGGCGTGCCGATCGAGTGGCAGACTTATCCAACTTCTCAGCCGAATCCCGCGTTTCTTGATGAGTTGCAGGCGCATGTCGCAAAGGACGCAATCGTCATGTTCCTTTGCCGCAGCGGGGCCCGCTCGCATGCCGCGGCGTCTGCGGCGAGCCAGATTGGCTACGCACACAGCTATAACGTGCTCGAAGGATTCGAGGGCGACAAGGATGCGCAAGGTCACCGCACCAGCGTGGGTGGTTGGAAGTTCGCGGGATTGCCCTGGACGCAGGGATAAGCAGCCAAGCCGCCGGCCCCGTTTAACTTATCGTCCAGTTCACGGCGCCCGTATAGGCCGTCACCAGAACGATCATTCCGAAAGCGATGCGATACCATGCAAAGACGGTGAAATCATGTCTGCTGATGTAACGCAGCAGCCAGCGCACGCAAACGAAGGCTGAGGCGAATGCCGCCACCAGCCCGACGGCAAGCAGACCCAGGTCATCTGCGGAGAGTGTATTGCGGTGCTTGAACAGTTCATAAGCCGACGCGGCAAACAACACTGGAATCGCCAGGAAGAAAGAAAACTCGGTGGCGGCCTTGCGCGACAGGCCGAAAAACAATCCGCCAATGATGGTGGAGCCGGCGCGCGATGTGCCTGGTATCAGCGCCAGCGTCTGCGCCAGTCCGATTTTCAGCGCGTCCTTCCAGGTCATTTCGTCCACGCTGGTCACCGTGATTTCATGCTTGCGGCGCTCGGCCCAGAGGATTATCAGGCCCCCGACGATGAATGCGATGGCAACGGGTACCGGCTTGAACAGGACGGCCTTGATCGCCTTGCCGAAAAGCAAACCAAGGACCGCGACAGGAACAAACGCCACAAGAAGATTTATGGCGAAACGCCTCGCCTGCGGATCCGATGGCAAGCGCGCTAAAACTGAAATCAGTTTCGCCCGGTACTCCCAGACGATGGCGAGAATGGCGCCGCACTGGATTACGATTTCGAAGAGTTTGCCGGTTTCGGTGTTGAAATCCAGCAGGTCGCCCGCCAGAATCAGGTGACCGGTGCTGGAAACCGGCAAGAACTCGGTAATTCCTTCCACTACGCCCAGAATTAACGCCTTTATTAGCAGCGGCAGGTCCATACGTTTCCCGTAAACACAAAAAAATGGCGGTGAATTGCTTCACCGCCGCTGTGGCGATGCGCTGTCAAGCCTTTCGATAAATCTCGGCGCCACTGGCGACGAACTCCGCCGCCTTATCCGTCATGCCCTTCTGCAGCGCTTCATTTTCCGGCACGCCCAGCGTGGCCGCGTAGTCACGCACATCCTGCGTGATTTTCATTGAACAGAAGTGCGGGCCGCACATCGAGCAGAAATGCGCGAGCTTGGCGCCGTCCTGTGGCAGCGTTTCATCGTGGAACTGCTTGGCCTTGTCCGGATCCAGGCCAAGATTGAACTGGTCGTCCCAACGGAATTCGAAGCGTGCTTTTGACAGCGCGTTATCACGCATTTGCGCACCCGGATGCCCCTTCGCCAGATCGGCGGCATGCGCCGCGATCTTGTAGGCGATGATGCCGTCCTTGACGTCGTCCTTGTCCGGCAGGCCGAGATGTTCCTTCGGCGTTACGTAACAGAGCATGGCCGTGCCATACCAGCCGATCATTGCCGCGCCGATTGCCGAGGTAATGTGATCGTAACCGGGAGCGATGTCGGTCGTGAGCGGGCCCAGCGTGTAAAACGGGGCTTCATGACAGAGCTTGAGCTGCAGGTCCATGTTCTCCTTGATGAGATGCATGGGAACGTGACCGGGACCCTCGATCATGACCTGCACATCGTGCTTCCACGCAACCTGCGTGAGCTCGCCGAGCGTGCGCAATTCACCTAGCTGAGCGTCGTCATTGGCATCGTAGATTGATCCCGGACGCAGGCCGTCTCCCAGCGAGAACGAGACGTCGTAGGCTTTCATGATCTCGCAAATATCCTCGAAATGCGTATAGAGGAAGTTCTCCTTGTGGTGCGCCAGGCACCACTTGGCGAGAATGGAGCCGCCGCGCGAAACAATGCCAGTCATGCGTTTGGCCGTCAGCGGAACGTAGGCCAGGCGCACACCGGCATGTATCGTGAAATAGTCGACGCCCTGCTCGGCCTGCTCGATCAAAGTGTCCCTGAATATTTCCCAGTTGAGTTCCTCGGCGCGTCCGTCGACTTTCTCGAGCGCCTGATAAATCGGAACAGTGCCGATCGGAACCGGCGAATTGCGCACAATCCATTCTCGGGTCTCGTGGATGTGTTTTCCGGTTGACAGATCCATGACGGTATCGCCGCCCCAGCGGATGGCCCAGGTCATTTTCTCGACTTCCTCCTGGATGCTTGAGCCGAGCGCCGAGTTGCCGATGTTGGCATTGATCTTTACAAGGAAATTACGGCCGATGATCATCGGCTCGGATTCCGGATGATTGATGTTGGCAGGAATGATGGCGCGCCCGCGGGCGACTTCGTCCCTGACAAACTCCGCCGTGATCTCTCTCGGCAGGGCGGCACCGAACGCTTCGCCGGCGTGCTGCCGCGTGATCAATTCCGGCAACGCGTCGCGACGCTGGTTCTCGCGAATTGCAATGAACTCCATCTCCGGCGTGACGATGCCCCTGCGCGCGTAGTGCATCTGACTGACATTCATACCGGGGCGGGCGCGGCGCGGTTGGCGATGGAGATTAAAGCGCATCTGCGCCAGCTTTGCGTCTTCGAGCCTTGCGCGGCCGTATATGGAAGTCGGACCCTTCATCAATTCCGTGTCGCCCCGTTCTTCGACCCAGCGCTCTCGCATCGGCTTGAGGCCATTGCGGATGTCGATCGCAGCGCGCGGGTCGGTATATGGCCCCGAGGTGTCGTATACGAAGAGCGGCGGATTGGGCTGCGCACCGAAACTCGCCGGCGTGTCGCTTTGGGAAATCTCGCGCATGGGGACCTGGATATCCTCGCGGGAACCCTGGACATAGACCTTGCGCGAACTCGGCAAAGGTTTTACCGCCGCCTCGTCGACATGGGCGGTGGAATTCAAAAACTTGGGATCGGCATTCATGATGCGCTCCTGATAGCTGGAGAGGTACAGGAGAAGCGCGGGAAAAAATAAGACTTCGACGCGCTTCCCTGCATCGGCATTATCCGTACAGGTTCGAAGGGTTTGTCTCACCCGCGCCACCCGCGCGCAGGACCCCTAACGCAGTCATGAAGCTAATTGAATTGTGTGATAATTGCAAGCTTCAAAAGTCGCCGGCCGCACGCACCGCAATGAATTTCGAACAGGCGCGTTTCAACATGGTGGAGAGCCAGATCCGTACCTGGGAGGTGCTCGACCAGGCCGTGCTGGATCTGTTGCTCATCGTCAGGCGTGAGGAATTCGTTCCCGAAAAATATCGCGGCCTCGCGTTTGCCGATATGGAAGTTCCGCTTGGGCACGGAGAAGTCATGCTCGCGCCGAAACTGGAGGCGCGCATGGTCCAGGAACTCGACGTGCGCAAGACCGACAAGATTCTCGAAATCGGGACGGGAAGCGGTTACGTGACCGCGCTGCTCGCCAAGCTGGGTGGCCAGGTTGTGTCGGTGGAACGCATAGAAGAGTTCAGCCACGCCGCCACGCGCAAGCTGGCGGGCCATGGCATCGGCAATGCGCAACTTCTCGTCGGCGAGGGCGGCGAAGGCTGGCCAGCTAATGCACCTTATGACGCGATCCTGCTGACCGGTTCGGTCCCCGAGCTGGCGGATTGCTTTCAGGAACAGCTTGCCATCGGTGGGCGACTGCTGGCGGTCATCGGCGAAGCGCCGGTGATGACCGCCCACCTGATCACCCGGGTTTCCAACCGCGTCTTCAATTCCGTGGGTTTGTTTGAAACGTCCATCGCGCCGCTGCGTAACGTCAGGCAACCCGAGCGTTTTGTGTTTTAAAAAACAGGCCGTGATGCCCGCGCCGATCGGCGCAGCGGACGTGTGCGGCGAAGTCGAACTAGCCCATTGGACGAAAGAGCATTGGAGCGAAACATAAATGAACCGATTGTCAAAAATAATGCTGGCCACGGCGTTGACGCTGGGAGCCGGACAAGCCACCTTTGCCGCCGATCTGCTTTCGATTTACCGGGAAGCGCAAGTGCAGGATTCGA
>JBDTRK010000104.1:0-11589 GCA_039931685.1 Betaproteobacteria bacterium | reverse complement strand
AATGGTGGCGCGGATTCTCGGCGTCATGGCGCTGATTTCCATCGGCTTCCTGATGTTCATGCTGTTTACGTCCAATCCGTTCGAGCGCCTGCTGCCCGCCGCGGCCGATGGCAACGATTTGAATCCGCTATTGCAGGATCCCGGCATGGTGATTCATCCGCCGATGCTCTACATGGGCTATGTCGGATTTTCGGTGGCTTTCGCATTCGCAATCGCGGCCTTGCTGGGCGGCAAACTCGATGCCACCTGGGCGCGCTGGTCGCGTCCGTGGACGACGATGGCCTGGGTATTCCTCACCGTGGGCATCGCCCTTGGCAGCGCCTGGGCGTATTATGAACTTGGCTGGGGCGGCTGGTGGTTCTGGGATCCGGTCGAAAATGCTTCTTTCATGCCCTGGCTGGTCGGCACCGCCTTGATGCATTCCCTGGCGGTGACCGAGAAGCGCGGCGGCTTCCGGGTATGGACCGTGTTGCTGGCCATCATCGCGTTTTCGCTGTCGCTGCTCGGTACTTTTCTGGTCCGTTCCGGCGTGCTGACTTCGGTTCATGCCTTCGCGACCGATCCGGCGCGCGGCGTTTTCATCCTTATTTTTCTGGTCATTGTCATCGGTGGCTCGCTGGCGTTGTTCGCCTGGCGCGCGCCACGCGTGGGGCTCGGTGGTAGTTTCGAACTGGCGTCGCGCGAGTCGGCCTTGCTGGCCAACAATGTATTGCTGCTGGTGGCGGCAGCCTCGGTGCTGCTGGGTACCTTGTATCCGTTGTTCCTCGATGCGCTCGGGCTCGGCAAGATTTCCGTCGGGCCGCCATACTTCGAGGCGGTGTTCGTGCCCCTGATGACGCCGGCCCTGTTCCTGATGGGGGTGGGGCCGCTGGCAAAATGGAAGCAGGCGCAGTTGCCCGAACTTGCGGCACGACTGAAGTGGGCATTCGTCATCGCGCTGGTCACGGCATTGCTCCTGCCATTCACACTGGGGAAATGGACGCCGATGATCGCATTTGGGCTGCTGCTCGCGGCATGGGTCGCCATTTCCACCCTGGTGAACCTGCTGCAGCGCGTAGCATTGTTGCGTGCGAGCAGCGGGCGCGGTTTCTTTTCCCAGATGAGCGCCATCCCGCGCGGTTACTACGGCATGTTGCTGGCACATGCCGGCGTTGCCGTGTTCGTCACCGGCGTGACGTTGGTGAAAGGCTACGAAGTGGAAAAGGACGTGCGCATGCAGGTGGGCGACACCATCGAGGTCGGTGGCTACAGCTTCCAGCTGGAGGGGTTGAGCCAGGTGCCGGGTCCGAATTACGAGGCGACGCGCGGCGCAATAGCGGTCAGCAGGAATGGCAAGAAGGAGCGCACCATGTATCCGGAAAAGCGCTTCTATCAGGTTCAGCAGATGCCGATGACCGAGGCGGCCATCGACACCGGTCTCACGCGCGATCTGTATGTATCGCTGGGTGAACCGGTTGATGGCGGCGCCTGGGTCGTGCGCATCTATCACAAGCCGTTCGTGGACTGGATCTGGGGCGGCGCATTCATCATGGCGCTCGGCGGCATTCTGGCCATTTCCGATAAGCGTTACAGGCTCGCGCGCAAAGCCGAGCGGGAAATAACCGTGACTACCGTGACTGCGTGACTGTCGTGACTGACGTATCCAATCTGTATTCCTGTTGTTTGAAGATGTCGCCTTGCCGCTGTTACGGCAGTCACGACAGTCACGCAGTCATGGGCTCATGAAGCGCTTCCTCCCGCTCGGCATTTTCCTGTTGCTCGCTGTCTTCCTCGCCGTTGGGCTCGGACTGAATCCGCGCGAAGTGCCTTCGCCGCTGATCGGCAAGGCAGCCCCCGCGTTCCGGCTGCCGCAGTTGCAGGAACCTGCGCGCACACTTGGCAGCGAAGACCTCAAAGGAAAAGTCTGGATCCTCAACGTATGGGCCTCCTGGTGTGTGGCCTGCCTCGAAGAGCATCCGGTGCTGGTCGATTTCTCCAGGCAGAACCTGCTGCCGATTTACGGGCTCAATTACAAGGACACGCGGGCCGACGCGCTGGCCTGGCTGGCCAGGCATGGCAATCCCTATACGCTATCCATGCAAGATGGAGACGGGCGCGTGGGCATCGACTATGGCGTGTATGGCGTACCTGAAACCTATGTAATCGATGGCAACGGCATCATCCGCTACAAGCGCATTGGTCCCGTCACGGTGCAGATTCTCCAGGAGAAAATCCTGCCGCTAGTGAAACAGTTGCGCGGATGAAGATCCTGTTCGCCTTTGCATTGCTGCTGATGTGCGCCTTATGCGTGGCCAGGGAAGCGCCGCCCGCCGCAGACGATCCGGTGCTCGAAAAGCGCGTGGTCAAACTGACTTCCGAACTGCGCTGTCTGGTCTGCCAGAACCAGCCCCTGGCGGATTCGCACGCTGATCTCGCCATTGATCTCAAGAACCAGGTGCGCAGCCAGATGGAGGCGGGCAAAAGCGACGCCGAAATCCGCGACTACATGGTCGCGCGCTACGGTGATTTCGTGCTCTACGATCCGCCGTTCAAATCGACCACGTTACTGCTCTGGGCGGGACCGTTCGCTTTGCTTCTGGTCGGGCTGCTGGGGCTTGCGCTGTACCTGCGTGGCCGGCGCCGGCGCTTGCCCGATGTCGAACTGACCGCTGCGGATCATGAACGCGCGCAAGAATTGCTGCGCGGTCGATCCGGAGAAGAGACCCGATGATCGTATTCGCCACCGCCGCATTTTTCCTGCTGGTCACGGCATTGGCCATCGTACTGTGGCCGCTGCTCAAGCGCTCGAAGTCGGTCGTGGTCGGCCGGCAATCGTCCAACCTCGATATCCATCGCGATCAGTTTGCGGAACTGGACCGGGATGTCGAAGCCGGCACGCTGGCAGCGGAACGCTACGAACAGGCAAGAAATGAACTGGAGATTCGCGTACTCGAAGAAGCGGCAGTGGCGGGCCAGGTGCAGCGGCCGATCACCTCGGGCAGGACGGTTGCGGCCATCGTCGCCATATTGATTCCGCTGACATCGGTCCTGCTCTACTTGCATCTTGGCAATCCGCAGGGCGTAGGGGCGGCACGCCATCCGGCGGCCGACATGTCGTCGATCACGCCGGATCAGTTCCAGGCCATGACGGAGAAATTGGCGGCGCGCATGCAATTGAATCCCGATGACGCGCAAGGCTGGACCATGCTCGCTCGGGCCTACCGCGCCATGAACCGCTTCGGCGAAGCCAACGACGCGTTCGGCAAAGCCGTGAAACTGCGCCCGCAGGACGCCGATCTGCTGGCCGACTATGCCGAATCGCTTGCGCTCGCCAGCGGTCGCGCGCTCGACGGCGAGCCGACCCGGTTGCTTGAGCGCGCCCGCAAGCTCGATCCGCGCAACACCAAGGTGCTGACGCTGTCGGGCAGCGCCGCGTTCGAGCGCAAGGACTTCCGCAATGCGATCGCCTATTGGGAAGCCGTGCTCAAGCAGCCCGGCGTGGGCGGTGAACTTGCGCAGGCGTTGCAGGCTGGCATCACCGAATCGAAGGCGCGTCTGGCCGGCAAACCGGTCGCGACTGCCGCCGCCGGCAAGGAACGCCTGAGCGGCGTGGTGAATCTCGCGGACTCCCTCAAGGGCAAGGTCGGCCCGGACGATACGGTGTTCGTGTTTGCACGCGCCGCCAGCGGCCCGCGCATGCCCCTTGCGATCGTTAAGATCAAGGTTGCCGATCTGCCTTACCAATACGCGTTCGACGATTCCATGGCAATGATGCCGGAGATGACCTTGTCCCGGTTCGCTGAAGTCGTAGTTGGCGCCCGGGTTTCCCGGTCCGGTTCCGCGACGCCGCAAGCCGGCGACCTGGAAGGCAGCAGTGACAAGGTGGCGCCGGGGCGCAGTGGTGTGCGTGTGACGATCAACCGCGCGGTCGCCGGCCCATGACTGTGTCGCGCGCACTGATCGCGGCCTGGCTGTTGCTCATCGGCAGCAGTTTTTCGACGCTCGCCCAGGCACCGGGCAAGGTCAAGCTCAATCCGGAAGTCGAGAAATTCATCGCGCAGATGGTGCAACAGCACCAGTTCAACGAGGCTGCCCTGCGCCAGATGCTCGCGCCGCTCAGAATCAACGATAACGTCGTCAAGGCGATCAACGCTCCCGCGACCTCGAAGCCGTGGTACGAATTCAGGAAAATTTTCGTCACGCCGACGCGCACCAGCGGCGGTGTCGAGTTCTGGAACGCGAATGCGGAACAACTCAAGCGCGCGCATGATATCTACGGTGTGCCGGAAGAGCTCATTGTTGCGATCATCGGCGTCGAGACCATCTACGGCAAGCGCACCGGCAACTTCAAAGTCATCGACGCGCTTTATACGCTGGCCTTTGAAATGCCGGCACGCGCGAACTATTTCCGCGCCGAACTCGAGCAATTCCTGCTGCTCACGCGCGACAACGCGCTGGATCCGCTCGCAGTGACGGGTTCATTCGCCGGCGCAATCGGCATGCCGCAGTTCATGCCTACCAGCTACCGACGTTTCGCGGTGGATTTCGACAGTGATGGAAAGATCGATCTCTGGAACAGCGTGCCCGATATCATCGGCAGCGTCGCCAACTATCTGCACTATTTCGGCTGGATGGCCGGCCAGCCGATCGTCGTGCCCGCGCGCGTCAGTGGCACGGACTTCCGTCAGGTCGTGGCAAAGGGATTCAAGCCGCACTCGACGCTGGCGCAGATGCTGCCCAAAGGCGTGGAGCCGACCGACCCCATGCCCGATGACCTCGTGGCCAGTCTGTTTGCGCTGGACCTTGAGGCGGGGCCCGATTACTGGCTCGCCTTCAACAATTTTTACGTGATTACGCGCTACAACCTCAGCAAGAATTACGCGATGGCGGTGTACCAGCTCGCCAATGCGATCGCACGCGAGCGTGAATCGCAAGCCGCGACTGCGCCGGCGGCGGCTCAATAAACAGCTCAGTCCTCATTGTCGGCGGATTTCTTCAACCGATAGACTAATTCAAGCGCGTCCCTGGGCGACAGGGCATCGGGATGCGTCCGGCGCAACGCCTCGATCACGGGATGTTCCGCCTGTTCCGGTTCCTTCGCTTGTGCCGAGAACAAGTCGCCCTGCGGGCCGTGGGCGGCCGCTTGCGCTTCCAGTCTTGCCAGATGCTTCTTTGCCGCGCGCACCACCGTTGCCGGCACGCCCGCAAGCTGGGCCACCTGTATGCCGTAACTCTGCGACGCCGGGCCTTCCTCGACGGCATGCAGGAAAACGATCTTGTCCCTGTGCTCGACGGCGTCCAGATGCACGTTGGCGACTCGCGGAAATTCGTCCGCCAGCCGGGTCAATTCAAAGTAGTGGGTCGCGAACAGCGTGTAGCTGCGGCTTGTTTCCACCAGGTGGCGGGCAATGGCTTCGGCCAGTGCCATGCCATCGAAAGTCGACGTGCCGCGGCCGACTTCATCCATCAGCACCAGTGAAGTGCTGGTGGCGTTGTGCAGGATATTGGCCGCCTCGGTCATTTCCACCATGAAAGTGGAGCGCCCACCGGCCAGGTCGTCCGAGGCGCCGATGCGCGTGAAGATCTGGTCCACCGGACCGATTAGCGCGCGTTTGGCCGGCACGAACGAGCCTACGTGCGCAAGCAGCACGATCAGGGCGGTCTGGCGCATGTAGGTGGATTTGCCGCCCATGTTTGGTCCCGTGATCAGCAGCAGCCGCCGCGCATCGCTTAGTCGCGTATCGTTGGCGATAAATTCGTCGATCTGCCGTTCCACCACGCAATGGCGCCCGGCCTCGATGTCGAGCTTTTCTTCGTCGGTAAACTGTGGCGCCGAGTAGTCAAGGGCCGCCGCGCGCTCCGCCAGCGTGACCAATGCGTCCAGTTCGGCCAGCGCGGTCGCCAGGCGCTGGAGAACGGGCAGGTGTGGGGCGAGGTCGTCGAGCAGCTTTTCGTACAGATATTTTTCCCGAGCCAGCGCCCGGTCCTGCGCCGACAAGGCCTTATCCTCGAAAGTCTTCAGCTCAGGCGTGATGTAGCGCTCGGCATTTTTCAACGTCTGGCGGCGCCGGTAGTCGTCTGGCACCTTCTGCGTATTGGCGTTGGTTACTTCGATGTAGAAGCCGTGTACGCGGTTGTATTCCACCTTCAGGTTGGCGATGCCGGTGCGGCCGCGTTCGCGCACTTCCAGCGCGATCAGGAATTCGCCGCAGTTGTTCTGGATCGCGCGCAGTTCATCCAGGTCAGCGTCGAAGCCGTCGTTGATGACGCCGCCTTCGCGGATGACGGCCGCCGGTTCCGGCAGAATGGCGCGCGTTAGCAAATCGGTGAGTTCGGGCGGCGGCCGGAGTCCGTCCGCCAGGACCTGCAGCCGCGGGCTGTCGAGGCGGCCGAGCGGGGATTGCAAGACCGGCAGGGCGGCCAGCGACTCGCGCAATGCCGACATGTCGCGCGGGCGCGCATTCCTGAGGGCGATGCGTGCAGTGATGCGTTCGACGTCGCTGATCGGCCGCAACGCATCATGAAGTTTCCGGTAGGGGTCTTCCGCGCCCGCACCGCGCAGCGTGGCGACCGCATCCAGCCGGGCCGCGACCACTGCGCGATCGCGCAGTGGATGGTGCAACGCGTGCCGCAGCCAGCGCGAACCCATCGTCGTCGCGCAAGTATCGAGCACGGACAGCAGGGTGGGTTCGGGATCGCCGCGCAAGGTTTCCGATATTTCCAGATTGCGCCGCGTCGCGGCATCCATGCGCACATATTCGGAGTCGCGTTCCACGACAAGTGCGCGCACATGGGCAATCGCGGCGGCCTGGGTCGACCGGGCGTATTCGAGCAACGCGCCGGCCGCGCCGAGCGCCGGGCCGAGTGCGTCCGCGCCGAAGCCGGACAAATCCCTTGTGTCGAAGTGCCGGACCAGGGCGCGGCTGGCGGCATCGCGATCGAATTGCCAGGTGCTCAACCGTTTGATGACGGCGCCCGAGGCTTCCAGGCCGGGGTCGTCGCACACGTCCGTCACCAGAATTTCGGCCGGCTGGAGCCGCTGCAGTTCGGATGCGAGGTTTTCCCTGCGGGTTTCGAGCACGACGAAGCGCCCACTTGCCAGGGACAGCCATGCCACCCCGAGTTGGTCGCCGTCCACGTTCAACGCCAGGAGCAGGTTTTCGCGGCGGTCGTCGAGCAGCGCCGCGTCGGTCAACGTGCCCGGTGTGACGACACGGATGACCTTGCGTTCAACCGGACCCTTCGATGTGGCGGGATCGCCGATCTGCTCGCAAATCGCCACGGATTCGCCGAGCTTTACCAGCTTGGCCAGATATTGTTCGACGGAATGGTAGGGGACGCCGGCCATCTTGATGGGATCGCCGGCGGAGGCGCCACGCTGCGTCAACGTAATGTCCAGCAGCCTGGCGGCGCGGATGGCGTCCTCGAAGAACAGCTCATAGAAATCCCCCATGCGGTAGAACAGCAACTTGTCCGGATGCTCTGCCTTGATGCGCAGGTACTGCTGCATCATGGGCGAGACCTGCGGAGGATTGGGCTTTGGTAACACAATGAATTATTTGCTGACGAATTAACGAGAGTTTATCAGCGTTGCGAGAAATTCCAGGCATCAGGCCATCGTCATAGGTTGAAATCTGTCCGATAGCAGGATTGGGCTAGTCCCTGTGCCCAAGAAAAGCGTAGAAGGAAGGAGGCACTTGAGATCACATTCTGTGATCTCAAGTGCTCCCATTGGATTCACAGTGCATCAAGTGGGCTGGTGACCCGTTTGGTGATCTCGAGGACGTGCGTGTAGATCATCGTGGTCTGAAGGCTGCGATGTCCTAGCAAGAGCTGAATAGTCCGAATGTCCGTCCCGGAAGCGAGCAACTGCGTCGCAAAGGAATGCCTGAGCGTATGAACCGTCGCGTGCTTGACGATTCCTGCTCGCTGCACGGCTTGGCGGAAGGCCCGCTGAATGGTGCCGGGAGAGACATGCCACCGAACCAATCGACCGCTTTGACCCCAGGGACGACACACAGAAGACGGAAACACAAACTGCCAGGCGAGGGATTCGGAAGCTTTCGGATACTTGCGTTCGAGGGCGCCGGGCAGGGGGGCGAGGCCCGCGCCGCGGTTTCGGTCCTCCACCTGCAGCTGGGCCACCTTCACGAGGTGCGCTTGCATGTCGTCTCGCAGGAGCATCGGCAGCACGGTCGTACGATCCTTGCCGCCTTTGCCATCGCGAACACTCAGAATCGCCGCGCCGAAGTCGATATCCTCGACCCGCAGCCCCGAGCCAAACATCAACCGCGCCATCAGCGCGGTCGCCCCGGTCATCTGCGACAGCACCTGGGCCACCTCGCCCGGTGTGAGCACCACGGGAATGCGCTGGCGCTGCTGGACACGATTGAGGCCATTCATCTCGGCGAGCGGAGCGGCCAGGACATCGCGATAGAGAAAGACGATCGCGTTCAGGGCCTGCGTCTGAGTTGAAGCCGCTACCTTGCGCTTGACCGCGAGGTGGTTCAGAAGCTGGGTGACTTCGATCTCGCGGAGCTCGCGCGGGTGGCGCTTGCCGTGAAAGAAGATGAATTGCCGGATCCAGAATCGATAGGCCTTTTCGGTGCGCGGGCTCAAGTGCCGGCGGCGGCAGACGGCATGAACCTGATCCATCAGGCGAAGCGGGGCAGCGGGATTGGGTTGCGAAGACTGATCGATCAGACCCCATGAGTGTCACTCCTTTGGGGTTAAAGCCTCCACAATACCTTGGTCGCAACGACCTGTACTATGATGGCATATGCGGACAGGCCCCCTCAAAGAATGCCCAATGAATCAGGTGATTGATGTGCGCCAGTGCGCGCTGCGAATTTTAATAGTCCTGACCGGCCGGTCTGGTGAATAACTGTTAGAGCGCATGGCAAAGCCTAGCCTTCACGAGGATCCCGAGCGCACGACGTCGATCGGCATGGCTCGATATGCGATTGATTTTTTCGAGGCGGCTTTGGCAGCGGATGACAAACTCGGCGACAAGCCGGGCTACGAAATCATGGCGCCGATCCCCGTCATGTTTCTCGTCGGCCAAGCCATTGAACTCGCATTGAAGGCCTTCTTGCTGAAGAAAGGTCTGGAATTAAGGAGGCTGCGACACAATTACGGGCACGACCTACATCGCTCGCTTCGAAAAGCGAAGGAACTGGGGTTGGCTGATGTCGTAGCCTTGTCGATTGAGGAAGAGGGCGTTCTCGCGCTATTGGATGCGCTGTACTCGACAAAGCAGCTCCAGTACATCGTGACTGGTGCGAAGACATTCCCTGTCTTTGGCCCTCTCGAAGCTGTGGGGCGGAAGCTTGTTTACGGCATTGCGCCAGTAGCAGGCTATCCGCCTCGGGGTTAGTCTAGTGCGCTCTAACCCGCAGTTCGACCCGACCCGTTCCGGCGGGCTTCGCCCGCCTACACGGGCGGGTCAACCGCAACGTTAGGCGTCAAAAGGGGGAATGCGGCGCCTCATTGGAACAGTGGTACTACTGCCGCCACAGCCAAAGCGCAGTCCTCTCGAGGAAAGGAGAGACGATTGTGAATGGCACAGTACTACCGAAGCACTTCCTTCCAGGCGAGGGGAAGACCTACAAAGTCGGTCGGATGACCATGACGTTCAAGACCACAGCCGAACAAGGCTGGAACGCCTATACCGTATGCGAGGCAATCGAGCCTCCCGAGTCTGGAGCCGGGTTTCACCGGCATCCAACATACGATGAGACGTTCATTATTTGCGAGGGCCACTATGACTTCCGGCTTGACGACAAGCTGCTCAATCTGGGCCCCGGTGACGTGGTGTTTGTGCCAAGAGGCACGCCTCACGGTTTCGTGAGCAAGGGCCCCGAAATCGGCCGCCAGTTGATCATTAGCTCACCCGGCGGAATCTTCGACGCGATGGTCGCCGAAGCCACAATGCTCGACACGGGTAGTCCGACAAGCGCTGCATCAGCAGACGCCAAAGCCATTGCGACGAAGTATGGGCTTGAGTTCCTAAGCCAGAAGTAGCAGCGTGGCTTTGGGTGGCACGGCTGCGGAGCTGTACAACGGGTTGACGCTTAACCCTTCGTTCGAGAGGACGCGTTCCGGCAGGCTGCTTCAGGCTTTCATTTCATTCTCAGCCTTGCGCAGCCGGCCTCCGCGCGCCTCTCAACTCAAACGTTAGGCATGCTTGCGCCCACCTACCGTTGGACCTGCCACCTGTGCCAGCACGCGAATGAACCTGGCACACACAAGTGCGCAACGTGCTCATTTCCTGCAGTAGCGTCCGCGGTCGACATTGGCCGTGCTCACGGAGAGTCAAACCAAATTGGAAAGGCGTATTCCGAGAGCTGGAGTGTTGCAGGGTGGATTGCTTCGATCATCGTGTTTTTTTGGCCGTAGTGAAGGTACGCATGCCTAACCACGCGGTCAACATCGCTCCCTTCGGTCGCTCGGACCTGCCGCAAGCGGCAGTCCGGTTACCTTTGCGTTAGGCATGATGAGCCCGGCTGAACGAACGCGACTGATTGAAGACTTCATCGGTTATTACGCGAAGCAGCCGGCGGATCCCTCTGCGCCACAAGATATGGACATCCCGGAGTTCTGGGCAATCGAGGCACTAGATGAGGCCGTCCACAACAACCCAGAATTGGCCTGGTCCGTAATTCTGGAGCTTGCAGGCTTAGTCAAGTCTCAAACTGCAATTGGTTGTCTTGCCGCAGGACCGCTCGAGGATATTATTAGATACCACGGTGTCGAGTTTGTTGATCGCATCGAGATCGAGGCCAAGAGAAACGCTTCATTCCGCTATTTGCTTGGCGGCGTGTGGCCAAGCGAAGATCCCGATGTTTGGTCCCGCGTGGAGGCAGTCAGAGTTGAATCGTGGTGATTGTCATGCCTAACCTTACGCTGGTGCGGACCGTCCGCCTGCGGCGTCCGGCCGCACAGCTAACGCTTGGGCGTTGAAATGAATCTCCTTCACGCGATCTATGTGAGTCCAGGTAACCTTCTTCACAAGGCAAAGCGCAGCGGTAAATTGTTGACTGAGGCTCTGAACATTTGCGACGAAACGGCGATTCGCGATTGTCTATTCGACTTTGTGGTTAGCGCATACCATTTGTGGGACTGGATCAAGGTTTATCGTCCCGATTTGGAACAGTCAGTAACTGCCCTCCTCAGTAGCTCAGAATCGCTCGGCGCGTGTCGCGATTTATGCAATGCCAGCAAGCACGTTATCCTCACCACAGACCGAGGGTCATATTTAAAGTATCCGCCTGTGGTAGATGCCGTCAGTGTCTCTGCAACTTCGCAAGCGAGCCTGGCCGAAATAAATGATGCGTTTCCGAATCTGACGAACGAAAAAGTTACCTCAGTGCAGCCGGCGTGGCGACTAAAGGTACAAATGAAGAGCGGCGAGAGAATCGCTGTTGAGGTTTTGGTTTCTGATGTAATCGGCGTTTGGGAGCGATTCTTTGCCGACAACGATATTAGATAAAGTGGTGCCCAACCCGGCGCTGGTTCGGACCGTCCGCCTGCGGCGTCCGGCCGCACAGCTTTCACGTTAGGCAGAAGCGGATATTTATTGACCAGCCAACGGTTAAAAAATGGATGCGT
>JBDTRK010000103.1:0-11709 GCA_039931685.1 Betaproteobacteria bacterium | reverse complement strand
TTGATGAATGCAGGGGCGAACGGCGGTACACCCGGTTCCCCGACCCCACTGGAGGGATCGTCGATGGTGGCTTCGATAATGTGCGTGTGAACGTTCATGGCGCCCTGGCCGATACGCAGCACCGGGTAGTCATGGAAGTTGCTCTGCTGCACACGACCATCCTTGAAGGTGATCTGGCTTAGTTTTGCCAAGCCCAATCCCATCACGGCCGCGCCTTCGATCTGCGAACGGACACGCTCGGGATTGACCACGAAACCGCAATCAATCGCCGTATCCACGCGCGGAACGGTGACGTTACCCTTGTCGTCCACTACAACTTCGACAACCGTTGCAACGTAGCTCAGGAAGCTGCGCTGAACAGCGATGCCGAGACCGTGGCCCTTGGGCATCTGGCGACCCCAGCCGGCTTCCTTCGCGACGCGCTCAATAACTCGGCGGGTACGCGCGGTGTCGACCGGATAGGTATCCCAGGGATCGCCGTAGTTCCACAGGTCGCTGGTTACCGTCTTGCGCGGATCGACGATCCGGGCCGGCCCGATCATTTCCAGCAGGAAGTCCTTCGGGTCACGCCCGAGTTCGGCGGCCAATTCCGCCACCATGGACTGCATGGCGAATGCGTGCGGAATGTTGTTCACCGAACGGAACCAGCCGATCCGAGTCTGGGCCACAGCTTCACCTGTTTCCAACCGCAGATTCGGCACGTCGAAAGGCGTGTCGATCAGACCCAGGCCGAGTTCCAGGGCGCTCTCGCGCTTCGGATCAGGCATGAAGTTCGACATCAGCGACGGCGAAACACTGCGATGGCGCCAGGCGACGACCTTGTTGTCTTTGTCCAGACCCGCGGTGACATGCTGATAGGACACGCTGTGGTAGAAGGAATGATGGATGTCGTCTTCGCGAGTCCACACCACTTTGACCGGCGCGCCACCCATCGACTTGGACAGGATTGCCGCTTCCAGCGCAAAGTCGCACTTGGATTTGCGTCCGAAACCACCGCCGAGCAGCGTGACGTTGACCCTGACATCTTCTTCCTTCATGCCGAGGGTCTTGGCCACGTCGCCGCGGGTACCGCCCGGGCTTTGCACGCAGGCCCAGACTTCGGCTTTGCCACCCTTGATCTGCACAGTAGCTGCAGGGGGTTCCATGGGGACATGCACGCCGTGCGGAATGTAGTACTCGTGCTCGATGACTTTCGCGGCGCCGGCCAGGGCTTTGTCGACATCTCCTTCGTTGCGCTCGATCTTGCCAGGCTTGCGTGCCTGCGCCTGCATCTTGGCCTTGTACGTATCCGAGTTGTAGCTCTTGTTCGGGCCGTCGTCCCAGGTGACTTTCAGCGCTTCACGACCTTTGATTGCGGCCCAGGTGCTGTTCGCAATGACCGCGACGCCGCCCAGCGGAGCAAACTTCGCGGGCATGGGCGTCGCCGGAATTTTTACAACCTTGATGACACCGGGAACCTTCATGGCAGCTGCTTCGTCGTAGGTCTTGACCTGGCCGAGAACGACCGGGGGACGCGCGACAACTGCATACTTCATGTCCGGAACATGGATGTCCTGGGCATATGTGGCCTTACCCATGGTGATGTCGCGCAAGTCAGTGATCTGTACTTGACCCTTGCCGATGTAGCGGAACTGCGACGGGTCCTTGAGCGTGAGACTTTGCTCGCTGGGCGTCTTCAGCTTGGCTGCGGTGGCTGCGAGTTCACCATAACCCAACGACTTGCCGGTTGGGGTATGGATTACCTTGTGGTTCTCTGCGCGGCATTCGCTGTCCGATACGCCCCACGTCAACGCGGCGGCGTGCTCGAGCATCTGCCTTGCAGCAGCGCCGCATGCGCGCATCGGCTGCGTGAAGTGGCGGATGCTGCGTGAACCGTCGGTGTCCTGGTTGCCGTACTTCTGCTCGTTGCCTTCGGCCTGGACGATCTTGACCTGTGCCCAGTCGGCTTCCATTTCGTCGGCGACAACCATTGGCAGGCTGGTGCGCGAGCCGGTGCCCATTTCGGAGCGATGCGTGACAATCGTCACCATCCCGCTCGGGTCAATCGAAACGAAGACATGCGGGTCCCAAACAGCACCACCAGGCATTCCGCCTGCGCCAGTCTTGTAGGCGGCAGCGGCGATTCCCGGCACGAACTGGGCTGCGATAACCAACCCGCCAGTGCCAACAATGCCCTTGAGCAGGTTGCGGCGGCTGACGTTCTTGATGATGGCCTGATTTTGAATGGTTTTCATCTCAAGCCTCCTTGGCGGCGGACTTGATCGCCGAGAAAATACGTTGATAACAACCGCAACGGCAGATGTTTCCAGACATGGCCGCGAGAATATCCTCGTCAGAGGGATTCTTGTTTTCTCCGAGCAATCCGGCCGCGTTCATGATCTGGCCGGGCTGGCAATAGCCGCACTGCGGCACATTTTCAGCGCGCCAGGCTTTTTGCACCGGGTGATTGCCATCGGCAGAAAGCCCTTCGATGGTCGTCACGTTATGATTGGAAGCATCGTTCATGACCGTGACGCAGGAACGCACGGCTTTGCCATCGAGGTGCACAGTACAGGCGCCGCACAATCCCGTGCCGCACCCGAACTTGGTACCCGTCATGGCGAGTTCATCGCGCAGATACCACAACAGCGGCATTTGCGGATCTCCCTCGAAATTCTTTTCCTGCTTGTTTACTGTGATTTTCATTTGGTTAACCCTCCATCGAGCCTAGAATAATTTTTTAGTGAGTCGTTGCCACTCGGTCCCGCGCAGCAGCGGCCTGCAGGATACGTCATAAAGTTTTATGTTTAAGAGCTGCCTGGAAACTCTACTCCTCTACGGGCGTTCCTGTATAGCGCGACAGTTCTATTTTTCGCACTAATTCCGATTTAAAAAAACTGTTCACCCTTCGAAACACCGCTGACTGCCGCGTAGCGGCCCGGCGTATCAATCGTAATCTTGTGTCCTTCCCGTAAGAAAGTCTGGAATTCGCTGCCTTGTCGCCCAGCCGGTGGCGCGATAACGCAATCAAGAGCGCGTGCGGGTGCGTCGCAGCATCGATGCCCGTAAATTGATTCGGTGTGCTGTCTTTCTTGCGGATTGATTGAACGTGAACGAGCAATGATTTGGCGCTTCGGGGATGCCCTATGACCGCGATCCTGGTCAGGCCCCTGACAGATCGTCCTTGATTTGCAAGGAAATCTGTTTCCAATATGGAATAGTGCGGAATGCACGCGTAATTTCTCCGTGGATATCGTCTGTGCGATTGTGAATTGCGACCTGGGAACTGACGCGCTGCAAGATATTAGGATGTTTACCGGTCGTGCCCAACCATTGTGTCGGTCGCAGTACCTCGTCCGGTCCCTTCGTCAGTTCGGGGCTCGCTGTCCGCGGCCCATTTTCGGAGGCGCGACGTGCACAAGACGCGCGCGGGATGGCAGGCAACTTCGGTCTGCATTGGCGCCCGGCAATTGGACATTGCGGCTATTACCTCGGGTGCCCTCAGACGAGTCCGCGCCTGAATCCCACCGGCGATCGCGTCATTGCGGGATCGATGGTGCTACAGTGTTGATAGTTCGCTTCGCCGGAGCCGCCGGACGATTGATGGCTTGCGCTCGCTCGCACATGGGTATCCTGGGCGGCGGGTCGCGGGTTCGGACTAAGTTCACAGCGTCGAAGACGAACTGCCCTTGTTACCCGATTTTCACCCCATCGTTCCTGCCGCCGCATGCTTCAGCCCGGACGGCACGCTCCATTCGCCTGATTTCGACGACGTTTACGCGTCCGCCCAGGGCGCGCTCGCGCAGGCGCGGCATGTCTTCCTCGACGGCAACGACTTGCCGCAACGCTGGCACAAGTCCGACGCGTTCACGGTTGTCGAAACCGGATTTGGCGCGGGGCTGAATTTTCTCGCAACCTGGCGTGCCTTGCGCGAGAGTTCTGCACGCGCAATGCGCCTGCATTTCGTATCGGTGGACAAACATCCCATCAAGGCGGAGGAACTCGCGCGCATCCACGCGAGATTTCCTGAGTTGCGAGGCATCTCGATGCAATTGCGTGAGCGCTATCCTCCGCTTCTGCCAGGGGCCCATCGCCTGCATTTCGACGGCGGGCGCGTCACTTTGACATTGCTGTTCGGGGACGCCGCCGTGATGCTGCGCCAGTTGCGGGCCGGAGCCGATGCGTATTTTCTCGATGGCTTTGCGCCGGCAAAAAATCCCCAAATGTGGAGCGCGGCCGTGTTCGCGGAATTGGCGCGCATGGCGAATCCAGGCGCGACGTTCGCGACTTATACGGTTGCCGCGGCAGTCGTCCACGGCCTGACCTACGCCGGATTCTCGGTTGAAAAACGCGCCGGGTTCGGGCACAAGCGGGAAATGTTGTGCGGCCGGTATTCGCAAAGGGTGGCGGCTGAGCCGGTTCGACGCGACAAACGTGCTGTCGTAATCGGCGCCGGGCTGGCCGGCACGGCCTGTGCGCAGCGTCTGGCCGAGCGCGGGTGGAGCGTGCAATTGCTTGAGCGCAATCCTGCCGCGGCACTGGAGGCGTCGGGCAATCCGGCCGGGCTGGTCCGACCGGTATTTTCGCTCGACTGGAACACGCACAGTCGCTTTACCTCAGCAGCGTTTCTTTACGCGTGCCGGCATCAGGCTGCACTGGACGCGGCAGGCACGGCGACGATTCATGGCCGGGGGGGCGTGCTGCAACTTGCACGCGATGCCCATCATCTCGACAAGCAGCAACGCATCATCGAGCAGTTTGCCCTCCAGGCGGACCTGGTCAAGGTTGTGCTGCCGCGCGAGGCGGCAGAACTGGCCGGTGCGCCGGTCGCCGGACCGGCATGCTGGTTTCCAGAGGCAATGTGGGCGGATCCCGCCAGTATGTGCCGATCGAATCTGGAAGCGTCCGGCGGCATGGTGAATTGCCTGTTTGGCCGCGATGTCGCCGCGCTCCGGCGCAACGACCATGGCTGGGAAATTCTCGACGGTGCCGGTGGACTGTTGGGCAGCGCCCCGGTCGTGGTGCTTGCCAATGCCTGCATGGCGACCCGCTTCGGCCAGGCGGTCTGGTTGCCGCTGCGTCCCGTTCGCGGACAGGTCAGTCTCATGCGCGAGCGGCCGGGGCACGATCTGAAAATCGCAGTGTGCAGGGAAGGCTATGTCACTCCAGCGCTGAATGGAATGCATTGCATTGGCGCCACCTTCAACGAAGACACACCGGATCGGGAAACGCGAAACGAAGATCATGTGGCGAATCTGCGGCGCCTTGATGCCATGCTGCCCGGCTTCGGCGACGACGTGACGGCCCATGCGCTGGGCGGTCGCGTTGCGTTCCGCGCAATGAGCTTCGACCGCCTGCCGGTTTTGGGTGCATTGCCTGATCCGCAATCGCCGGAGTCCAACGACGACACCGGATTGTTTGCCTGCCTGGGACTGGGTTCGCGCGGCATGACCTGGGCCGCACTGGCCGCGGAAATCGTGGCGAGCCGCATCGCCGGAGAAGCGATGCCGGTTGAGGCCGGTTTGCTGGACGCGTTGGATCCGGCGCGATTTCTGGAGAATACGCACGTGGCCGCATTACCGCGTCGCCGACGGGCAGGAAAAAAACCTGCTGCAGGTTAAAACGGTGCGCCGCTACTTCTGGCAGACGCCTGCCGACGCGATCCATGCATTGAGTTCCGTGGCCACTGACACGGCCATGTCGGAAAAAGCCGCCGCCGCGCCGGCCGCGTCCGGGGACGTCGCCGGACGTTCCAGCTGGAATTCGCGCACCAGTGACTGTCCGGCATTGGACGTTTCGATCAGCGTCGCACGCAGGTGCAAGACGGCTCGACTGGCCTGCTCACTAGTGAAAACCTGACTGAATTCGGTAATGAACAACGACAAGCTGCATTTTGCCTGTCTGCTTCGTGCTGTCGGCGCGCTGCCGACTGACTGGCGCAAGCGCGCGGCCAGCATTGCTGCCGGCAAACCTGCCCAGCGGCTGGCGGAATAGGGCCTGAGCACGCGCGGGTCGAGATATTCCAGCCGGTACAGCATGTCCGTGGTATTGAACCAGTCCGCCGCGCGCACCTCGGTGAGGTAAACATCCTGACCGTCCGGGGCATTCGCGGCGCTCGAGATCCCGAAATCATAATTTTCAGGTGCCATCCGGGGTTCGATGGCGCAGCCGCCGAGCAGAATGCCAGCGAGAAGCAGGCTCAGTGTTTTCATTTTCGGGCACCGTTGAATCCGGGTTCTCCCGGTCCTGGTTGCGGCCGCTGCCGCCCGAAAACCAGGCTTTGCGGTTCGCGTTCGATTTGCAATATCAGCCGGTGGAAATCTGCGGAATCCTGGCCCAGTTGCTCGACCAGTTGATTGACCTTGGGCAGAGTGTTGTCGTTGATCTCCGAGGAAATCTCGCCGCTCAACCGGTCGAGTTTGTCAGACAGCTGCCGGATACCGACGAGTACTTTGTGCGAATCCTCGACGAACGGCGCCACCGAGCCGGTGGCCTGTTCGATGCTCGCGAGCGATTTCTGCAGGCTCCGCCGGTTGTCTTCATTCAGGAATTGTTTGGCACGTTCGGTTATTTCCGGAATGGCGCGTAACGCCGGCTCCAGTTGCGCCGAGGCCTTTTCGAAACTGGCCAGCGTGTTGTCGATTCGCACCTGGTTGGTCTCGCTGGCAATCAGGTTCAGCCGGTCCAGCAGCTCCGACGCCTGCTGCAGCAAAGCCTTGCTCGATTGCGCGAGGTCGTCGAAGACGTTTCCACGCACTTCAATGCGGGCCATGGCGCCGTCCGAGGACTGAACCAGCGCGGTATTTGAGCCGTCGTCGTCCAGAACCACATAGGCGATGCCGGTCAGGCCCTGGTAACCGATTTGTGCGAACGTACCGCGCGTAATCGGGACGCTGTCGTCCAGCACGACCTGGATCAGGATGACCTTGGAATCCTTCGGATCGACCGCGATGTCTTCGACTTTGCCGATCTCCACGCCGCGGAAGCGCACCGCAGCCTGCCGGTTCAGCCCGTTTACGGGAAAGGTCGAAACGACCAGATAGCGGTTGTGCACCTTGCTATCGCCGCGAAACCAGATGAACGTCGCAGCGAGCGCAAATCCGAGAAGGATCGTGAACAATCCGGTGAGCAGGGCGTAGGAGCGGCTTTCCATTTTCAGTTTGGTGTGGTC
Source organism: Betaproteobacteria bacterium (assembly GCA_039931685.1). GTDB lineage: Bacteria > Pseudomonadota > Gammaproteobacteria > Burkholderiales > JACQAP01 > JACQAP01. The sequence continues at coordinate 4,559 of JBDTRK010000103.1, read as the reverse complement.
AAAGCTTGCGCCGTGCCGAAAAAACTGGTGATGAAAGGATGTTTGTCTTGCCTGACCTTATCCAGCGTGCCGTCAGCGACGATGCGACCTTCTGCAAGAACCGCCACGCGGGTGGCAAGGGCTGCGAGTGTGTCCGCGTCGTGGGTCACCATGAACACCGTCAGCCGGTGTTCTCGTGACAGCGACTGTATCAGTTTGACGAAATTGCGGCTGCGGTCGGGGTCGAGACCGGCGGTCGGTTCGTCCAGTACCAGCAGTTCTGGATCCAGTGCGAGCGCACGTGCCAGGGCGACGCGCTTGATCATTCCTCCGGAGAGCTCGGCCGGCATTTTTCCGGCATGCACGGGCTCGATTTCCACAAGGTGCAGCTTCAGCATGACCAGGTCGCGGATGAGGCGCTTGTCCAGGCTGCGCAGTTCGCGCAGCGGCAGGGCGACGTTATCGAAAACGCTGAGTGCGGAAAACAATGCGCCAGCCTGGAACAGCGTACCGAAGCGGCGCTGAACCGACAGCCGTTGTGCACGTTTCGCGTTGAACGGGTCGATGCCGAACAACTTCACCGCGCCGCCGGCCGGTGCATCCAGTCCGATGATCTCCCGCAGCAAAGTCGTCTTGCCGCTGCCAGAGCCGCCGACGAGTCCGAGGATTTCCCCGGCATCGACGCGCAAGTCGATATCCCGAAGGATAGTCTGTCCGCCGCGCCGGGTATGCAAGCCCTCGACCTCGATGACCGGCTGCGCCATCAGTCGAACCCGATGCTTCGGAACATGATGGCGAACATGGCATCGAGCAGGATCACCGTGGTGATGGATGCTACGACGGAAGTGGTGATCGAACTGGACACGCTTTCCGTATTCGGCTTGGCCCGCAAACCGAAGTGACAGGAAATCAGGGCGATAATCATCCCGAAAGTCAGTGATTTGACACTGGCTATCCAGAGGTTGTCTGCGGAGACCGCCTTGGGCAGCGCGCCAAGGAAATAGAAAAAATCGATACCGAGCTGAATGTCGGCAGCGAGGGCGCCGCCCACCAGCGCGGCTGCGATTGCCCACATGGATACCAGCGGCATCGCCACCGCCAGGCCGACGATCTTGGGCAGCACCAGACGTGAAACCGGGGAGATGCCTATGGTGATCATGGCATCGAGCTCCTCGGTTACCCGCATTACGCCGATCTGCGCCGTCATGGCCGAGCCCGAGCGGCCCGCAACCAGGATTGCAACCAGCAACGGCCCGAGTTCGCGGATGATCGAAATGCCCAGCAGATTGACAATGTAGACGCCCGCGCCATAGGCCTTGAGCGTGTCGGCCGTGAGATAGGAAAGCACGACTCCGATGAGAAAACCAACCAGCGCCGTGACCGGCATGGAGAGCGCGCCGGCCTTGAATATCGTGGCCGATATTTCGCGCCACGGCAGTTGCCGCGGGTGTGCAAGCAAATAGAAAGCGTCCAGAACGAGCATGCCGATCAGTCTGATCACGGCAAGCACGTGGCCGAAAAAAAGCGACTCGCGGCTTCCGATATTGACCAGCGGGGCCATGAGGTCCGGTCGCCAGCGCGACGCCTGCACCGGCGGCACGGCGGCGATTTGATGCAGGATGGCTGCGTGGTCAGTATTCACAAGGCTGGCCCCACGCCTGTCGCCGCCCCACGCGCGCCAGATCAACAGGGCGCCAGTGCTGTCCAGCGCCTCGATTTCACGCAGATCCCATTTGAGCGTCGGGTCGGCAGCCACCGATTGAAGCGCTCGCGATACGCGTCCACTGCACGATTGAAGCGCGGCAAGCGTCCAGTCCCCTGAAAGGACGACCACGCGCTCTCCCGCATCGGTGGTCCTGAGTTGCACCGTTCCCGCCGACATTTTGGTGGTTTGATGGGTTTGGATGGGGTCGAAGTTGTGAATTGTAGCGGCTGGCCCGATCAGGCGGAGGAGGGGCGCGCGGGTGAACTACGATCGAGGTATTTTTTTTCCTAAAGTGGATGCCGCCGGCCGTGATCCGCGCCGCAGTGGGCCATGAAAGAGATTTATTCGCTTCGGCGCGCAACGTGGGCACGCGTTAACCCACACAAGGCCGTGAGCGGGGTGGGGGTGATCGTGCTTAGTTATTGATCCTGCGGTGACATCTCAGGCGAGCCAGGCTCGACAGGATGGAGCGAGCACCCCCGAATTGTTCCGGAGCGTAACCCGACTCCAGTAAGCCGGAAATGCAAGTTACATCAACTATGAATCTTAATGGCAGGAATATTAAGGAATTTATTTTGAATCTAACGCGCGACCCCATTTAATCTAGAAAAGTCAGCGGGTTGCCATGACAAATTAAAGAAACTTTCAGTATTTTCATATATTTATCATTTGAAATTCAGCAAACGATGTTTTACCCTGCGCACTTCAGGGAAATATTGTCGCCCGATGGCGACAGGAGCGGATATGTTCCGCCGAGTGAAGTAAGTCTGCCTTTTGACCGCTGCAGCGGCTAAATAACCAGCGAAACGAAGTCGAAAGACGGCAGATCTGGACAAAGAATCAAAAAAAACCGGCCGAATCACGCATTGCAGTCGGATGGGTAATTCGGATTACTGAACTAGAGTTTCTGCAAAGGGAGGCCGGACATGCCATGTCCAGCTAAGGGGCATCGTTCCATTGACCGCGTCGACAGCCTTGGGCTTCTGCGTGCTGCCCCGACGCCTCCGTTCTGCGCAGCCTCCCTCCCGATTCCGCAATACTTCGTCCCGCGCCAGTCGCGGGATTTTTGTTTTTCCTTTCCAGTAAATCACGCTGCCAAGGTCGCAAGACCTGACGTTTCCAGCCTGCCGTCCAGGAGTATTCCATGAGCGCTACACAACCGAATCGCATCCTTGAAATCATTCGCCGCATGCCAAGCCTGGGCGAGATTTTCTTCTTCGGAAAACTGGCAAAATTATTCCGTGCGATAGCGCTCTGGCGAAAGCAACGCAAGCTGCGCAAGGCGGCCAGGCAGGAGCAGCGCAGGCGCTTCCTGCTGGAAACCCTGGAGCCGCGTGTGCTGCTCTCCGCGGACGTCACTTACGGCGCGCTTGCGCCTCACGACATGACGCTGGTTGCGGAGCACGTCGGCTCCGACGACGTGCTGAAGCTCTACGAAACCGGAACCAGCAACGTCGTGACGTCGGTCATCCTCGACGATTCCTTAGACGTGAATGTGATCATCAAGCGTGACACGCTTGCCGACGCCAATGGCGACCGCATACGCATCGACCTGGATTCGATGAACCTCCTGAACACATTCGTGTCCAGCAATGGCGGCATGCTGAACATCGACGTCCAGGGCGGCACGGAAACGCCACTTTCGGACGACCATGTAAACCTGACGGAAACCGGATCGCCCACGACCCTGGCATTCGGCCTGCACGTCACCAGCAGCAGCGATCTGGTCATTGGCGTGGGCAATCTCACGCTGGCAGGCGATTTCCATGTCGACGCGAAGGATTTGATCGCGTTTGGCGCTTCTCGCATCGATGCGGGCGTGAATGACATCAATCTGACGGTGAACTCGACGTCCGATGGTCTGCTCGGGTCCGGGTTGCTCGCCAATTCAGCGGCCGCGATCACCATCGACGGCGGCTGGCTGACGGGTCACGACATCACCATCGAAGCCAAGTCAACGGTCAATGTCACGCCCAGCCTTCCCGACTTCGATGTTCTTCATGTTTCGATCGCGACGGTTGATTCGAACGCAAGCGTGGTGATCAAGGACAATCTCGCGCACTCCAGTTTTGCCACCATCACGGCGAGCGGAAACCTGACGGTCCACGCGTTCTCCGATGTCACCGTTTCCGCCGTGATCCAGCCTGATTCGACGGGCACCAATACCGACGTCGATGCCGCTGCGGCGATTACGCATATCACCAGCGCCTCCAAGGTTGGCGTCGAGGGCAATTCCGCCCTGAATGCGACCAGCGGCGACATCCAGCTTCATGCCGACAATACAGTGCACGCGACGACGACGGCGAATGCCGCCAATGCGTCCAAGGGCGCGGCCGTGGCGGTCACGCACATAAATGGGGACACGACCGCCTATATTTCCGGCGGCTCGGCTGCCAGCGCGCATACGATTGATTTGGTCGCGGCTTCGACCAGAACGGCTACGACGACGGCAATTTCCGCCGCAGAAGGCGCGACCAGCAGTGCCGGCGGCACGAACAAGTCCGAACAGGCATTGCAGGATCCGAACGCAGATAGCGACACGTCCGATCGGGCTGCATCGTCCGGTGGGAATGTCGATCTGGCGGGCGCGGTCGCGGTTTCGGTGGTCAACAACACAACAGAGGCTTATTTGAGCGGGACCGGGCTGCTGACGGCATCGACCGGAAATATTTCCGTTCACGCGCAATCGACCACGGAATCCATCACCAAGGCCGATGGCAGCACCACGGGCGGCACCGGCAGCGGCGTTGGCATCGGCGTGGCGATCAACATCGCCTCCTCGAATACCAAGGCGCATCTGGACAACTCGACGAATTTCAATACGACACATGTCGTCGACGTAAAGGCATCCAGCACCGCCAATAAGTTCAGCGCG
>JBDTRK010000102.1:0-11935 GCA_039931685.1 Betaproteobacteria bacterium | reverse complement strand
TCACCGATTCCAAGAAGCAGATGGAAAAGAAGATTCCCCGGCAGTGCCGCAAGAAAAAGAGCTTCGAGGCGCTCGAAATGCAATGACGACCAGCAGCGCCCGACGGCGGTTTGCCGCGCCGTGTCCCGGGGGTTATTATCGCCACAGCCCGGGTGCATTCACAGTCACGCGCGCGGCCCTGAGTCCATACCCACCCAGCAAGGAATTCGCATGTTTCGAAAACTTTTCCAGACCCTTCTATTGAGCCTGTCGCTGGCCAGTCCACTGTCGGCACAAACGGGAAACGAAGCGCCGCCGCAGAGCGGCGAACTGATCTGGCGTGACCCCAGTTGCTTCTTTTTCGTGCTCAAGATCGGCGAAAGCTATTCGCTGTTCGAGTTTCTCGGCGGCCCGAGCCCGATGGTCGGCAATATATTCGAAGGCAAACTCTCCGCCTTCGGCACGCGCAAGATCGAAAACAAGACCGAAGGCAAGCCGACCATGGTTTATTCGGAAACATTCGACCTGCCCAAAGCGCTGATGGACAAGAAAATACCGCGTCAATGCAGGCGCAAGAAGGACTTCGAGGCCATCGAGGGATGAATGTCCGCGGCGCAACGCGGTTTGCGGTCCTGATGCTGTCGCTCGCTGCGGCAGCGGCCGCGAGCGCTGCGCACGCCGAAGAAGGCATGGTCATCTGGAAAAACTACGAATGCGGGTTTTTCATCCTGCAAATGAAAAGCGGCTACGGCCTGTACGAATGGGCTGCCGGGCCTTACCCGAACGACGGCGACATGATCGAGGGCGATCTCATGGAACGCGGAGAACACCGCGTGAACAACAAGACCGCCGACGTGCCGACCACGATTTTCCTGGAGCTGCTTTCCCGCAAACGCGCCGATATTTCCGCTCGTATCCCGGCCCATTGCAAGGCCAGGCCGGGTTACGTTCCCTTCGAAGGCCAGTAAACCGCCGGATTCTCCGTCCTCGTCCTGTCAGCGCACGATGCCCAGGGTTCCGAGAATGAACGCGTAGGTAAACGCGATTTCCTTGAGATAGTCGTAGCGCCCGGAGGCCCCGCCGTGCCCCGCCTCCATGTTCACGCGCAGCAGCAGCGGATTGGCGTCGGTCTTGAGCGTACGCAGCTTTGCCACATACTTCGCTGGCTCCCAGTACATGACCTGGCTGTCGTTGAGCGACGTCTCCACCAGCATGGCCGGGTAGTTCTTCCGTGCCAGGTTGTCGTAGGGGGAATACGAAGCCACGTAGTCGTAATACGGTTTGTCGTTCGGGTTGCCCCATTCCTCGTATTCACCAGTGGTCAGCGGCAGGCTGGCGTCGAGCATGGTGTTGATCACGTCCACAAACGGCACTTCCGCGACAATTGCGCGGAACAGGTCCGGGCGCAGGTTCGCCACGCCACCCATCAGCAACCCGCCGGCGCTGCCGCCTTCGGCCACCAGCTGCGGCGGCTCGGTGTAATGCTCGCGCACCAGGTGCTGCGCGCAGGCAATGAAATCGGAAAAGCTGTTTTTCTTGCTGAGCATGCGGCCTTCATCGTGCCAGCGCTTGCCCATCTCACCGCCGCCGCGCACATGCGCGCAGGCGAAAATCACGCCGCGGTCGAGCAGGGACAGCCGCGTCGAACTGAAATCGACGTCGAGCGAATAGCCGTAGGCGCCGTATCCGTACAGCAGCAGCGGCTGCGCACCCTTGCGCCTGCTATCGATGCGATACACCAGCGAAATTGGAATACGGGCGCCATCGTGCGCCACGGCGTAGTGGATCTCCGAGCGGTATCTGGACGGATCGTAATGTTTGACCTCGCGCCGCTTGAGCAGCGTCCATTGCCGGCTGTCGAGGTGGTAGTCGTATTCGGAATCGGGCGTGATGTAGGATGCGTAATCGAATCGGTAGACATCGGTATCGAATTCCATGTTCGCGCCGCCGCCAACCGAGTACGCCGGCTCCGGCATCTCGATCACATGCTCGTCCTTGTCCGCCAGGCGCATCACCCGCAGCCGCGGAAACCCGCCGGCGCGTTCGTGCACGACCAGATGGCGCGCAAACACATCCACGCCATCGAGCATGACGTTGTCGCGATGCGCGATGACTTGCGTCCAGCGGGAAGGCGACGGATCATCGACCGGCGCGGTCACAAGGCGGAAGTTGCGCCCGGTGTCGTTGGTCACGATATAGAACAGGTCGTGGCCGTGATCGACGTAGTACTCATGATCCGGCCGGCGGGCGAGGACCAGGGACGGCGTTGCCAGCGGCGCATCCGCTCGCAGTGTGCGCACTTCGGACGTCGTCGCGCTGTGGGACGTCAGAAACAGATATTCATTGCTCCTGCTGCGCGAAACCGAGACCGAAAAGCGCACGTCAGTTTCCTCATAGATCAACTGGTCGTCATGGCCGCCGAGAATATGGCGATAGACGCGTGAGGCGCGCTTGGCGTCGTCTTCGGTGACGTAAAACACCGTGCGATTGTCGGAGGCCCAAGCGATCGAGCGCGCCTTCTCGATGCGGTCCGTCAGCAGGCGGCCATCGCGCAGATCTTTCACCTGCAAAGTGTACTGGCGGAATCCGGTCGTATCGGACGAGAACGCCAGCAAATTGCCATCCGGGCTGACCTCGAACGCGCCGAGCGCAAAGAACTTGTGGCCTTTTGCCGCATGGTTGACATCGAGCACAACTTGTTCGGGCGCTTGCACGCTGCCATGGCGCCGGCAGAAAATGCGATATTGCTTGCCCTTGCGGGTGCGCGAATAGTAGAAATAATCGCCTTCGCGATACGGCACTTCGGTATCAGTTTCCTTTATCCGTGCCAGCATTTCCCGATACAGCGTATCCTGCAGGCGTTGCGACGGCTTCATCATCGCCGCCGTATAGGCGTTTTCCGCCCGCAGGTAGGCGTCTACCGGGCGACTGCCCTTGTTGCGCAGCCAGTGGTAATCGTCAACGCGGCGCTCGCCGTGGACTACGGTAGCAACGGGTTTACGCGAGGCAATCGGTGGCAGCGAACTCGGGGACAAGGTGGAACTCCTGACAATGAATTTGGGTTGGAACGGGAAAAACCGGCCGTGCCAGGCGACAATTGGGGGCGGGCGCAGTAATTTCCAATGACATGCCGGCACGCCGCCCCGGCTGTTTTACACAATGCACGGCTCCAGGTACAGAACCTCATGAAAAACTACGAATCCGAGACCACAACGTTCCTGCGCGATTTTCTCAAAAAGCATCCGGAAGTCGTCGACAAGCAGCGCGAAGCCCGTACCACGTGGTGGGATCGCCCCCAGGACTTCAAAGAGCGCGCCCGCCTGCAGGCGGCCCGGGTGCCAAAGAAGAGCTACGAATACTATTGAATTGCCGCATCACCAGTTGTAACCCAGGGTCAGCAGTAAGGTCTTGTCGGTCCTGACCCGGCCTTGTGTGGGATTGTTGTCCCAGTCGACGTTGTATTGGGCGGTCGCATTCAGGTTCTTGAACAACGGCACCCGCAGCCCGGTCTGGGAGCGGACGAAGACCTTCTGCACGTCCTCGAGGCTGACATAGGTCTCGTGAGCGTGGAAGAACCGGACTTTCGAATTGCCCAGCAGGTGGTCGAATTTCACCGCCCAGCGCGCGGCCGGGTAGCTGTCATCCTCGGCAACGATAAAATCCGTGTTGACGTAGGTCACGCCTCCTTCCAGAGAAAGGTTGGCCTTCTCAGATTCGACGAACTGGTAGCCGCTGCCGAGGCCGAGCGTGCTGCGCAGACGGATGTCCTTGAACTTGTCGTTCTCGAAATTCCCGTTCGCATACGCATACCATTTCTTCGTCAGGAAATGGTCGTATTTCATGTAGGCGATCCAGTACGACTCGGATTCGATGCCGTGGTCCGCGGCGCGGGACGCGCGCCCACCCAGCGTGTAACGATTGTCCCGCGTCCTGGCGACTGTTTCGGTATCCAGATAGGACCGCCTGGAAACCGTGTTGCCGGAACTCGACGACAGTCCTGCGTTGATGTGCCCGGTAACCTTGGCGCCCTCGCCGGACACCTCCGCCGACGGGTTGATGTAGCGCAGCTGCGCGATCGGCACCGCGTTGCTGGTCAGCGTCTCGCCGGACGTGACGATGACGCTGCCGTCGTCTTCGGAGTGCAGCGTGCCGATCAGCTTGTTGCCGTCCTCGATGTACACCGACACCGGGTGATCGGTCGTAATGCGCCGGATGTTGGCCCATGCGATGCTCAGATCGCCGGCGTAGGGTGTATTGAACACCAGCGTGTCGGTTTCCTTGCGGACAATCTTGCCGGTCAGGCGATCGCCGTTGGCGAGCACGATCTCGTCGGCACATGCCGGCGGTACAGTCAGAATACAAAAAAGAACCACGAACGCAGGCGAAGCTGCGCCAGATTTTAATTTCAAGAACATTGTTTCCCCTGGGATGTGGGCTGCACAAGTCATACGGCCCCCGGGTTACGGCAGCCGATCCGCCGCCAGAGTTCCCCTGGTCCGCGAAATCGAAGCGGAAGTTACTGAGCGAACACATCAAATCAATATTGCCTGCGTGGGCCCCGCTGTCTTTCTGGCAAAATGTCGGACGCAATCGACATCAGAATTTTCAGAATCCGGAAGGAACCCCCGACTCTATGCCGCGCCTGCTTGCCTTTGCCCTGTGGCTCATGCCCATCGTCGCGAGTGCCGTCGATGACCCGGTTCCCATCGAACAGGAGCCGCGCCACCGGCTCGTATTCCACAACGAGCACGTGCGTTTCTTCGACGTCGAACTCGAACCGGGATACCAGACCCTTTATCACTGGCATCGCAACGACGGTGTGTTCGTCAACATCTCGTCCTCGCCGACCATCGCCCAGGATTCCGGCAAGGATCCGGTGCGGCGCGGGGAGCGCGCCATAGGCGACACCTACTTCATCGACTATGGAGCCAAACCGAAGGCGCATCGCATCCGCAACGCCGGCAGCGCACCTTATCACGTTGTCGATGCCGAGATCCTCGGCGGATGCGGCGAGGTCGACAAGACCGCCGAAGGTCCGAACCAGACGCTGGTGATAGACAATGCGCGCGTATTCGTAACCCGCATCGTTCTGCATCCAGGCGAGGGCACAGAACTCTACTCGCCTTGCGGCATGCTGGTATCGGTGTCCGGCGGCAGCGTCGAACTCGATGGCAAGGCGCAGGACATGACGCCGGCGGGTTTCAGTTGGCGGCAGCAACCCGGGCCCATAACACTGGTCAATACCGGGACGACCGTCTTCCACGGCGTCGACATCCGCCTCAAGTAGCCCTGGACATTTTTCGCGCATGAATAACGACCACCGCAACGTCGTCGCGCTTGCCGCATGCCAGGCATTACTGGTCATGAACAACGCGACCATGATCTCCATCGGCACGCTGGCGGCCGATACGCTGGCCACGAACAAGATGCTGGTCACGATTCCGGCCACTGCCTACATCATCGGCGGCGGGCTGACCACCCTGCCGATCTCATTGTTCATGAAACGACACGGGCGCCGCGCCGGCTTCATGGTCGGCTGCGCGTTCGGCATGCTGGGCGGCGCGCTGGCCGCCGCCGCCATGCTCGCGCACAATTTCTGGATGCTGTGCCTGGCCGCTCTGGTGGCCGGCGTCTACACCGGAACGGGCGGTTTCTACCGCTTCGCCGCCGCGGACAGCCTGGCGGTGAATGCACGCAGCAAGGCCATTTCGCTGGTGCTGGCGGGCGGCATCATCGGTGGCTTCTTCGGTCCGGAGAGCAGCAAGCTCACCAAGGATTTGTTCGAACCGCTGTTCGCCGGCACCTTTCTGGCGCTGGTCCTGCTCGCCGGGATCGCGATGTTGATCCTGCGCGGCCTGGATCTGGCGCGCCCCACCCTGGAGGAGCAGCATGGCAGCGCGCGCCCGCTGGCGGCCATCGTGCGCCAACCGGTGTTCATCGTCGCCGCGTTGGGCGGCATCACCGCCTACGGTGTCATGAATCTGTTGATGGCGGCCACGCCGCTGGCGATGAAGATGTGTTCCCATCCCTACGGTGCGGCGATGCTGGTGATCGAATGGCACATCATCGCCATGTTCGCGCCCGCCTTCGGCACCGGCTGGCTGATTGCGCGCGTGGGCACACTGCCGGTAATGTTCGGCGGCGTCCTGCTCAATCTCTGCGCCATCTGCATCGCCATCTCCAGCACGACGGTGACGGCGTTCTGGCTGTCGATGGTGCTCGTCGGCGTCGGCTGGTGCTTTCTGTTCGTCGGTGGCACGACCCTGCTGACCGAAGCTTACGCGCCCGCCGAAAAAGCCAAGACACAAGGCATGAACGATCTGCTGATCTACTTCACCATGGCGGCGACATCGATGACTTCGGGGGCCATCCTCTACGGCTTCGGCTGGAATACGCTGAACCTCACCGCGCTGCCCCTGCTTGCGATCACGGCCATTGCTATCCTCTGGCTGGCCTCGATCCGTCGCGGTAGTCGCCGGATCGAGGCGACTGGCACAACTTGATCGGCCCATGGCGTTGAAGCTCAGCGTTCTGGATCAGTCTCCGATCGTAAGCGGCGGCTCGGCGGCCGACGCGTTGCGCGCCACCGTGGCGCTGGCGCAACGCGCCGATGAACTCGGCTTCCACCGCTACTGGCTGGCCGAACATCACAACATGCGCGGGCTGGCCGACCCATGCCCGGAGATTCTCGTCGGCCATGTCGCGGCGGCGACCCGCAACATCCGCGTCGGCACGGGCGGCGTAATGCTGCCCTACTACAGTCCGCTGAAAGTCGCCGAAGTGTTCCGCATGCATGAGGCCTTGCATCCACACCGCATCGACCTGGGTATCGGGCGCGCTCCGGGCGGCGACCGGCTCACCGCAAACGCAATGAATGCGCAGGCCTTCGACGACATCGAAGGCTTCCCGCATCAGGTCGTCGAAGTAGTCGGCTGGCTCGACCGCACGCTGCCCGAGGAACATCCTTACGCCACCGTGCAGGCTATGCCTTCGGGCCTGAGTTCGCCAGAAGTCTGGTTGCTCGGCTCGTCGGATTACAGCGGCGCGCTGGCCGCCTATCTGGGCCTGCGCTTCGCCTTTGCGCATTTCATCAATGCGAACGGCGGCGACGTGGTCTCGCAGGCTTACCGCCGCGATTTCCGCCCTTCGCTGCGCGAATCCGCACCGCATGCGATGGTTTGCGTATTTGCGTTGTGCGCCGAAACCGATGCCGAAGCACAGCGGCTGGCCGCGAGCATCGACCACCGGCGCCTGCTGATGGCGAGTGGGCGCGAAGCGCCGATTGCCAGCGTCGAAGAAGCGCAGGCCTACCCGTATACCGACCGCGATCGCGCCATCATCCAGCGCGAACGTTCCCGCGCCATCATCGGCACGCCGGACAAGGTCAAGACGCGCCTCCTGGAAATCGCCGAAGCCTATGCCGCGGACGAACTGATGGTGGTCACCATCACGGGCGATTACGCCAGCCGGATGAGAAGCTACGAACTGCTGGCTGCGGAATTCTCGCAGGATCCCGCCGCGAGGACTGGTGCATGAGCCGGGACACCCCGATAGGCGAACGCTCGCTGGTCCTGATCCTGGCCGCGGTCCAGTTCACGCACATCATGGACTTCATGATCATGATGCCTCTAGGCCCGCAATTGATGCGCGTCATGCTCATTTCGCCACAGCAGTTCGGGCTGCTGGTATCGGCTTATACGCTCACCGCTGCTGTCGCGGCGCTCGCCGTGGCGTTTTACACGGACCGCTTCGATCGCAAGCACACGCTGGTCTTCCTGTACGCCGGCTTCGTGGTCGCCACGCTGTTATGCGCGATCGCGCCCGGCTACGGCCAGTTGCTGGCCGCACGCGCTGTCGCCGGCGCCTTTGGCGGCGTGGCGGGCGCGACCGTGCATTCGATCATCGGCGACGTAATTCCCGAGCGGCGCCGCGGCGCGGCGACCGGCATGATCATGTCTGCGTTCGCGCTGTCCTCCATCATCGGCGTTCCCATCGGACTGGTCCTCGCCGCGCAGTTCTCGTGGCGCGCGCCCTTCTTTCTCCTGGTCGCCGTGTCCGCGCTGGTGCTGATCGTGATCTGGAAGATGCTGCCTTCCATGCGCGGCCATATCGTCGCAGGCAAATCGCATCGGCCTGTGGATCAAATGAAGGCGGTATTCGGCGACGCCAATCACCTGCGCGCCTTCGCGTTCATGTTCACGCTGATGTTCGCAGGCTTCTCGGTCATTCCCTTCATCAGCCCTTACATGGTGGCCAATGTCGGCCTGAAGGAAACCGACCTGCCTTACCTCTACCTGTTCGGCGGACTGGCCACCGCGTTTTCGTCGCGCTACATCGGCAAGCTGGCGGACAGATACGGCAAACGCGAGATCTTCACCCTCATCGGCCTGATCTCGATTGCGCCGCTGCTGATCACTACCAACCTGCCACCGGTTCCGGTCTGGCTCGCGATCTGCGCGTCAGTCATCTTCATGGTGTTCGTATCCGGTCGCTTCGTGCCCGCCATGGCGCTGGTCATTTCCAGCGTGCATCCGCACTTGCGCGGCGGCTTCATGAGCATCAATTCCGCGATCCAGCAGTTCGGCCTCGGCGCGGCGTCCTTCCTCGCCGGAACGATCATCGGCCACGGCAGCGGCGGCACGCTGACGAATTACTGGCTGGTGGGCTTCATTGCGGTGGGGGCGACCCTGCTCGCGATCGCGCTGGCCTGGCGCGTCAAGCCGGTGGCTTGAAAGGAAGGACTAAGGTGAAAGGACTCAGGACTCAGTGAAAACACAGAGGCTACGGCGACGTGGACTTCTTCTTTCCCCACTGAGTCCTGAGTCCTTTCACCTGAGTCCTAGTTCTTGTCGTCGGGCTCGAAAAAGCACCAGCGCACCGCGGGAAACGCGACGCGCAAATCCGCCTCGACGCGATTGATGTCGTCGATCATGGCCTTCGCGCCCCCCGTCTCCTTCATGCGCGCCTTGACGGCAAGCATGATGCCCTTTCCCATCTGCAGGGTCAGCAGGCTATAGACCTCGGCGACTTCGCTGCGAGCGGACAGAAAGGCGTGGATCGCGTTCCTGGTGTCGGCCTCGGCGCTCTCGCCGGTGATCAGCCCCTTGATTTCCAGCGACAACAGCACGGCTACGACGATCAGCAGGACACCTACGGCCATGCTGCCGAGCGCGTCGAACATCGGATTGCCAGTTGCGAGCGCGAGGGCGATCGCAGTCAGGGCCAGCGACAGCCCGACCAGCGCGGCGATGTCCTCGCCCAGCACGATGATGAGTTCGCTGTTGCGCGACACGTGGAAGAATCTCCACAGCGACATGCCGCCGGACACCTTGCGGATCTCGCGCACGCATCCGGCCAGTGAAAACCCTTCCAGAACGATCGAGACGGCCAGCACCAGGAAGGCGACGAGCGGGTTGGCGATTGGCTCGGCTTGATGCAGCTTGTGCCAGCCTTCGTAAACGGAAAACAACCCGCCCAAGGTGAACAACAGCACTGCCACCAGGAAGGCCCAAAAGTAAACCACGTTACCGTAACCGAGCGGATGTTTCGTATCCGGCTCGCGCTTCGCCTCCTTCATGCCGCGCAATAGCAATACCTGGTTGCCGCAATCGGCGGCCGAATGGATTGCCTCGGCCAGCATCGCGCTCGATCCGGTCACGACCGCAGCCGTGCCCTTGGCGATCAGGATGCCGGCATTGGCGGCGAGCGCATAGACTACCGCGCGCAGTGAAGAGCCTTGCGACATTTCATCTTTTCCTGATTTATCCGGGCCAGCGCGCGGGTATCCGCGCCGGGCGCCTGAAGCCTCTTCGACTGAATCAATTCAACCTGTCGTTCCTGGCGGCGCGCTCGGCAATCGCCAGCACACGATACATCGAGCGTACCACCGGCAATTCGATCAGTTCGCCATCGACGACGACCAGCCCGGTGTCGTTCTGCTCGAATGCCGCGCAGACCTTGCGCGCCTTTTCGATGGTTTTCGCGTCTGGGGTGAAGGCAGCATGGATGGTCGCGAGCTGGTTCGGGTGGATCGACGCCTTGCCGGTGAAGCCGAGCCGCGCACAGGAGATGGATTCCTGCCGCAACCCATCCGCATCGTCGAGATTCAGAAACGGCACATCGAGCAGGTCGATGCCGGCGGAAGCGGCGGCGTGCACCAGCCGCGAGCGTGTGTATAGCAAGGGCTCCCAGGATTTTTCGCAACGCAGGTCGGCGGACATGTCCACTGCACCGAGGATGATCGAGTCGATGCGCGACGACGACTTCGCGATTTCGATCGCCCGCTCCAGTCCCTGGTTGGTTTCGATGATGACGCAGAAGCGGATATGGCGTGCCGGCCCTGCCGACAGAAGCGTTTCAATCAACTGCACTTCTTCCGCCGATTTGACCTTGGGAATCATGATCGCCCGTGGCGGCGCGTCCGATTCGATGATGGCGGAGAGATCCTTCAGGCCGTCGGGCGTGGACAGGCCGTTGATGCGCACCATGCGCTCGACGTGCGGATGTGTGTCGGCCTTGAACAGCGGCAGGGTCAGCGCGCGGCCCTCATCCTTGCGGCTGCGCGCAACCGCGTCTTCCATGTCTATGCAGACGATATCCGCGCCCGAATCGAGAGCCTTGGCGTAGCGGTCCGGCCGCAGCGCGGGAACGAACAGCAGGCTGCGGCGCGGACGCACCGTATGATTTGATTGCAGCATGGCGCGCAGTCCGATTCTGATGAAAGCGGCCATGCTAGCGTCACACAGCCGTTTCGCCAAGTGGCATGGCGTATCCCGCGTCTCGGGCGGGCGACGCCGGTGAACCGAGCCGGTACCAATCGACCTTGCGCGTGCCGATCATGATGGCCGCAATGAACGCGAACAACAGGATCGATCCCATCAGCAGCGCGTTGTCCTCGGAACGCAGGATGGCGAAGAGCACGCCGTACAGCAGCGCCAGCATGGCGCCGACCAGCGTGCCGCGTTGCCATGAACCGATGACGTGAGCAATGTAGTAGCCAATCAGCGCGATGCAGACGCCCGCCGATATCGCATAGGCCGCAGCGAAGGGGATGTGCTCGGCAAGTGAAGTCAGCAACAGGTAGAAAATCACCAGCGCGCCGCCGACCAGTGCGTACTGCACCGGATGAATGGGACATTGCTTGAGCACATCGAACAGGAAGAAGGCGATGAAGGTCAGGCCGACGAATAACAAGCCGTACTTCGCCGAACGTTCCAGTTGCTGGTAGAGGTTGGCCGGCTCGACCAGGTCCACGCCGAACGCCGTCGCATTGAACCCGTCGCAACGCCCTGCCTCGAAACAGCCGCTGTATTCCTGCTGCAGATTATTGGCGAGGTAGGACGTTTTCCAGGTAGCGCGAAATCCATTGCCGTCGATGCGGTGGTCCGCAAGCAAGGGTCCCGAGAATCCCGGATGCGGCCAGCTCGAGCTCAATCTCACCTCGCTGCTGCGCCCGGTGGGCAGAAACTGCATGCGACTCAGGCCGGTCAGGCCCAGGCGCATTTCGAACGCGACGGATTGCGCCTTGCCCGCGCCCGGCTGATCGATATCGACTTGCGCGTGGATGCCGCGACCCAGCCCCGCGAGACCGCTGCCCGGCTGCATGACCACAACGATGCCGTCCCAGTTCAGCGCCATTTCTGGCGCGAGGCCACGCGGATCCGTGACGCCGAAATGGATTTCCGGCTTGCCCCACGAATAGCGGCCACGCTCCATGCCGACGCCAAAATCCGCCGGCACTTCGAAGTGCCCGTTGATTTCCCAGTCGCCGGAATAAGCCTGTGCACGGTAGATGCCGCGCCGCCTTTCCTGCGGAACGGCCATGCCGGTCATGACAACGGTTTCAGGCAGGAAGTGCCGCGAGCCGGTGACGAATTTCCTGCGAGGCACATCGACAATCTTGCCGCCGCGCTCTTCGCGCACCGTTTCGATGACAAGCTTGCGGTAGGGCACGACC
>JBDTRK010000101.1:0-12276 GCA_039931685.1 Betaproteobacteria bacterium | reverse complement strand
TGATGCGCGTCCAGCGCGCTTTGAAGCTCGGGCGAGCCATCACGCTGTGCTGGAGCGCGAACCCGACCAGCAGCAGGGAATCGAGCGCGAGTCCAGCGCCCAAGCCCAACTCTCCCAGCGGACCGCCTGTGAAGTGAAAGACCCCCAGCATGATCAGGATGAGGGCGAGGAGCGCACCCACCCCGATCAGGTAGGCCGCTACGCCATAGGCGAAAATAGTGACGCGATAGCCCAATGAGCACGACTGTTCTTGAATCGTGACTGTTGTATTCATCGTTTCTGTCTCCTTTTTCCGGCCTGTTGAACGTCCCCGGTTTTCCCCCGCGGCAGCCATCGAAGCTGTTCCGAGAGCCGGGCCACTGCTTGGTTGATCTTCATCGGGTCGTTGTGGGCACGCGACATAACGATTGCTCCTTCGACCACGACCAAATACTGTTCGGCAAGCGCCGCTGCGCTCAGCGATTTGTCCTGAAGCGAAGCCACGAACGGCTCGATCAACGGTTCGAGCGCCTTCACTGTCTCCGAGAAGAGCCGTGACACTTCGGTCTGCAACGATTTGCTCGAGAGCGACATCTCGCTCGCCAAGGAGCCGATCAGGCAACCGTCCTTCCAGAAATTGTGACCCTGCTTCGCGATGGCATCGAGGAACGCGAGCAGGCGTCGCTCCGGTGGGACGTCACTCAGATTGATGGCGAGCAGCTTCTTGAGGCCCGCTTCATAGAAGTCGCCCAAGGCGGCAATGGCCAAGTCCTCCTTGCTGGAGAACTGATGGTAGAAAGAACCCTTGCTTACACGTGCGTCGCGGCAGATGTCGTCGACCCCAGTAGCAGAATAGCCCCGTGACAACATCAAGGCCTGAGTGGAGCGAATCAGTTTCTCGCGTGAGCTGGAAGTCATGAGGGGAGTGTAGACAGACCGGTCTGTTCAGTCAAGCAGACCGGTCTGTTTTGTTTAGAGAACGCTGAATTGACTCGGGTTTGTCCGGTTTAAACTCAGTTAACCTCCTTTCCCCTTCCCGGATTCCGCGGGACCACTGCTGAAGGTAACTGGTGCGCTCAAGGTGGGCGCCGCCGCCGTGCGCAATCCGGTCGATACGCTGGTCCTTCCGCGGGCAAGCCTGCCATAGTGCCCCCCCGGGGATCCAGGCCAAACTTGGTGCGGGCGCCGCAGCGATCTCCATCAACTCGGGAATTCAGGCGGCCGCCACGCAGCCGTTGGCCAGTGACAGGTACTGGCCGGTTTTTGCCTTTCGCTCGTCGGACTAATGCTCCCGAGAAGCGGACATTGTCTGTCAGATGGAGTCGCGACTCCTGCATATGAATACAACCCGTCTCGCCATTGCCTGGTCACGTGACATGGGCAGCCGACAACTTTTTGAAGTGTATTTCCTTGCCTGCTTTCGTTTGCGCCCACTGTGTTCCTTGCGCATTAAGGTGAAGCACTCAAGGGAACACCCGGAGCCTTAGCTGTTGCGTTGAGGTGTCGTCTTCATTACTCGAGATCGTCGAACTCGTGTCCGTAGCGCACCGTGCCTGAAACTTTGGCGAATGCACCGGGCTCGAGTTCGATTGCCATGAACGCATCGTCTCGCGCTGGAAACGGACATTTCAGTCCGAAGCGCGCGGCCGGCACGAATCCGAACCGCGCGTAGTAGGCCGGATCGCCCAGCACAAGCACCCGCGCCTGGCGTTCCAGGCGACAGCGCTCCAGCCCGGCGCTCACCAGCGCGCTGCCGATGCCCAGGCGCTGGAATGCGGGAAGCACGACGAGGGGTGCCAGTGCCAGCGCACCCACTTCACCTGCTTCGGCGTCGGCGACAATCTTCGAGAACACGACGTGGCCGAGAATGCGCGCGTTTTCCTCGGCAACCAGCGCGGCGGCGATTTTTCCCGAGGCACGCAACCGGTCGACCAGCCGCGCTTCGGCCTCGCGACCGAACGAATCCAGCAAAAGCCCGTGAACCGTGTCGAAGTCCCCGGGGTTTTCCGGCCGGATCAGCGGCATGAGCTAGTTGCCCGGGCCACCGCCATTGACGAACACGATCTGCCCGGTCATGTAGCTGGCCGCATCGGAAACCAGGAAGGCCACCGCTTCGGCAATTTCGCCCGGTTCGCCCTTGCGCCCGAGCGGTACTGACTTGATGAAGGCAGCGGCGCGCTCGGGCCCGATCTTGATCATGGTTTCTTCCAGCATGTCGGTGCGGATCGGGCCGGGCGCGACCGCGTTCACGCGGATGCCGTTGCAGCCCTCCTCCTTCGACAAGATGCGGGTCAGCGCTTCCACGCCGACCTTGGAAACGGTGTACGCGCAGTTGCGTGCCGCGAAGCGGCTGGTAATGTTGGACGACAGGTTGACGATGTTGCCGCCTTTGCTCGCACGCATGTGCGGCAGCACCGCCTGCACCATGTGAAAGGTGCCGTAGAGGTTTACGCGCAGCACCCGATCCCAGTCTTGTGCCGACGTGTCCGCAATCGATACATCCGGCAGATGGGTGCCGGCGTTGTTGACCAGCACGTCGATGCGGCCGAATGCGTCCAGCGCAGCCTGCACCACGGTCTGTGCGCTCGTCGCATCCGCTACGTCGGCGCGCAATTTTCGCGCTTGTCCGCCCGTTGCGGCTACCGCGGATTCGACCGCCGCCGCATCGCCTTTCCGACTTGCGTAAGTGAACAGCACGCGCATCCCGCGTGCCGCCAGCAACTCGACGATCGCGCGCCCGATGCCGCGCGAACCACCCGTTACCAGTGCAACCCTGCCCTCAGCCATGGTTACCCTCCTGCGGTTCAGCGCCCCGCTCCTGCTCCGGGATTTACGTCCTGCAAAAAAATTCAGCCGACGATCGGAAACCGCCCGATGAGCGGATACTGCGGATCATTGTATCCGGGCGTGGACGGATGGCCGACGGACACCAGGGAGTTGACCAGGGCCTCGCCCTTTGGCTCGTACCTGATCTCCAGCGCCTTCAGATAATCCTGCCACTGCTCAAGCGTGCGCGGGCCGCCGATGACACTGGTGACCGCGGCATTGTTGAGCACCCAGTTGACCGCAAAGTGCCCGGCGTTCATGCCCTTCTTTTCAGCGAAGGCGCGGATCTTCTGGGCAATCGCCAGTGATTCCTTGCGGAACTCCGTTTCCATCATGCGCTTGTCCGCGCGCCCGGCGCGGGTGCCTTCCGCGGGCGCTTCGTTGGGCTTGTATTTTCCGGTCAGAACACCACGCGCCAGCGGGCTGTAAGGGACCACGCCGATACCGTAATGCCTGCACGCGGGCAGGATCTCCACTTCGGGCTGGCGGTTCATGGCGTTGTAGTAAGGCTGGCAGACGATCGGCCGCGGCACATTGTGCCGGTCGCAAAGACGTACGATTTCGGCGATGCGCCAGCCGCGAAAGTTCGACAAGCCAAAATAGCGCGCCTTGCCGGCACGGATGATGTCGCCCAGCGCGACGACGGTTTCGTCCAGCGTCGCATCGTCGAAGTCGCGGTGCAGGTAGTAGACATCGACGTAGTCGCTGCCCAGCCGCTTCAGGCTTGCGTCGATTGCCTGCATGATCCATTTGCGTCCGAGCCCGATCTGGTTGGGGCCCGGGCCCATGGTATTGCCGACTTTGGTGGCGACGACCCAATGGTCGCGGTTGGATGCGACGAGCCTGCCGGTGATGCGCTCCGATTCGCCTTTCGCATACTGGTCGGCGGTGTCGATGAAATTCACGCCGGCGTCGAAAGCGGAGCCCATGATGCGGCCGGCCTCCTTTTCATCGGTGCGGTCACCAAACATCATGGTGCCAAGGCACAAGGTTGATACTTTCAGTCCGCTGTTGCCAAGCTTGCGATATTCCATTGAGTCCTCCCGTTGGCAGGTTTTCTGGAAACAGCGCCGCATCATGCCGCAAGCCTGCACACGGCGCAAACTCGGCAGGGCCCAAGCGCAAAATGATATAAGGTAATAATCAAACCATGAGATCTCGCCAACCATGACCCATCCGCTACCGACCCAGATGCGCGCAATCGAAATCACCAAGCCTGGAGGCCCGGAAGTTTTGCGCCCCGGTCAACGTCCGGTCCCCGTTCCAGCAGCCGGCGAGGTGCTGATCGAGGTGGCGAGCGCCGGCGTGAACCGTCCCGACGTACTGCAGCGCAAAGGCGCTTACGCGCCGCCTCCCGGCGCATCCGACCTTCCCGGCCTCGAGGTGGCGGGCACGATTGTGCAACTGGCCGCGGATGTACGCGGCTGGAAGATCGGCGACGAAGTCTGCGCGCTGGTGGCCGGTGGCGGTTACGCGCAATACGTGGCGGCGCCCGCAACCCAATGCCTGCCTGTTCCCATCGGCCTCACCCTGGAGCAGGCCGCCAGTCTGCCGGAAACCTTTTTCACGGTCTGGGTCAACGTGTTCGAGCGCGCCGGGCTGAAAAACGACGAAACGCTCCTGGTGCAGGGCGGTTCCAGCGGCATCGGTATCACCGCAATCCAGATGGCGCGCGCCTTCGGGCATCGCGTGTTCGTGACCGCCGGCACGGCGCAAAAATGCGCGCAGTGCGAACAGCTCGGGGCGACGCGCGCGATCAATTACCGCAGCGAGGACTTTGCCGCCGTCGTCAAAGATTTGACCGGGGGCCGCGGGGTGGATGTGATCCTGGACATGGTCGGCGGTGACTACGTGCCGCGCGAACTGGCAAGCCTCGCGGAGGACGGCAGATTGTCCATCATCGCTTTTCTGGGCGGCACCCGGACCACGCTGGACATGACGGACATCCTGCGCCGTCGCCTGACGATTACCGGCTCGACGCTGCGACCGCGGTCGGTGGATTTCAAGGCGGGCGTCGCGCGCGCACTTCGGGACAAAGTATGGCCGCTGATCGAGGCCGGCAGAATCAAGCCGGTAATTTACGAGACCTTCGCGCTGGATGAGGCGGCAGCGGCGCACGCCCTCATGGAATCGAGCGAGCATGTCGGAAAAATCATGCTGCGCGTACGCGGGAAAAACTAGAGCGCTTCGAGGACTTCCTCGCCGGCCGCGGGCGGTTCACGCCGCAGCAATGACAGGTCGCCCTGCCGGGCGACGGCGGACGCGTACTGCATGTTCTTGTCGATCTCGTCGAAGTAAAGATTCTGCCCGCCGAAGTGCTTGCCGGCGTAGCCATGCGCGCTGCCCAGCTGGTCGTTCAGGCGGGCCGTGGCAGTCTTGTAAAAGTGCGGCGTCTTCACCATCAGCTCCCCGACGGACCTGAACATCACGCTGGCCCGCTGATCGGCCTCGTCGCGCGCGGCCAGTCCGCCCTCGACGAATTCGGGGTAGAGGCGGTCACGACATTTTTCCAGATAACAGCGGTCGGCCATCTGCGCAATGATGTCGGCAGTGCCGAGCATGTTGCCAATCAGCCGGAAGGACAGGTTCGGCACGTCGATTTTGGCGATAGGCTTTTCGTAACCGGTGAAATGGATGATCTGCGACGCGATCGGCGCGAGTTCCGCCATGCCGATGCGGTTCATGTAATCCTCCAGGAACTTCGCACCGCGGGTTACGTGCTTGAGCGTGTACTCTGCGCCGTTCTTGTGACGCGTGTCGTTGATCTTGCGCAAATAGCCGATATCGTGGAACAGCGCCGTGACGATGCCGAAGCGGAACAGGCGCGCGCCGAGTTCACCGCCTCGATTCTGTGTACGCTCGAAACCGTCCATCAGGCGCGCCATCGCCAGCGTGACGTCGAGGGAATGCTGCAGGTTGTGGTAACTGGTGTCGCAGGCGTGATAGCCGGGATACTCGCCCGATTGCAGGCGCGTCAAATCGCGGAAGCAACGGTTGAGCACATGCGTGGAAGCTTTCGGATACAGATCAAGGAAAATGCGATTGACTTCGCCATTGACCGCCGCCGGCTCAGTCGTATTGATCCGGTCAGTCACATCGTAGTCGTTTCGGCGTGGCATCAGCACATTTTCCCGGACCAATTTCCATAGCCAGCTTGTTACCGGCAAACTACTGCAATGTTAACCTTGCGCGCGCTGCCTTTTCAAGGCAATTCAAGGCAATCTCAGGGCAAACTTGTCCTTGCGTTCAAGTCGATCGCTTCATTTCCTGCCGGGCACACGGAAATATTTGGTGCCAGGCAATGACCCTGCAACCGGCCCTCGGCAGGCGCTCGGCGCGCCCTGCGATGCGCAAGATAAGACGTTGAACAATTGGACAAAACCAGCGAGATGCGGCGCCGATTCCAGGTCCGTTACAGCCTGATGCAAGCTGCGCGCGTAGTAGCGCTCGCGATGCTGCTGCTCGTTTCAGGTGGATTGCCGTGGGCATTTGAGACGAGTGCTACGATCCGCGCGGAGAACTTGCCCGCCCATGCCCGCGATACCCTCGATCGGATCAGACACGGGGGTCCGTTTCCATTTGCCCGCGACGGCGCGGTATTCGCGAACCGCGAGGGCCGGCTACCGCACGCGCCGCGCGGAAGTTACCGGGAATACACGGTCGTGACGCCGGGTAGCCGCGACCGCGGGGCGCGAAGAATCATTGCCGCTGACGGCAGCCGGTACTGGTACTCCGCCGACCACTACAACAGTTTCAGGCGGATCGTCGAATGAAGACCGATTTCCACGCATTGATTGCATCGTGCACCGGCGGCGTGTTTCGCTGCCACTCGCCGCTGCCCGACGCGGCACTGGAATCCGCAGCGCGGGCCGCGCTGCGCATCGTGCCGATAAGACTGAACCCGGTTCGCGACAAGAACGCTTTCCTGAACGCGCTTGCCGCGGCGTTGGAATTCCCCGCGCATTTCGGCCACAACTGGGATGCCTTCTACGATTGCCTGCTCGATCCCGTGCGCGGCGAAGGCGGCGGCACGCTGCTGGTGTTGCGGGAAGCATCAGGCTTCGCAAGGGCCGATCCGGACGAATTTGCCGCCGCCATGGACACCTTGGCGGATGCGGCGGATTACTGGAATGGCGCGGGCAAAGCCTTGCTCACCGTTGTCGAACTGGAAACGCCGGCGCTGGCGCCGGGGCTCGCGGAAATCAGCTGTCCAGCGAATTGACAGGGCGCCGCGCTCGCTGGTCTTGCTCGCGCCGCGCCCGCGACGCGTTCAGATATCGCACGAGCTCCTGCAACGCGCGCTGGTATACCTCGCGCTTGAACTCGATGACGCTTTCCAGTGGAATCCAGTACTCGTGCCAGCGCCACGCATCGAATTCCGGACGCTCGGACTGGCGCAGGCAGACGTCGCAATCGCGCCCCACCAGCCTGAGCAGGAACCAGATCTGTTTTTGCCCGCGATACTGATTGCGCGATTCACGCCGCACCCAGTTCTGCGGCACGTCATAGCGCAGCCATTCGCGCGTGCGCCCGAGTATTTTCACATGGCAGGGATCGAGCCCGACCTCTTCCTTGAGTTCGCGGTACATCGCCTGCTCGGGTGTTTCGCCACCCTTGATCCCGCCCTGCGGGAACTGCCAGGCGTGCTCCTTGATCCGCTTGCCCCAGAAAACCTCGTTCCTGCCGTTGCAAAGAATGATTCCTACATTCGGGCGATAGCCATCACGATCTACCATGTTAGCCACCACTAGCCTTTATCAATGAGCGAATCTTTCCACAAATGGCCGCATAAAAGTAGATTCGCCGCACCCGCTCACACCAGCAGGCGCGCCGCCGAACGTGGGTTGAGCTCCCGTAATCCGTCAACAAATTTAAGAAATTCAAGGCCGTAGAGCGTCTGCAGGGATCGCGCAACCGCGCGCAAATCGTCCCAACGGGGTTGGCCAGGCGAGCGGCTGAAGGCAAGAACCGCAACGTTTCCGTGCCTCTGCGCCGGCACGCAGACGACCGCGTCGAATACGCTTTCGATGCGCCGCAGGTAGGCATCGTAACGGCGGTCAGAACTCCACAGGTTCACAACCAGCATTCCCTCGTCGCGCAGCGCCGCGCGCGCACCGGCATAAAAATCCTCGGAACATAGTTGGGGACCCTGTTCATTGCCGTTGTAGCCGTCGACCATCAGCACATCGCAGCAGGCCTGGTGCGCCGCTACCCAGGCACCGCCTTCCCCCGTTTCCACCACCAGGCGTTCGTCGTCAGGCGGAACATGAAAGTACTGGCGGGCAACGGCAATGACCCTGGGTTCACATTCGATGACGGTGGTCTTCGTGTCGGGCAGATGCTTGTAAACGAACTTGGCCAGCGAGCCACCGCCCAGACCGATCATAAGAATATTTGCCGGCCGTGGACGAAACAGCAGAAATGACATCATGGCGCGTGTATACGACAGCACCAGATCGTACGGGTCCGCGAGCCTCATCGAGCTTTGCACCGTGTCGCTGCCCAGATGCAAGGAGCGCACGCCATCCTTCTCGCTGATTTCGACACTTTCCTCACCATCGACCTTTCGATCGATTCTCCATTTTCCGAGCAAGCTCTTCCCCTGAAAAAAAACCGCTCCTGCGCGCTGCGAGCCGCCGCGGGCAGGACAACACGGCGGCAAATTCCATTGCGCGGCGGTTAAGCCGCGCCAGCCTGTAGAATAGCGGCTTTTCGATAACGGAATCAGGTGCATGCGTACCTCGCAGTTTTTCATCTCCACGCTCAAGGAAGCGCCCAGCGAAGCTGAACTCCTCAGCCACAAGCTGATGCTGCGTGCCGGCCTGATCAGGAAGCTTGGCAGCGGCCTGTACACATGGATGCCGCTCGGTCTGCGCGTGCTGCGCAAAGTCGAGCGCGTGGTACGCGAAGAAATGAACCGCGCCGGCGCCGTCGAATTGCTGATGCCGGCGGTGCAGCCAGCCGAACTGTGGCAGGAAAGTGGTCGCTGGGACGTGTTCGGACCGCAGATGCTCAAGATCCGGGACCGTCATGAGCGCGATTTCTGCTTCGGTCCGACGCACGAGGAAGTCATCACCGACATCGCCCGAAAGGAGGTTCGCTCCTACCGGCAACTGCCGCTGAATTTCTATCAAATCCAGACCAAGTTCCGCGACGAGATCAGGCCACGGTTCGGCGTCATGCGCGCGCGTGAATTCATGATGAAGGACGCCTACTCCTTTCACGCGAACTTCCCGGATCTGGAGCGGGAATACCGCAACATGCACGATACCTACTCGCGAATTTTCACGCGACTGGGCCTGAAATTCCGCGCCGTCGCCGCCGACACGGGTGCGATCGGCGGCACCGGTTCGCATGAATTCCATGTGCTTGCAGATTCAGGCGAAGACGCCATCGCCTACTCGCCCGCCTCCGATTACGCCGCCAATGTCGAGCTCGCGGAGGCGGTTGCGCCGCCGCAGCCGCGCGCCGCAGCCGCGCAAAAAATGCTGAAGACGCCAACGCCAGGCAAGACCACATGCGAGGATGTCGCCGCCTTGCTGAACCTGCCGCTGACGCAGTCGGTCAAAGCACTTGCCGTAATGAGTGAAGACAGGATGTTCATGCTGCTGATCCGCGGCGACCATCAACTCAACGAAGTCAAGACGGCCAAGCTGCCCGGATTGCGTCTCTTCCGATTCGCCACCGACAAGGAGATCGAGGCGCGCATCGGCTGCCGTCCCGGCTATATCGGGCCGGTGAATGTGCCTGGAGACATCACCGTGATCGCCGATCGCACGGTTGCCGCGATGAGCAATTTCTTCTGCGGCGCCAACGAAGTGGACTTCCATCTGACCGGCGTCAACTTCGGGCGCGACCTGCCCGAACCAGCCGTCGTCGCCGATATCCGCAACGCAGTCGCCGGCGATGCTTCACCCGACGGCAAGGGCCGGATCGAGATCTGCCGCGGCATCGAAGTCGGCCACATCTTTCAGTTGCGCACGAAATATTCCGAAGCGATGAAAGCGACTTTTCTCGACGAAAGCGGAAAATCCCAGATGCTGGAAATGGGCTGCTACGGCATCGGTGTATCGCGCATCGTTGCATCCGCCATTGAACAGGGCAACGACGGCAGGGGTATTATCTGGCCCATGCCAATGGCACCTTTTCAGGTAGCGATCGCGCCGATCGGCTACCGCAAGAACCCAGAAATCAAAAGGACGGCGGACCAACTGCATGACGAATTGCAGTCGGCCGGGCTGGATGTATTGCTCGATGACCGCGATGAGCGTCCGGGCGTGATGTTCGCGGATCTGGAACTGATCGGCGTGCCGCATCGCGTGACCATAGGGGAGCGCGGCCTGAAGGAAGGCAAGGTTGAATACCAGGGCCGCACCGACCAGTCCGCCACCGCGATTGAGATGCAGGTTGTGGCCAGGCACCTCATAGCGTTGTGCGCATGAGGCGCAAGACCGGACACAGCGGCTACACGGCGCGGCTCGCACTGCTGGCGGCTTGCGCGCTGGCAGTGCCGCCTTGCGCCGCCGGCGAGCAACAATACGAACCGTTGTCCGCGAGTGTGCAATCGGCGTTGCATCGATCCGTTGCCGACCGCGCCAGCCCGGGGCTGACGTTCGAATCACCGGCCGAGGGCGCTGCCTGGCTCGCCGACATGTCGCGACGACTGGAAAAATACATCCCCGACGACGTCGCCCGACGGGATTTTCTGGTCACCGTGCAATACGAGGCAACCCGGGCCGGTCTCGATACCCAACTGGTGCTCGGCGTCATTCAGGTCGAGAGCCGATTCCGCAAATATGCCGTGTCGAAAGCCGGCGCGCGCGGTTATATGCAGGTAATGCCGTTCTGGACCAGACTGATCGGCGACGCCAAACAGAACCTGTTCAACCTGCGCACCAATCTGCGCTATGGCTGCACCATCCTTCGCCACTATCTGGATATCGAACGCGGCGATACCGTCCGCGCCCTGGCCCGGTATAACGGTACGCTAGGAAAGTCACGTTATCCCGACAACGTATTTCGGGCCTGGACCGGGACCTGGGAATACGAGCGCAGCCGCCCGCGGATCATCATCGCACCCACGCACTATCTCGGCGAAGGCTGATTGCGTTCAGCCGGCCGTCTTCGCGCCGATGACCCGTTCGATCTGCTTGCGCGTGATCTTGCCGACGTGTCGCTGCGCAAGCCTGCCCTGCGGATCATAGATAAATGTGGTGGGAAGTCCGTCGACCCGGCCGATGCTTTCGGAAACCTTGCGATCGCCGAGCACGATCGGGTAATTGACGAACATGCCTTCGGCAAACTGGACAACCTGGGCGGCGTCCTGGAACTCCATGGCAATGCCGATCACCTGAACATCTTTGCGCATTTCCTTGACTTCCACCAGGTCGGGAATCTCTTCCAGGCATGGCGGGCACCAGGTTGCCCAGAAATTCACGATCAGCCATTTTCCGTGGTAAGCGGCAAGGCTGTGCGCCTTGCCCTGCACATCGGTAACCGTGAAATTCCCGGCGGCATACGCGGCGGCGCTGGACATAAACAGCAGTGCTAGAAACAACCGGTTCAGATTCCGTCTCATGATTCCTCTTCAGGCCATGCGCGCGGCGCGCGCGCCGCCGCTGGCGGTAAACAGATCCCGCAAACTGAAATCCAGTTCGCCATCCACCGTGGCAGATACGTTCGCGATCAGCTTGCGGATTGCGGTTTCCTCGCTGGCATCGGCCGCGTCCCGCCCGAACACGAACAGCCTGAAAATGCCCTTGACCGGGATCCCCGCCGCATCGCGCGCGAGAACCCAGCCGTTGCCCTGAAGTTTCGCGACCCAGCCCGCCACGACGAGCTTGTCCAGGATCGCTTCGGCATCCTCCCAGGACAGCTTCAGCGCCGTGCGTAATTGCTCCAGATTGAGCACGTAGCCGTCGAGGTAGGCGCGATAGAGCATCTTGAGGATCTCCAGCGCGGCGACGAAGTGCGCTCCAGGCGCATACTTGAGCAGAACGCCTCCGCTGCGCCAGTACGGCAGCACTGCGGTAATGACCGCTGCAAAGATGATCACCACCCAGGACAGGTAGATCCACATCAGCAGGATCGGCAGGCTGGCGAAGGTGCCGTAAACCAGATTGTAGTTGGCGAAATTGGCAACGAAATGGCCGAAACCGTTTTTCATGGCTTCGAATGCGAATGCGGCGATTATG
Organism: Betaproteobacteria bacterium; assembly: GCA_039931685.1. Classification (GTDB taxonomy): domain Bacteria; phylum Pseudomonadota; class Gammaproteobacteria; order Burkholderiales; family JACQAP01; genus JACQAP01. The sequence goes on along the minus strand of JBDTRK010000101.1, from coordinate 277 downwards.
CCGCCGACAACGGCGTCGAGCACCGTCACCTGCCGGTTCGGTACCGTACGGTAGAGGAATCCAAAAGCGATGGACGTCATGACCAACGGCCCCAGCTTCAGGACCGCGACCACCAGGTCCGGAGCCTGCCTGCCGACGCCCAACGACTGCGATACCAGCCAGGACGTCAGCGACAGGCTACCGCCGATCAACATCGGGCCAATGGTCAGCACCGACCAGTAGATCAGCACGCGCTGGATCAGTGAGCGCGGCCGCTTGACCCGCCAGATGGTATTGA
>JBDTRK010000100.1:0-12321 GCA_039931685.1 Betaproteobacteria bacterium | reverse complement strand
GTAAATGGAATGCGTGATTGACGCGCTCGTATGAAAATTCCGGCCCGGCACCGCCGAGCACGACAACGTCGGCCGGGTCGTTGTCACCGACCAATTTGACGCCCTCGAGTTCCGCTGCCACCTCGCCGCTCGACAGCAGGTAGCAGCGCTGCCCGGGATGTGCCTTGCGCAGATAACTCGCGGTTGCCGCTGGGGCGGTCAGAATGTGGGCGGCGTCGATCGCGAACCCTTCCGCAGCCAGAAGGTGAGCAATCGAGCCGCGCGTCCGCGAAGTCGTGTTGGTCAGGAAGCGCATGGGCAGTCCGAGCTTGCGCAGCGCGTCGAGCGCAGCCACCGCGCCGGGCAGCGCGTGCCAGGAGACGGTCAGCACGCCGTCGATGTCGATAAGCAGACCTTCAATGTTCATGGATTCGATAGCGTACAGATCATGCCGGAGAGCGGCTCGGACCGGCTTGCGCCGCCCATGAAGGCCAGCCGCGCGAGAGCACGTACGGTGTACGCGGGCTTACGCGGCGCTCGCCTTGCATCACAAACCGCCGTGCAATGATATCCGGTAGTAACGGGCCTTGAGTCGACTTTTGTTATCGATTAACCCGCCGGATTCGGATACCGGTACTGAATCTCCCGGATGTCCTGCAGGGTTTCCTTGTCCAGTTCGATCTGCGCTGCGGCGATGTCTTCTTTCAATTGCGCAAGGGTGGTGGCGCCGATGATCGTGGCACCGAGAAACCAGCGGCTGGCCACGTAGCCCAACGCCAGTTGCACCAGCGTCAGGCCGTGCCGCTGGGCGAGCGCGGCATAGGCATCCACCGCCTCGGACACCATCGGCTTGCGGAAACGCAGACCCAGCGAATCGAACAGCGTGAAACGCGTACCCGGCGGTTGCGCCCCGCCGCGGTATTTGCCTGACAGGATGCCGGCCGCCAGCGGACTGTAGGCGAGCAGCGTCATGTCCTCGCGGAACAGCGCTTCGGCCAGGTCGTTGTCGACGTTGCGTGACAGCAGGCTGTAGCTGTTCTGAATCGTGACCGGACCGGGAAAGCCGAGTTCGTCGGCGGCGCGCCGGAATTCGCACACGCCCCAGGTGGTCTCGTTGGACAGGCCGTAGTAGCGAATCTTGCCGGCCTTGATCATCGCCGCCATGCCCGACACCTGTTCGTGGATCGAAGGACCGGTTTTTTCCTTGTCCGGATCGAACTCGGTGGCGCCGAAGTTCGGCACATTGCGTTGCGGCCAGTGGATCTGATACAGATCGATGTAGTCGGTGCGCAGGCGTTGCAGGCTGGTGTCCACCGCGTCAGCGATCACATCCGCGGTCAGATCGGTGCGTCCGTTGCGGATCCAATCGCGCCGACCGGGCCCGGCCACTTTGGTGGCGATGACCAGTTGATCACGTTGCTGGCGCTGGAGCCAGCTGCCCAGATAAGCCTCGGTGCGCCCCTGGGTTTGCGCGTTCGGCGGAACCGGATACATTTCTGCGGTATCGATGAAGTTGACGCCTTCACCGACGGCATGGTCGAGTTGTTCGTGGGCTTGCGATTCGCTGTTCTGCTCGCCCCAGGTCATGGTGCCGAGGCACACGCGCGATACGTTCAGGTCGGTGCCGGGCAGGTTCTTGTAGTGCATAACGCACTCCGCATGGTGATTGGGATCGTTAGCGTAGCCGATTACTGCGACTCATCGGAATCCGTGATCGGCGATCGGGGATTCGCAAGATCGCCGCAACGCCCGGCAGCACCGCGCCCGCTAGCGCGCCAGTTGCACCAGCACGCGCCGGTTCTTCTGCTTGTCTGCAGCGGATTTCTCCGGCGATACCAGCGGCTTGGACGACCCCGTACCACTGGGCTTGCAGGGCAGTTTCATGCCCTTTGCCTTGAGCGCCGCACATACCGTGCGTGCGCGCGCCTCGGACAATTTCTGGTTCGATTCCGCGCTGCCGTCGGCATCCGTGTGGCCCTCGGCACTGACGTGCAGGTTCGGAATGGCCGACAACGCCTTCGAGTTGCCAGTCAGGATCTTCAACAGCCCGCTGATGCGCTTTGCGTTACCGGAAGCGAAATCCGCCTTTCCGGTCTTGAATTCGAACTGGCCATCCTTGATCTGCTGGTCGGCCAGGGCCTTGTTGATCTTGTCGAGCAACGAGCCTTTGGTCAGGTTGTTTAGATCGGACATTTTGGGCAGGTCGACTGCCAGGACCTGCGAACAGGCCAGCATGAGCAGGCTGGCGGCAACTGCGAGTATCGAGCGCATGACATTCACCATCGGAAAACGCAAGGACACGCAGTATACGGGACGAAAGTTGACGGTGTGGATCGGATGGTGGGGTGCAAGCCGCCGTTCCCCTCCTTGCGCGCGGCGGCGTAACATGACGGGCACCGAGGCTGCCGATGGACGACGAACAATACGCCGAGTTGCGCCAGTACATGGTGATGGAGATCGCCGCCATCACCGTGATGGTCGGCGAGCGCATCGGCAAATACAATCTCGATGAGCGGGTCATGGAAGTCATGGGCCGCGTGCCGCGGCACGAGTTCGTGCCCTTCGAGATGCGCCCGCACGCTTACCTTGATCGCCCGCTGCCGATCGGTTGCGACAAAACCATTTCACAGCCCTTCATCGTCGCGCTGATGACGGATTTTCTGCAGGTCAGCGACGACGATATCGTCCTCGAGATCGGCACGGGCATGGGCTATCAGTCGGCGGTCCTGTCCGCACTGGCGCGCAAGGTGTACAGCATGGAGATCATCGAGCCGCTCGCCGAACAGGCCATGAGCCGGCTTGCCCGCACCGGCTGCGTGAACGTGGAGGTCAGGGTGGGCAACGGCTATTCCGGCTGGCCCGAACATGCGCCCTTCGACCGCATCATCGCCACCGCGGCGCCCGAACTGATTCCCACCGCGTTCATCAACCAGCTCAAGCGCGGCGGGCGCATGGTCCTGCCCGCCGGCCTGCCGGACAGCCAGCAACTGATCCTTGTCGAAAAAAGCGCCGCCGATGGAAAACTGGCGACGCGTGAGATTCTGCCGGTGCGCTTCTCCGAGCTTGAAGGGGCGCAGGCAGACTGAGGCGTCAAAGCCAGAACGTCCGGCTTTGCTCCGGCAGCCATTCTCTTGCCCCTGCCATGAATTGGTTGGCGCCATGGCGGCAGGATCACGGCGGTTTGCCGCGGCGTGAATAACAGATGCCCCGTCCGCTTCCGCGATCGGGGCATCCTTGCAGCCGGTAAGGAATTCCGGGTGCCGGGCCGGGGACCGGATTCAGGCGGCCTGCCGGTCGAACAACTCGCGGATCTGTCCCTTCGCCTTCGCAATCGAATGCGCGCGGACTTCTGCGCCAATCGCCAGGCCGGAAGCGCGAACCACCTCGATATCCGTCACGCCGATGAATGCGAGCACCTGCCTCAGGTAGCCGACATGCATGGTGTCCACCGGCGAATCGGCGTAGCTGCCGCCGCTGGTGGCGACGATTACCGCCTTCTTGCCGGTCACCAGACCTTCGGGTCCCTTCGCGCCGTAGCGGAACGTCTTTCCGGCCACCGCGATGCGATCGACCCACGCCTTCAGGCCGGTCGGGATGGTGAAGTTGTAGAGCGGCGCGCCGATTACGAGCACGTCCGCCGCCTTCAGTTCGGCGATCAGTTCGTCGTCGAAGCGCGCCTCGCGGACCTGCCGTTCGTTCAGCAGTCGCGCGTCCGTTCCGCGCGAGGCGAGGAGTTCCCCGGTCAGGTGCGTGACCGGCTCCCGGCCGAGCTCGCGATGCACAACCGTAGCCTGCGGATCGCTCGCGAGGATGCCCTCGACCACTTGTTGGGTGAGCTGGCGGGACACCGAGGCGTCGCCGAGAATGCTGGAATCCAGTTGCAGGACTTTCATGATGTCTCCTGGTGTCGAATTGGCTGACCGGCAAATCCGGCCTGAGCACTTAGGATTGATAGTATTCCTGGCCACAACACTGGAATAGATGGCTAAATTCGGATAGATTGTTCTATAAACAGGACAATAATTCCGGCATGCAAGACCTCAACGACCTCTATTACTTCGCCAAGGTGGCGGAAAAAGGCAGCTTTGCAGCGGCGGCACGCTCGCTGGGCCTGCCCAAGTCACGGCTTTCCAGGCGGGTGGCGATGCTCGAGGCCGCGCTCGGCGTACGTCTGCTGCAGCGGACCACGCGCCGGCTGGCGCTGACCGAAGTCGGCAAGCTCTACTTCCGGCACGCACAGAATGTGATGGCCGAGGCCGAGGCCGCGGTCGAAGCCGTGGAACGCGTGCGCGAAGTCCCCAGCGGATCGCTGCGGGTCAGTTGTGCCATCCAGTTGGCGCAAACTCGTCTGTCGCGCATCCTGCCGGCCTTCCTTGCCGCCTATCCGCAAATCCGCCTCGACCTGATCGTCACCAACCGCCGCATCGAACTGATCGAGGAAGGCGTCGATATCGCCCTGCGCGTGCGCACCACCGGCGACGAGGAAGCGCATCTGGTCACACGGCGCTTCGGTCCGGCACCTGGACTCATCGTCGCGCATCCGGAGTTGCTTGCAACCTGCGGGCCGATCGCGCAGCCGGAAGACCTGGCGAAAATCCCGGTCATGGGCTTCGGTTCGGCCGACCGCAAATTGCGCTGGTCCCTGGCTGGACATAACGGCGAAACGCGCGAGATAACGCTGACCGCGAGGCTGACAACCGACGACTTCAACGTATTGCGCAACGCGGCGCTGGCGGGCCTGGGCGCGACCATGCTGCCGCGCGATTACTGCCTGGACGACCTCCAGGCCGGGAGACTGACGCCGCTCTTGCCTGACTGGTCGATTCCCGACGCGACCGTGCAAGCCGTGTACGTCAGCCGCCGCGGCATGGTGCCGGCGGTGCGCGCCTTCCTCGATTTCCTGGAGGAAAATCTAGGCAAGGAAAAGCGCGAAGGTTCAGGTGTTATGGAGCAAACCGGGTAACGCCACCTGCGGTTTCGGAACCCTTTTCGGCCTGCGTCCGGGCAATCGTCAGGCGGCCAGCCGCGTTGCGCCGGCCACGACCGGACCGCACGCATCGAACATTTTCCGGCCCACCAGGCGCGGGTCGCCGATCGTGCGCACGGCCGCATAGGCATCCTGCGCTTCCGGGTAGCGGCGGCGCAGAAAATTGAGCCACTGTTTGAGCCTGCCGGCGTGGTGATGCGGCGCGATGCGCGTGCCGACAATGCGCCAGAAATCCGCCACGAAGGGAAGCAATGCCTGCCAGCTCACGAAGGGATCGTCAGGAACGGGTCGGATCGAACGGAGCATGGCTGGCGACTCGCTATCCCGCGCCCTTAGCGCGAGCGCCAGACCGGGGTCCGCGACGATGCCGCGGCCCAGCATCAGCGATTCGCAGCCCGACAGGGCGCGGCAGCGCAAGGCATCTTCGACATTCCAGATCTCGCCATTGGCAATAACCGGGATGGCGACCGCGTCGCGGATATTCTGGATGCGCTCCCAGTAAGCGGGCGGGCGATAGCCGTCGGCCTTGGTGCGCGCGTGCACCACCAGTTCATCGGCACCGGCATCAGCGATGGCCTGCGCGCAGTCCAGCGCGCGCGAGGCGTCGTTATAGCCCAGGCGCATCTTGGCCGACACCGGCATGGCGCGCGGAACGGCGCGGCGCACCGCGGCCACGATCTGCGCGATGAGTTCGGGCTCGTCGAGCAGTACCGCGCCGCCGCGATGGCGGTTCACGCCCTTGGCCGGGCAGCCAAAATTCAGGTCGATGCCGGCCGGCCCAAGAGCGGCGAGTTTCGCGGCATTCTCGGCGACGCACGCCGGGTCGGAGCCGAGGAGTTGCGCCCGCACCGGCACGCCGGCCGGCGTGCGCCCGCCGTATTCGAGTTCGGGGACAATGCGTGTGAACACGCGGTCCGGCAACAGCGTGCCGGTGACACGGATGAATTCCGACACGCAGCGGTCGATGCCGCCCACGCGGGTGAGCACATCGCGCAGGACGAAATCGAGCAGCCCTTCCATGGGCGCGAGCAAAATCAGGCGTCGGCCCGGCGTGTTTTCCACCGTCAGCGCTTCGCCTGGCAGACCGCCGCCAGCAGCGCCTTTTCATAGGAATGCCGGTCCGCGCCCGGCATTTCGATTGTGCCGGCCCCCTGCTTTTCGGCATCGCGCGAAACCGGGTTTCCACTGCCGTCCACGGTTGCGTAGCGCTCAAGGATGCGCTGCTCGTATTCGCCTTCCTTGCAGTCGAACCACACCAGCATCTTCGTCGACTGGTATTCGGGAAAGTCGGATGCGGGCACCGGAACGTAGAAGACATTGAGCAGATTCGCGGAGCGAACAGTGTCCTTTTCGACTTTCACGCCCTTGACGAAAAGATCGGATATCGGGACGCCCTCCACGGATTGCGCGCCGGAGACGAAACGCCAGCCGGCCGCCTCGATCGCGGGTTTGTGCGCAGCGCGCATTTCGCTCATGTTCCGCGTCGCGCTGTCGTGCCATTGCTGCAGGAAATCCTGCGCGAACACCCCGGCAGACAGCGTCACGCCAATCAATGCAATAAGTAGGCTTCTCATGGGACGCGTAGTTTAACGCAGGAGACAGGACTCAGGACGTAGGACTCAGGGAAAAGCGACCGAGGATACGAATGAGCAGAACCTGTTTTAGGCAGTTGCTGAGTCCTACGTCCTGTGTCCTGAGTCCTGCTCCTCCCTACGTCCTGAGTCCTGCCTTTCAAGTCGTTCGTACTCGGCGATCACCTGCGCGCCGAGCAACAGCAGCGTGGCGGCAATCTCGAAACTGAGCAACACGACGATGGCGCCGGTCAGCGAGCCGTAGACGACGCCGACCTGGGAGATCGTGCCGAAGTACCAGACCAGGCTGTGGCGAATTGCTTCCCACAGGATACCCGCGGTGGCCCCGCCGATCAGCGCATGCAGCATCGACCGCCGGCCGAACGGCATGACCAGGTAGATCGACGTTATCAGCAGGATTTCCACGACCACGCCGACGGCATAGATCAGGAAGCCCGAAACGCCGCCCAGCGACCAGGCATATCCGAGGACGACGATGCTTTCCCGGCCAATCGCGTCCAGGCTCGCCGAAATCAGTGTCCCGAGCAACAGGGCGAGGCAGAGGAACAGGATATAGCTGAAGGGAATCAGCAGCGAAACCAGGAAGTGGCGTTTATGCACCGCCTTGCGATGCGTGAAAATCACAGACATCGCACTTTCGAGCACGGTAAAGGCGAGCGAACTGAATACCAGCATGGTGGCAAGCAGCACCCAGCCGACCGCTACGCGCGCCTTCAGGAAATTTGCCAGATCCCTGACGACGGCACCCGATTGCCCCGGCGCCACCCATTCCAGCGCGCCGCTCAAGGTCGCCAGCAGGTCCGCCTGGTCGACGAAATGCGATGCCGCGATGACAATCAGGATCAACAACGGGACCAGCGACAGAAGCGTGTAGTAGGCCACTGCGCCGGCGAGCAGCACCCCCTGGTTGGCGCGAAACGCCTTGATCACCTGCACGGCGAATCTGACGGGATGCGTCACCACCAGGGACGCATGCCTGAATGCGGGCATCATCGCAATACCGCAACGGCGGCCAGGTGACGGGCGGCGGGGATGGGATCGGGCATGATCGCTAGGCCCGTGTTCCGGCGTCCAGGTTTTCAGCGAACATCGGCAACAGCAATTGGTCGCGCGCCGCCCCCCCCTCATCGTGCGGCGCTGTCGATGGCAAGGCATCCGCCTTGCACAGGCTGCCGGCGCGCACGCCGAGCAAACGCAGCCGCCGCTCGAGTAACGCCTTCTTCAGGCAGCGTCCGGCACAGCGGCGAATCGCGTGCGCATCGCTGGTGTGAGTGTCCAGGGTGAGTTCGCGCGTGGCAATGCGAAAGTCGTCGAAGCGCAACTTCACGCCGATGGTCTTCGCCATGTAGCCCTTGCGCTGCAGGTCGGACGCCAGCTGATCGCACAAGCGCGTGAAGATTGCGCCCAGTTCGGCGCGGTCCGCGCGCGCATCGAGGTCGCGCTCGAAGGTGGTTTCGCGGCTGAGTGATTTCGGTTCGCTGAACGTCACCACCGGACGCTCGTCGCGGCCGTGCGCCGCGTCATGCAGCCACGCACCGTAGTTGGCGCCGAACTGCTCCAGCAGCCACTGCGGGTCCGCGGCGGCGAGGTCACCAATGGTGCGGATGTCGAGGGCTTCCAGTTTCGCGCTCGCTTTCGGGCCGATGCCATTGATGCGCTTGGCCGCAAGCGGCCAGATGCGTGCCGCAAGGTCGGCGTGGGTGAGGATGGTCAGGCCGTTGGGCTTGTCCAGTTCCGACCCGATTTTGGACAGCAGCTTGTTGGGCGTGACCCCCATGGAACAGCTCAGCCCGGTGGCCAGATAGACGCGCGCCTTGATGCGCTCGGCAATCATGCGCACGCCCGCGTGCGGGTCATCGTCGCTGGCGTTCTGCGCGCCCGGGACTTCGCTCAAGTCGATGTAGATTTCGTCGATGCCGCGGTCTTCGATGAGCGGGGCAACTTCGGCCACGGCGGCCTTGAACTGGCGCGAGTATTTGCGGTACTCGTCGAAATCGGCCGGCAGCAGCACCGCGTCCGGCGCCAGCGCCGCCGCCTTCATCAAACCCATGCCTGAATGCACCCCCAGGGCGCGTGCTTCGTAGGTGGCGGTGGTAACCACCCCCCTGCCGGCATAGGCGCGCAACGGCGAAAAACGGTGCGATCTGTCAGGCTGGAGCAGGGGCTGGTGGGCGCGCCGGCCGCCTACCACCACGGCGCGGCCGCGCAGTTGCGGGTAGCGCAATAATTCCACAGAGGCATAAAAAGCGTCCATGTCCAGGTGGCCTATCCAGCGGCAATGCATTCAGATTCCATCCAAAATTGGCTACGATTGCGACATCTGGCGCCCGCCATTCTACCGCCGGACTATGCGCCACCTTTGGAAGGATGCGAGAATACGCCCATGAATACACCGTTACCCGAATCTCCCCGTCGCCGCCTGCAGGAGCTGCTTGCCATCCCGGAGCGCCAGCGCACCGACGAACAGTGGGATGAAATAAATGAACTGGAAATCAAGCTGGCCTCGGCTAATCGCGAGGACGCGCCCGACCCGAACACCCGGCGCGACGGGCCTTCCATGAACAATAACAATCAAGGCCGGCGCAACAGGCCCGGCGGCGGCGGCCAGCAGGGCAAGAAACCGCCCCGCAAATTCCACAAGAAGCCCGGTCCCGGCTGACAGCCGGCCGGCAGACAAACGGGCGCCGCCGGCGCCCGTTCTGTTTTGGGTGTGGGGGGTTTACTGTCCCCTGCGCGTACGCGCTAACGCTTGATCGGGAAAAATGAAACCGGCGTCATGAGACGGTTTTCCTGTGCTTCGAGCGCGCCCAGTCTGGCGCTTTCCTCGATGTACGCGACCCATTCCGGATCGGCCCACATGGCGGCACGACGCCTTTCGCGGTCCGCCGCATCCTCGTAGGCCCAGATATGCATGTACTGGTTGACGTTGCCGGTTTCGGTCGTCATATAAGCGACCGGCTGGCCCAGATGCCGGGTCTGCGGCACCTTGCCCATCTTTTCGTAGAGCGCGATGTGCTTCTTGATGGTTTGCGGGCGGCAGGTGTAGGTGCGGACGTCGAGAATCATGAAAATTCCTCCGAAATTGATGAGTGGGAACACAAACGCTGACGAAAAAAGATAGGACTGAGGACTGAGCGATGAGGACTGAGTAAAAGGCGAAGCGTCTGGCTTTGGGTTTCTACTCAGTCCTCAGTCCTTGTTTCATGCGAGCAGCGAGCGGCACGCGTCGGCGATCGCTTCGGCGCTCATGCCGTATTTCACCCGCACGGCCACGGTGGGGCCGACCATGGCAAACGCGTCAGGCATGCCGATCATGCGCATACGCGTCGGATTCTCCACCGCCAGCAGTTCGGCCACCATGCCGCCGAGGCCCCCGGACAGGTGATGCTCCTCAGCCGTGACGATGCCGCGGGTTTCGCCTGCGGCGGCAAGCACGGCGTCGCGATCGAAAGGTTTGATCGAACTCATATTCAGCACGCGCACGCCGACACCCTCTTTCTTCAGCGCGTCCGACGCGCGCACCGCCAGGTCCACCATGGCACCGCAAGCGAGCACGGCGAGGTCATTGCCCGGCCGCAACTGCGCGGCCTTGCCCAGCCGGAACGGCGCCTGGGCATCGGTGACCGGCGGTTCTTCCGTGCGCCCGCCGAGACGCAGGTAAACCGGACCGTCGATATCGAGCGTGGCCAGCGTCGCCTTGTACGCCTCGTCTACGTCCGCCGGCACAATGACATTCATGTTCGGAAAACTGCGCATGACGGCAAGGTCTTCAAGAGAATGGTGGGTGCCGCCCGCGACGCCAAGCGACACGCCGCTCGCGGCGGCGCCGATGACGACGCGCTGGTTGGCGTAGGCAACGTCGTTCCTGACCTGCTCCATGCTGCGCGCCGAGATGAACGGTGCATAGGCGCAGACATAAGGCCGCATGCCGGTGGTCGCCAGTCCGGAAGCAACGCCGATCGCGTTCTGTTCAGCAATGCCGAGCTCAATGAATCGATCACGATGGCGTTCGATGTAAGTCCGGATGCCGAGCAGATCCTGCGTGTCGGCGGAAACGACGACGGTCCGCGTTTCGCGCACGGCAAGTTCCAGCAAGGCCTGGCCGTACGCCAAACGCGTCTGGTTGGCGGACTTGAGGCGCCACTCGGGCTGCACGGAATCGGGCGCGTTCATTTCTCCTCCAGTTCGGCGAGCGCTTTCGCGAGAATCTCGTCGTTCACCGAATTGCTATGCCACACATAGGTGTCTTCCGCGAAACTCACGCCCTTGCCCTTCACCGTATGCGCGATCAGCGCGGTGGGGCGTTGCGGGTCGACCGGCAGCGCCTCCAGCGTATCGATGATCGTCGCCATCTCGTGGCCATCGAATTCTCGCACCGCCCAGCCGAACGCGCGCCATTTGTCAGCAAGCGGATCGACGCTGATGACCTCGTTGACCCGGGCGCTCTGGCAGACTTTGTTGAAATCGATGATCGCGGTGAGGTTCGACAACTTGTGGTGCGAAGCGGCCATCGCCGCTTCCCAGTTCGACCCTTCGTGCAACTCACCGTCGCCGATCATGACGAAAGTGTGAAAAGTTTTTTTCTGCAGGCGCGCGCCGAGTGCCATGCCCATGGCGATCGCCAGGCCGTGGCCGAGCGCACCGGTGCACATTTCCACGCCCGCCATCTTGATGTCCGGATGCATGCCGAACGGGGATTCATATCCGTAGAACTTGTCGAGGATGGCATCGTCGATGAAACCCGCCTGCGCGAGTACCGCGCCCAAGCCAGCATTGGCGTGGCCTTTTGACAACACGAAGCGGTCGCGCTCCGGCCATTTCGGCTCCTTCGGCCGGATCTTCATGCGATGAAAATAAAGCGCCGTAAGAATATCGGCCGCAGAACTGGAGCCGCCGATGTGCCCGCCGCCCCCGGCGCGCACCGCGCGCCAGATGTCACGCCGCACCTGCCGGGCGTGTTTTTCCAGCTGCTTGACGAGTATGTCTCGGGTTTCGCTCATGGCTTCACGCGCGCGGCTGTGCGCCGCCCGCTCCTCCGCATGGATGTTTTTATGCGCAGATGGTAGCCGAAATATCAGTGCTGAGGACTGAGTGCTGAGGACTGAGTAAGTGCAAAGGCACCAAAGCGCCGATTTTCGCCTTTACTCAGTCCTCAGTACCCAGTCCTCAGTCCTGCCTTTATTTCTACGCCATGCGCGATATGCGCACATTCGAGAGCGCGAGCCGGTCGGCGAGCGTGCGCAGCAATGCCTTTACGAAGCGCCGCTGGCAGCGCTCGCCGAGTGCTTCAAGTTTCAGGCGCGGGAATTCGACGAGGACCGCGTCGACGGTGGTCTCGACCGTCGCCTGGCGCGGCACGGGGTGGCCGTGAATGAAAGGCTGCTCGCCGAACCATTCGCCCGCGGCGAGCACGTTGAGAAGCCGGCCCTGCAAGGTCACCTTGGCTTCGCCTTGCGCCAGCAGGAACAGGCTGTCGCCCGGTTCGCCTTCGCGCACCACCGTCGTGTAAGAGGGCAGCCGGGTCCAGTTACCCGCGGCGGCGAACTCCCAGATCTCGGCATCGTCGAGTTCGGCCAGCATCGGACGGCTTTTCAGAGCGGTGAATTTTTCGCTGTCGGGGATGGATTTGTCGTATTGGCTCAACCGCCCCGCCTTGGCCAGGTCGAGCGCAAATTCGGCCCAGTTGTCGTAGCGGTCGCCGGGCGTCTACCAGCCACATCTGCACCGGTTCGCCGAGCGCGCCTTTGACCTCGCGGCTCTCAT
>JBDTRK010000099.1:0-12322 GCA_039931685.1 Betaproteobacteria bacterium | reverse complement strand
TCGTGTTGGCGGCCGTTGTGCCGCGCTTGTGAACGCCGGTAACGGTGCCGTGACCAATGGCGCTTCGATAGTGCCAAGATACGGAGGTGCCCGCGGGAATCGTCTTGAACGATGGCGCCTTTTTGGTAGGCATTACGGCTACCCCATGGTTGATAAATCAGTATTTGCCGATGCGTTCACCAGAGTTGGCGGTGGTCACGCGTGGCACTTGTTCCTTCGACAAAATGATCATGAGGAAGGTTCCACGGCCATATCTGTTCAACCATCGACCAACCCGCGAACGAAGTTGCCCACCTCGACGCCGAGGATTTTTTGCCTCGACACGGCCTCGCGTCCGACTGCCAGCATGCTGAGATTGCGCGCAGCGATGCGCGGACGCAAGTGTGATGCCACGCTGCTTCCTATACGGGTTGCGACACTTGGGACGCAGATATCGTGGCGCGATATCCGCCTTCGAGTACTGCGCAATGTGATCGATATCCTCACGCCGCTTCCCGTCGCGGAATAATTTGAAACATAAAAAATAGGCCAATTATTCTTGCGATACCTACCATCGACCCGTGCGCAAGGCCGCAGAACATCACCATCGACAAAAGCAGAGCCAACGGCTCTGCGATCGATGACTACCACGGCGACATGCAAACCAGCATCGGACTGCGACAGACAAAGTACCTCAACAACATCGTCGCGCAGGACCACCGTGCGATCAAACGAATTACGCGGCCGATGCCAGGGTTCCAATCGTATTGGTCGGGTGCTATCACGTTTGCTGGGATCGAGATCATGCACAGGATTCACGAGGGTCAACTGATGTGCAAAGTCAGACTCACGCCTGCACAGCGGTTCTACTCGTTGGCTGACTAAACCAGAGGGCGGAAAATCGCTCCGGCCTGCTCACGCGAAAACTTTGCGACAGTACCATTCGCCACCCATAGGCAGTTCGTGTGCTAAAGGACTTCCAAAAAGGGCGCGCCGGCGCCGATTTCGCCAATCACCGCGGCGCGATCGAACCCCTCCTCCCGAAAAATTTCGAGCACTTCCTTGACAGTGTCCGCCGTGCACGTCACCAGCAGGCCGCCGCTGGTCTGCGGGTCGGTGAGCAGCGTCTTCTCCAGATCGCCGCCGTTGCGGATGTCAACCAACGCGCCGTAGCCGGCCCAGTTACGAGTGGAGGCCCCGGTCTTGAAGCCGGACTTGGCCAGATCGATCACGCCGGGCAGCAGCGGCACCTTGTTCCACTCAATCGTCGCCGCCGATTTCGAGCCTTTGCACACTTCCAGCAGATGGCCGGCCAGGCCAAAACCGGTGACGTCGGTGAGTGCATGCACGCCTTCAAGTTCTGCAAGCCTGAGGCCAGGCGTATTGAGCTTCGTTGTGCTGGCGATCATCGCTGCGTATCCGGCCGCATCGAGTTTCTCTTTCTTGATTGCGGCGCTGTAGATGCCAACCCCCAGCGCTTTACCTAGAATTATTTTGTCACCCGCCTTCGCGCTGGAATTGCGCTTCAGCTTGCGCGGGTCCACCAGGCCGATAGCAACCAGGCCGTAGATCGGCTCCACCGAATCAATGCTGTGGCCACCGGCAATCGGGATGCCGGCCTTTGCGCACACCGACTCGCCTCCCGCCAGAATCTTGCGGATCGTTTCAAGCGGTAACTGATTGATTGGCATCCCGACCAGTGCCAGCGCAAACAGCGGCGTGCCGCCCATGGCATAGACGTCTGAAATGGCATTGGTCGCGGCAATGGCGCCGAAATCGAACGGGTCATCCACCACCGGCATGAAAAAATCGGTGGTCGCCACGATCGCCTGCGATTCGTTGATCTGGAACACGGCCGCATCGTCGCTGGTCTCGATGCCGACCAGAAGCTCCTTCGGCAGCAGCCCGGCGGCCGACTTGCCGATGATGCTTTCCAGCACCGCAGGCGCAAGCTTGCAGCCACAACCGCCGCCGTGGGCGAGATCGGTCAGGCGAATATTGTTGGCATCGGGTGCGTTCATTCGAATCTCCCAGGAATACTATGCCGCCCTCACGCCAGTTCGCGGATCACCGCGAGCAGCGCCGAGCGTTCGCGCTCCGGGCGGAACAGCGAGCTTCGGATCTGACATTGGCTGGCCAGCCGATTATAGAACGAAGGATCGTTTCTGCATTGGAGCAATAAGGTAGCGAGTGCCGCGACATCGCCCACCGGGAAGTATCCGGGGTAGTCGACGCCAAGCATGCCGATATTGCCCGACATATGGCTTCCGAGCACCGGCGTGCCGGCGGAAATGGCTTCGACAACCACATTGGCGCCGCCCTCCATCGTCGAAGGCAGGATAAGCAGGTGCGCCCGCTTGATCGCTTGCCGCGTCCACGCATGCGGCATGGCACCAACCCAGTGATAGCGCGGTTCCTGACGCGCAAACGCTCGCGCAAACTTGCCAAGCTCGCGAGCGAGCGCGGCGCCAACATGAAGGAGAGAAACCGGCTCGTCGGCCGGCAATCGGCTCCACGCTTCGATTGCAGTCCGCGGATCTTTCTCCGGGCGCAGGTGGCCGACGAGGATGCAGTTGAGGCGGCTACGCGCTTTGACTGCCGGCACGAGAGTCTGTGCCGACTGGTAAACCACCCGAGCCTTGGCACGCTGCGCTTCCTCGATGAAACGCAACGCATCTTCCTGGAGTACGATCAGGCGGTCGGCGTGCTGCACTGACTCGCGCGCCTCCTCGTTGTCCGGCAGATCGCGATACAGATCGGTTCCGGTCAGCACCACGATCAGCGGCCGGCGGGGAAAACGCTCGCGCCATTCCCGGATCGCCGCGTGACTGCGACGTGCGTGCAGCGCGATCAGGCAGTCCGCGCCGGTATCGTGGCGACCCGGCCGCCATTCGGACTGTAGAATGACCTTGCAACGACCGCGCAGCAGCCGCATCCAGCGCGCCGCGGTTCGCCAGTTGCCGTTGTTGGCATCGGCGGCATACGGCGTAACGATTTCAATTATGGGAAAGAGCACGGGATTGCGGAAACTGAACGATATTCATGCGCTGGGCGCAGCGTTGCGGGATGCGCGGGATTATACGCTCGCCCTATACGCCCACCTGACCCCGGAACAAATGCGCTTGCCGTATAGGCGCGGTGTCAATCCGCCGCTGTGGGAAATGGCGCACGTTGGCTGGTTCCAGGAGTTCTGGTGCCTGCGTTATCGACGGGGCGAGGAAGCGTTGCCCTCGCGCCTTGCCAATTGCGACCCGATCCTCAATTCGGCGATCATCCCGCACGCCGAGCGCTGGAATTTGCCACAGCTCACACCCGGGACGGTGCGTGCATTTCTGCGACGCGGGTTCGATGACACGTTGGAAGCACTGGAACACAGCGACGAAAACCGCCATTACTTCTTCACGCTCGCTCTCTATCACGAAGATATGCACGCGGAGGCTATGCTGATGACGCTGCAGACGCTGGGATATCCGGCGCCAGGGCAACAGCGCCCGACTCGCAGGCACCCGGCCCCTGCAGTCGCTTCGCCGCAAGTGCGATTCGAAGGCGGCGAATTCGCCATGGGATCGCGGCCGGGTGCGGACTTTGTATTCGACAACGAGAAATGGGCGCACCGGGTTGAAGTGGCGCCGTTCGCGATTTCCACGCTGACCGTAACGGTCGGCGAGTTCCTCGCCTTTGTCGAGGCCGGCGGCTATGCGCGCCGCGAATGGTGGACGGAAAAAGGCTGGGCGTGGAAAACGCAGGCCGGTGCAATTGCGCCACGATACTGGAACAACGACAGCGGGCAATGGATGGCTCGGCGCTTTGACGACTGGCGGCCACTTGAACACGACCATCCGATGATGCATGTGAACGCGCACGAGGCGCAGGCCTACTGCCGATCCATCGGTCGGCGCCTGCCCTCGGAAGCGGAGTGGGAATTTGCCGCCCGCGCCGGACTCGCGCCGGGAACGGACCGGCTTCCATGGGGCGAGGATGCCGCCGCGCCGGGCGAGGTCAATCTCGACGGCGAGTATGGCGGACCAGTTTCTGCAGCCGCACTTGCATCTGCCGACACTCGCGCCGGGCTACGGCAGATGATCGGCAACGTATGGGAATGGACTTCCACGCCGTTCGCACCGTACCCTGACTTTTCGCCTGATCCGTACCAGGAATACTCCCAGCCCTGGTTCAACGATCATTGGGTGCTGCGCGGTGGATGCTTCGTCACGCGTTCGCGCCTCGTGCACAACCGCTGGCGTAATTTCTACACGCCGGATAGAAATGACATATTCGCAGGATTCAGAACCGCTGTGAGCGTTGATCGGTAACCAGTAGCTCAGTAACAAAATCAAAACTTTCGCCGCCCTGCCATTGAGACGGAACAGCCGCCCGTGGATGAATTGGAGATACGTTAGTAGCCCGGCGCATTGCCGCCCAGCTCGACGGGCAGGTTGCGCCGGGCCGCTTTGGCCAGCGCGTCGATATTGTCCCCATCCAGCGACTTCAGAAACGCGACCAGCGCGCGCTTCTCGTCCGCGCTCAGCGCGAGCGGTTTGAGCAGTGGGCTCTTGCCGATGACGGTGCCTCCCCCGCGGCTGTAGAACTCGATCACCTCCTCCAGGGTAGCTATCGATCCGTCGTGCATGTAGGGCGCCGAGCGCGATACGTTACGCAGCGAAGGCGTCTTGAATGCATATCTGTCCTCCGGTTTTTGCGTGATCTCAAAGCGGCCGAGGTCGGGCTCGTCGTGCCCCGCAAACGAGGCCAGCTCCGCATCGCTCAGTTCGGTGGAAATTCCAGCGGCGAGCGGCACCGTGAAGCGCTCTGCACCACCCGCGAAACCTGCGCCGGTAACGTGAAACCGGCCGTCGCTGAAGAGCGCGTCGCGCTTTCCCACCGTGTGACAGGCGACACACCCTGCCTTGCCCCGAAACAGGTTGAAACCCGACAGCTCGTGCGCAGACATCGCGGACGCATCGCCGCCATACCAGCGCCGATCGAAGCGCGAATTTCCCGACACCAGCGTTGCCTCATAGGCGGCGATCGCCGCACTGACCGTGCCCATCGACGAGCCGTGCCCGGAGAACACTTTCTCAAACACGCCGTTGTAATCGCGCAGGCCGCGTATGCGTGCAAGCACATGGCTAACCGAAGGGTTTGCCATCTCATCCGCATGGATGAGTGGCAGCCACACCTGGTTGGCAAGCGAGTCTTCGCGGCCGTCGTGGAACAGCCTCGGCTGCCAGACCACGTTGTAGAGCGCGGGCGCATTGCGCCGCAGGCTTTTTCCTTGCATGCCCACTGCGGTGCGGGAGCCGTTGCTGGTGAAACCTTCTTCGGGCACGTGGCACATGGCGCACGACATCGTGCCGTTGAACGAGAGCCGCCGATCGAAGAAAAGCTTGCGCCCGAGATCGGCGACTGCAGGTGACGTGCGGGCCGAGCCAGGCAAGCTCGGCAACCCGAGCGGTACCTTGGCAGGAGGCCCCGCTTGAGCGCCGACCAGGAAACCCGCGGCGGCGATCAACACGGGCAAATTGAGGGTGAGCCGGGTCGCCACGGCACGCCACTTCATCGAACCGGCCCCGAGGCCGGCGACGCCTCCAGCGTCAGCGTCTTGATGTCGTTGTAGATAACCTCGGGGTTCAGGAAGGCCGCGCTGTAGATTTCGCGTACGTTTCCGTCCGGATCGATGAGAAACACTTTCAGCATATGCGTGATGGTACGCATCGCTTTGCCGTCGGCATCGCGGTCCAGTTCCACTTCCTGTCCGTAGTCCTCGAGGATGGGCAGCAGGAAGCGCAGTGAATAAGTCGTCAGAAAGTGCCACGGTACCGTCTTGTCGGTCGCGTGCTGGCCACCGTAGAGCTTCATGGCCTCGGGCGTATCGTTGGTGGGATCGAACGAGAGCGAAACCAGCCTGACCTTGCCGCGCAATGCCGGATCCTCGCTCACCCGCTCTTTAACCTGCACGAAAGTGTTGTACGCAAGCGGGCAACCGGCCGGATCCGTGCAGTAGGTATAGACGAACGACAGCAGCGTAATCGCCCCGTGCGTGTAGGTGGAAAGACGACGCGGGACATAGTTGCCTGCAAGCACCCAGCCGTTGCCTGCCGGCTGGATGCGTTGCAGCGCGTACGTTCCGGGCGCGTCGGCGACGTAGTCCTGCCGGGGCAGATCAGCGCCGGCGGCGCCCAGGGCAAATGCAGCGCCCGCGAAAAGAGCGAGCGCTGCCCGACGCATACCTGCTCGGATCATTTCTCCATGGCAGCCAGCAATCGGCCCGAAGATTCGTTTGCTGCCGTGGCTTGAGGCTTGGCTGTAAACTTCATGTGGTGCGCGCGGCCGAGTTTCGCCTTGTAGAAGTCCACTTCAAATTTGAGCGTCAAGTCCTTGCCGTCCCAGTCGAACGCGCGCAGGAATTGTTCGTCGTCCGCCGCCTTCTTGTCCCAGTTGGCAAGCAGCGAGGACGTAATATAGACGCGCTTGCCGTCCCAGCTCTGCGACACCATGTTCACCTGTTTGCCGGTCACCTTCTCGAACGTCTGTACCGGCTGCTCGGGGTTGGTGAGGTCGAAGTAGCGCGTCTTGCCATCCATGAATGTATTGACCCACAGACCCTTGCCGTCCGCCGTGATGCTGATGTCCACCGGCAACGGAATTTTCGACGGATCGCCGATGGTGGCAACGTCCTTCGCCTGCCATTGCCCGCTCGCGTCCTGCTTCACGAGCCACAGCTTGGACGTCAGCGCAGAGGCGGTGATTGCCCAGTTGTCGCCGTCCTTGAGAGACCAGCGGATTTCCAGTGGCGCCCCCGGCACTTCGAGCACCTTGGTCGGCTTCATGGCCTTCAGATCCCAGATGGCCATGGTGTTGCCAAAGCGCTTCATTGCTTCGCCATCCTTGATCAGTTTGCCGAGGTCCATCATGTAGTTCGTCCACCCGGTGAAGCTCGAGGTAAGCATGACATTCCTGGCAGGATTGACGCCAATGTCGTAACCGTAGCCGTCCCCGCCGCCGATCGCCGTCATGCCAACCGGCATGGCGTAGCGGCTGATGTAGTCGCCCTTATTATTGTAGAGCGCGATGCCGGTCACGCCGCCGTGGTTCTTGTTGTTGGAAAGCCCCTGCACCAGCATTCTGCCGGGCAGCGCGTAAAAAGTGTGCGGGCCGACGTAGCCGGTCTTGGCGGAAAAATTGGTGATGGTCCTGACGAGTTTCGGTTTGCTTGGATTGGTGCCGACGTCGAAGACGAATATCTTGCTGTCGTCGAGCCGGCCCGCCCACAAATACTTGCGATCATCGGTGAAGCCCATGTGGTGCGCTTCGCCCCGCCCGCCCACCGATCGCGTATGGATGACCTTGCCAAAGGTCTTCGAACCGGGCTCCACATCGACGGTGACGAGTTTGTCAGAACCATCGCCGAGGCCTTTGACTCCGAGGGTCCACACGTGCAGATAGTGCTCCTGTCCCTTGATCAGACGGCTCATATAGGGAGAGTTGCAGGTCTCGTCGGCGTATCCGGCGCCCGACCAAAAAAAAGCTACCGCCAGAATACCCGTAGCCAGCCGCAAATAATTTGCAAGCAGGATTTTCATTTTGTTCTCCTCCAGTTGAAATCGTAATGGCGCCCAATCCCGCCATTTCTGGCAATCGCCGCACCCGCGAATCGGACTTGGACACGCGCTGATCGTACTCCAAACTCGATTCGCGGCCTATTGATGGCTTTGTCAAATTGCCGTTTCGAAAAAAGAGTTTTCCATTTTGGTCGCAAGCACGCGTTCTATCGCTTCGATTCGCTTATCCGCGCCCTGAGCGCAGAATATTCTCTGGCCAGTAATCAATTCCGCAGATCACTCGCCAGGTCTCGCATTTTCTTCACCATCTTGTTCCGATAATGGCAGGACCGCATCAAATGCCTGCCACAGCGGAAATGATTGAACACCTGCCCATTCGTGGACAGAAACCGCTGCGCCTGCTTCATTGATTTGAATTTCCGCATTCGGCGTTCCCGGTCTCGGGTCGGTTGATGGAAATTCTCCGCGCGATTATTCAGTCGCCCACCGCGGCAGCGTTCAGTCTCAGGAATAGTCTCACGATGCGCACTCGTGCAGCTCGGCAGCTTATCGGTAACGAGTCGTCGAGGTTTGTAGCGCAGCCCCGTGCGCAGTTCCCTGAAGAAACGTTTGGCTGCTCTTGCGTTACGTCTGCTTTGCACCAGGATATCGAGCACTTCACCTTCCTGATTTACTGCCCGCCATTGCCGATGGCACCGACTTTAAATCGAGATGCCGTGTAAAGATGATACCGCACCAGTCTCGTATACTCGGACGACTAAAAAGCTCCGATATATGCGGATACCATACTGATTGACGAGTTGACTGCCAGGGGAGACGCGTGGCGAACGCAATTTATTTTTGCGACGACCCAGGAGTCCTGCGCGAGTAAATTTCGAACATTTATCTGCACCTCGCACATTGTTCAACGGTGGATTGAACCGACCGTTCAATCCCAATGCCTTTGATTAGTGTGCCGAAGGCGCCCTGCCGTACAACCGTGAAATGCATGCCGCCGGCAATTAGCGGATTGGATAGCGACCGGATGTCATAGGTCGAAGTCGGGAAGAGCCCGGTCTGTGCCTTGAACTCCACGAACATGTCCTCCCGGCGTGCGACACGGCGCGCCTTGACCGCTATCAGGCCCGCCACGTCCTGGTGAGTGGTGGCCTAAAAAAACTGCGAGCCCGGGATGATGCCGTTGCCGGTATTGCTGTTCGCGATACTGATGACACAGGTTCCCAGATCCGAATTTGCGTCAGTGCGACAGGGCGGCTCTACGGTTAGGCCGGAGGTGAAACTCATGAGCTGCGCCAGGGTGATCGGGTACAACGCATCTTCGCTGGCGATCGGCCATGTTGCAATCCAATCCTGCGGCCGGTCATTCAGGTCCAGGTACCCCCGCTCCACCAATCGCATGATGAAGACTGCCGCCACCAGCTTTGGTGGTCGACGCGGATTCATATTGCGTTTGCAGCCTCGATGCCTCTCGGTTGAAGGTATACCGGCGTCCGCGTTGGCGTCTTCTGGAATCAAGACCTTTAAGTGTGCGGTCATGCGCGGTGCGCGCGAGTGCGGGTATTGAGGTGACGCGCCAGATCGATAAGCAGTTGGGGACGAAGCGGCTGGAACCAGCGGGCGCGCCTGGAGCGTGGTAAAGCGGGCGCGCCCGATGCGGCATTTTGTATGACTTCTGACCTGAATCTATGGATCAGGTCGGCTCGGAACGCGGTGACGAATTCGCACGGCAACTTGCAATCATAAAAACATCACATGAATTTATCGGTGCGGTATCCAACATATGCCCGCACATACCCGGCGATTCTTCGCGACGCGCGTCCAAACAGGCTTCACCACGGCACATCGTTTCATTTCCCTTGGCGCTCCATCGTCATCGCAGTTGTAAAGCAAGCGGCTTTCTGCCAGTGCGTTTTTCGGACTAAGTGCGACAGCGCACAGACTGTCTTGCGACGGAGGGCCATGTTGTTCCCAGTCAAGACCTCAATGCCGTAGGCAGGGATTCGCGGCCGCAATGAATCGGCCGAACACCGATGCGTTTCGGCACTCAATGATCAGGAGAAACACATGTTCCCAACCAGACGCTCTTTCAAACCACTGATGTGGACTACGGTAATACTGCTGACTGCTTTTGTCGTCGGATGCGGGAGTCCGAGCACGACCTCATCTTCGCCAGCGACTGCGGCCGCGACCGCCCCACCACTGGGAACGGAGCAGAGCTTTGCAGTACTCGGCGGCCAGACGGTGACTAATACCGGTTCCAGCGTTATCACTGGAAACCTGGGTGTCAGCCCGGGCTCGGCGATCACCGGTTTTCCTCCCGGGATCCTGACCGGCGTGGTACATGCAGCCGATGCGGTGGCGCTTCAGGCTCAGACTGACACCACTGCTACGTACAACAATCTTGCAGGCCAGACGTGCACTTCCGACTTGACTGGTCAGGATCTCGGCGGGAAGACGCTCGTGCCGGGCGTCTATTGTTTTTCGTCTTCGGCTCAGTTGACGGGTGCGCTCACGCTCGACGCCGGGGGCCTCTCCAATGCGGTCTGGGTGTTCCAGACAGTAAGCACCCTCACGACGGCGAGCAACTCGTCCGTGGTGCTGATCAATGGCGCCGATCCATGCAATGTCTTTTGGAAGGTCGGCAGTTCCGCGAATCTCGGAACAACCACTTTGTTCGTCGGCAATATTTTCGCGCTCACCAGCATCGATCTCGCTACCGGCGCAAGCGTGTCCGGCAGAACTCTGGCGCGAAATGGCGCAGTGACGATGGATTCCAACACCGTCACGGTTCCCCTATGCAACATACCGGTAACTTCCATCCCACCCACGCTCACCAAGACCTTCAGCCCGGGTACCATCAATGCGGGCGGGGTTACGACCCTTACCATTACCTTGACCAACGACAACAACACGGTCGCCAACCTGAGCGGGCCGCTCATCGACACGTTGCCCAGCGGCCTGGTGGTCGTCCCCGGCAGCGTCAGCACCACCTGTATAGAGACGCCGTTCCTGGCGGGGTGGTTCGTTGTCGACTCTGGAAAAGTGGGCGTGACGGCGGAAGGCCTGATCCCGGCCAATGGCTCCTGCACGGTGACGGCGAGCGTGACCGCGGCGGCCGCAGGCAGCTACGTCAATTCGCTGCCCGCCGGCGCCTTGCAGACCGACCACGGTAATAATGCCAACCCGGTCGTCGCCACCCTGACTGTCATCTGACGGTTGTGCGGGCGGACGGGGCCCGGCCTTAAAACTTGAGGCCGCATTGATTTGAATCGCACTTCATGCCGGCGCATGACGTCATCAAAGGCCTGCCGGGAAATCGTTTTTTGATTCTCCCGCCAGGCCTGTCTGTTGTTATTCGCCCGACAGGCTCGCTCATACCGAGCGCACCGGCGACCGTGATTCACATCCGGCGCGCAGATCGAACGGAGTCAAGGTCGTCGATAAAGGGATCCTGTTGTGGAGGTTTTCGTCTCGCTATGTGCGGTATCGCACGTAACTGCGACGCAAACAGTGGGATGATCTCCGGGTGAGATATCGGTACGGGGATCAGTCGGCCCTTGCCCGGGTCAAATCGGTCTTATGCCCTCGTCAATGGAATCCACATGAAGAACGCCCTCGTCGCTGCAGCTATGCTCGTTGCCATTTCCCCTGTCGCATCGGCACAAAAAGGCGTGGCGGCCGATCCCCTGCTCACCCGCCAAGGCTGGGAAGTCGGGGGGCAGTTGTCGGACTACCGCTATGAGGAGCCGAATCAAGGATTAAAGATCTCGGGAGGCAGAGTGGGCGTCACCGGCGCCTATACCTTTACCAGCGCCCGTCGATGGTTCTTCAAGATTGACGGGCGATACTCGTATGGATCGCTCAAATACGAGGGCTCCGGCACGATTGATTCGGTTCCGGATTCGATCCTCGAAACGCGAGCGGTCCTCGGCAAAGATTATTTGCCGCGCAGCGGGGTTTCCCTCTCGCCCTTTGCGGGGTTCGGCTATCGCTATCTCTACAATGATCTGAGAGGCACGACTTCCACCGGCGCCGCTGGCTATCAGCGCTATTCCAATTATTGGTACGTCCCTCTAGGGCTGACCTCACGCATCAATCTAAACGGTCAATGGGTGATTGCCCCCACCATTGAATACGATTACTTCATCAGAGGAAGACAGGTATCTCAATTCACCGATATCGGTGTCGGGTATAGCGATGCGACCAATACGCAAACCAAAGGCTACGGATATCGCTTTTCGGTGATGGCAGAGAAAGGCTCATGGGCATTCGGTCCTTGGATGCATTACTGGAAAATCGAGGATTCGGATATCGTGCCTATCGGTTTCGGTATTCGCGGATTCGAACCGAAAAATGAAACGCAGGAATTCGGGCTGGAAGTGAAATACAGGTTCTAAAACGGCGTCCGTTCACGCAATATGCGTCTTGCTGCCGGCCGCGTTCGCTGCGCCGCAGACAATTCTGAAACGCCAAATTGATTGAATCAGAGTCGATTTCCACTTCGGCTTAGGCGCATAGCGGTATCAAATTCAGCATCCCCGTCATGTACTGCGCTGATGGACACCTCCACGGCACCAGCTACCGGGGATACCGTTTCCCCGCCGCGATCATTTCCCATCGTGTCTGGTTGTATTTCCGTTTCTGCTTGAGCTTTCGCGCCGCTCAGGAAATGGTTGTTCTCCGCAACTCATCGTCCTTTCTGGAAACGACACCCAGGATCGCTTCGATAATGAGTCCGGGCCCCTTTTCTGGCCCGATTTGGCTTACTCCGTCCGGGTTCC
>JBDTRK010000098.1:0-12387 GCA_039931685.1 Betaproteobacteria bacterium | reverse complement strand
ACCGGCAAATCCTCGGGCTGACTCTTCGGCCGCGGCCGATCGTCCCGGCATCTTGCTTCCCCCCGTGTAATTAGTCGTTCAAAGCCGTGCCCGCGCCCGCGGGCAGGATTTCCGGCGTGCCCAGCGCAGCGCATTAGCGCCGCGCGCGTGTTAAGCAATACCTTCAAATGCACCGGCCAGTTCCCTGGAATTACATGCTTTTATTGCATAGCAGCAATGCAATCCACCCATTAGATCTTTTGCCAATGAGGGGGGATAATGGCGCAGTGCAATAAATGGTGAGCATGACTCACAGGAGACCCAACATGAACGTCATCAGCAAATTCCTGGATTCCATCGATAACTACTTGGCCAAGCAGGAAAATCGGCAGGTCGAGGCATTTCTCTCGAAGGCCCAGAACTTGGGCGAACTTGAGTACCGGCTGCGCCTGCTCGATTCGAAGTCCAATCACTCATTGTTCTAAGGAGAGACCATGATCTCCGCATTTCGCCGTCTGTTCGACACCCGCCGCCCGCGCATCGCGGTGCGCGCCAAGGTCAATCTGATCGGCACCTTCGGGGTGCTGGAGCGCACTGACGGGGTGGTCGAGGCAATCGTTGGCGATGAAGCCTACGTCGAGTGGGCCAACGGCGGGCGCTCGGTCGAGAGTACCCGTCATCTGGTCCAGATTACCGGCTGAGCATTGCGTCGCGCGCAGGACAGCCCGGCTGTGCCGGGCTTTTTTTCGTCCGCGTGGCGCTGCTGAAATGTGCGGAAAAGTCGCCGTCCTTCCGTGGCAGAATTGAACACCCGAAAATCTTCACGGACCGGCCATCGTCCGCCGCCACATGAGCTCGAATTCCGATATCCAGCCGGCATCCACGCTGCCACCGCAGATCCGCAAGCATTTCCCGTTCACCAGTCGCTTCATGCAGATCAACGGTCACCGCATGCACTATGTCGACGAAGGCGAGGGCGATCCGATCCTGTTGTTGCATGGCAATCCGACCTGGTCGTTCCTGTATCGCAAGTTCATTCCTCGCCTGGTGGCTGCGGGCAATCGCGTCATCGCGCCCGATCACATAGGCTTCGGCCTGTCCGAGCGGCTCCCGCGTGAACACGATATCAGCCTCGAAAATCACATTTCCAATCTTGCGCAATTCATTCGCAAGCTCGGACTGGAACGCCTGACGGTGGTCTGCCAGGACTGGGGCGGGCCGACCGGCCTTGCCTGCGCGGTCCTCGAGCCGTCTGCGGTCAAGGCGATCGTGGTGATGAACACCTGGGCGTGGCCGCAGCCGACCGCGTTTCACGGAAGTGTTTTTCCCTGGCGCATGATGCATGCGCCCGTGGTCGGGCCGTATCTGTTTCAACGGCGCAACATCCTGATCGAGCGCGGACTTTATTTGTCAGTCGTGAATCGGACGCAATTCGTCGAAGAGGCTTTGCCGGCTTATCGGTTCGTGATGCCGGACTACGACAGCCGGCTGCTGACGCGCGTGTTCCCGCGCCTGATTCCGCTGCGACCCGACGATCGCTCGGCCGCCACCATGCGCTGGCTCGAACAATCGCTGCGCGGCTGCAAGACACCGGCGCTGATCGTGTGGGGCAAGGAGGAAATCGTTTTCCCCGCGGAGTGCGCGCAGCGCTTCAAGACGCTGCTGCCCCACGCCAAAGGGCCGCTGTGGGTGACCGGATCGCATTTTCTGCAGGAAGACTCGCCGCAGGAAATCTGCGACCACATTCTCGAGTTCCTGCATACCGTGGACCACGGGAGGCAACCATGAGCATCGAAATCATCGGCGCCGCCGATCTGCGCACACAAAACCACCGGAGCGTTTTCGTAATGATCGAGGAACGACTCGGACACTACGACGGCTTTCGCGAGGCACTGGTCAAAGCATTCAGTCTGACGGCCACGCACTCGGACGGTGGTCCGCCGGGATACTTTCGCGCACCGTCGGGACGCGAATACGAAGTGGTGTTCATGTCCCGCTCGGGCCAGCGATTTCCTTCCGCCCTGGAGATTCGCGCGCTAATTCCGGGTTTCGATGCTGTCGATCCGGAAGCAGCCGACGAAGACATCTGGCGCTTCCTGGAATGGCTGATTCCGCGCGTCGGCGGCGAGTGGACGCTCGAGGCGCTGCAATCGACCGGAAAGGTTTACAAGATTCCCTGGGCGTGAAGGCGTGGCGAATCCGCCGCCTCCTATGCCAGCATCCTGACCTCATGCTGCGGGAAAGGGATCACGATATTGCCGCCGCGGAACGCTTCCACGATGGCCTTCTTGATCTCGCGGCCGGCCGGACCAAAATCCGCCACGTGGGTCCACGGCTTGACGGCCACCTGAATCGAGGAATCGGCCAGCACGCTGACGCCGATTATCGCGGCCGGTTCCTGCAGGACGCGAGGATTGCCGCGCAACACGCCGTTGATGATGGCGAGCGCCGTGTTCAAATCGGTGTCATAGGCGACCCCGACTGCTATGTCGAGTTGCCGGACGCTGCCGTAGTTGTGCAGGATTTCGCCGACGATCTTGCGATTCGGGATCACCACCTTGGACAGGTCGGCGTGATTCAGTGTGGTCTTGAACATGCCGATCGAATCAACTGCGCCTTCGACGCCGCTGATGGCAATGTATTCCCCGACCCGGAACGGGCGCGTAAAGATGATTGTCAGTCCGGCCACCACGTTGCTCAGCACGCCTTGCATTGCCAGCGCGATGCCCGCACCTACGACGCCGATGCCTGCAATCAGCGGCAGCAGCTCGACCCCGAGATTTTGCAAGGCCATGATGGCGAACAGACCTAGGATCAGCATCTTTAGGATGCGTACCAGCAGGTCGCACACCGGCGGTTCGAGGTCGAACTTCCTCAATCCGCGGGCCGTCGCCTTGGCGACCCAGCCGCCGACGAACAGGCCCGCCACGATGATGATGATGGCGACGAAAACCTTCGGCCCGAACCTTATCGCCAGATCGATGACAGTCGTCTTGATATGATTGATTGATTCAATGTTTGCGTCCAAGCACTTCCCCTCTCAAATATGGTGAATCCGGTCAGGTTTGTGAGGTAACCGCGAGGCGCCGCGGTACGTCGCAAAACCGGGTCGCAATGCGGTCATTCGCTTTCGCCCGCCTTCCACAGGCATCCGAATCCTCAGTTCCGGGACCCGTGCTTCAATCGTTCCATCGCCGCTACCAGCTGTGCGCTGATGCCCGGCTCCCAGGCCGAATGGCCGGCGTCGGGCACGATGGTGTACTGCGCTTCGGGCCACATTCTGTGCAGATCGTCGGCGGAAATGATCGGGCAGACCATGTCGTAGCGGCCTTGCACGATGATCCCGGGAATCGATCGCAGTTTCCAGGCGTTATCGAGCAGCGAATTATCGGGCAGGAAGATGTTGTTGGCGAAGTAATGGGCTTCGATCCGCGCCAGGCCGAGGGCCACGATATCTTCGGAGAAATGCGCGGCCGTGGAGGCGTTTGGCAACAGCGTGGAGCACGAGCCTTCGTAAGCGCTCCATTGATGGGCCGCCGGCATGTGGATCAGCGGATCGGGATCGTTCAGGCGCAGGGAATAGGCCGCCAGCAGGTCGGCCCGCTCCGGCTGCGGTATATAGCCGGCAAAACGCTGCCAGGCCTCCGGATGGACAAAGCGCATGCCGTAGAGGAACCAGTCTATTTCGAGCTTGCGGCACAGGAAAATGCCGCGCAAAACCAGGGCCGCGCAACGCTGCGGGTGCGTCTGCGCATAGGCAAGCGCGAGCGTGCTACCCCAGGAACCGCCGAAAACAATCCATTTTTCGATGCCAAGATGCGTACGCAGTTTCTCCATGTCGGCGACCAGGTGAGGCGTCGTATTGTCCGTGAGGTCGCCGTGCGGCCGCGAGCGTCCGGCGCCACGCTGATCGAATATGATGATTCTGTAATGCAGGGGATCGAAGAAACGCCGATGCATTGCACTGGCGCCCGCGCCCGGCCCGCCGTGCAGGAACACGACGGCAGACCCGAGCGGGTTGCCGCACTCTTCCCAGTACATTTCGTGACGGCCATCCAGGCCAAGCAGGCCGCCGCGCGAAGGTTCGATTTCCGGATAAAGCTCGGTGCGAATGCGTGGCGTCAGGAAATCCATGGTCAAAGCGCCGGGGCGGCGGTGTCGGAAGTTGCCCGCCGCGGAGCGGGGGCGGCTCAAACCATAGCAAAAACTCCGTCATGCCACAAACCCGCGTGCTGCGCCGCAGGCGCGATTCGAGACAACGCTCCCGTATAATCGCTGCCAAACCTGAATACGGAGAAAAAATGGACGAGTTGTTGCGCAAGAGTGCGCTCGATTATCACCGCTTGCCCATCCCGGGAAAGATCTCGGTCGTCCCGACCAAAGCCCTGATCAATCAGCGCGACCTCGCATTGGCGTATTCGCCGGGCGTGGCCGCTGCATGCGAGGAGATCGTGCGAGACCCGACCACCGCGCGCAACTATACGGCGCGCGGCAATCTGATCGGCGTGATCACCAACGGCACCGCGGTGCTCGGCCTCGGGCCGATCGGTCCGCTCGCCAGCAAGCCGGTGATGGAAGGCAAGGGCGTGCTGTTCAAGAAATTCGCCGGCATCGACGTGTTCGATATCGAGATCAACGAGCTCGACCCGGACAAGCTCGTCGACATCATCGCCAGCCTGGAACCCACGTTCGGCGGCATCAACCTCGAAGACATCAAGGCGCCGGAATGCTTCTACATCGAGAAGCAGTTGCGCAGCCGCATGAAGATCCCGGTATTCCACGACGACCAGCATGGCACGGCGATCATCGTCGGCGCCGCGGTGCTGAACGGGCTCAAGGTGGTCGGCAAGGACATCGGCAAAGTGAAACTGGTGTGTTCGGGTGCCGGCGCGGCGGCGCTTGCCTGCCTTGACTTGCTGGTGAGCCTTGGCCTGTCGATGGACAACATCTGGGTGTCAGACATCAAGGGGGTGGTGTACAGCGGGCGCAAGGAGGAGATGGACGACAACAAACTGCGTTATGCGAAAGACACCAAAGCCCGCTCGTTGGCAGAAATCCTGCCGGATGCGGACGTGTTCCTTGGCCTGTCCGCCGCGCGCGTGCTCAAACCGGAAATGCTCATGCGCATGGGACCGAGGCCGCTGATCCTGGCGCTGGCCAATCCGCAACCGGAGATCCTGCCGGACGAGGCCAAGGCGGTGCGCCCGGACGCGATCATCGCCACCGGGCGCTCCGATTTTCCGAACCAGGTCAATAACGTCTTGTGCTTCCCGTTCATTTTCCGCGGGGCGTTGGATGTCGGTGCGACCACCATCACCGAAGAGATGAAACTTGCAGCGGTGCACGCGATCGCCGAACTGGCGCAGGCGGAGCAATCGGATATCGTTGCGATTGCCTACGGCGAGCAGGAACTTTCCTTCGGTCCGGAATACCTGATTCCGAAACCCTTCGACCCGCGGCTTATCGAAAAAATTGCGCCCGCCGTTGCCAAGGCCGCCATGGACAGCGGCGTGGCGACCCGCCCGATCGCCGATTTCGTCGCCTATCGCGAGCAGCTCTCGCAATTCGTCTATCACTCGGGCCTGATCATGAGGCCGGTGTTCAGCGCGGCGAAGAAGAATCCGACCCGCGTGGTGTTCTGCGAAGGCGAGGACGAGCGCGTGCTGCGCGCGGTGCAGATCGTAGTCGACGAAGGCGTGGCCAAGCCGATCCTGATCGCGCGGCCGGAAGTGCTTATTCCGCGCATCGAGAAGTTCGGCCTGCGCATTCGTCCGGACAAGGATTTCGAGATCGTGAATCCGAATTCGGACCCGCGTTTTCACGATTACTGGCAGGAGTACTACGCACTGGTGCAGCGCAGAGGCATCTCCGTGGAGTATGCCAAGCGCGAGGTGACCAGGCGCACGACGCTGATCGGTGCGCTCATGGTCCGCCGCGGCGACGCCGATGCGATGCTGTGCGGCACGATCGCGCAATTTTCGCTGCACGTCGAATACATCAATACCATCATTGGCCTGCGCAAGGGCGCCAACCAGTTTGCGGCGATGAACATGCTGATCCTGCCCAACCGTACCCTGTTCATCTGCGACACCTACGTGAACGCCGATCCGACCGCGGAGCAAGTGGCGGAAATCACGATGATGGCGGCCGAAGAAGTCCTGCGCTTCGGCATCACGCCGAAGATTGCGCTGCTGTCGCATTCCAATTTCGGCAGTTCGCGCAATGCATCGGCGCAAAAAATGGGCAAGGCGCGCGAAATTCTCGAGCAGCGCGCCCCGCATCTGGAAGTCGAAGGCGAGATGCATGGTGACGCGGCGCTGGATGAGGCGATACGCAGCAAGATTTTTCCGAACTCGCGCCTGAAGGGCGAGGCCAACCTGCTGATCATGCCGACGCTCGACGCAGCCAACATTACGTTCAACCTGATCAAGACCATTTCCGGTGAAGGCATCACCGTCGGGCCGATCCTGCTCGGCGCGGCCAAGCCGGTGCATATCCTGACGCCGACCGCCACTGTGCGCAGACTGGTCAACATGGCTGCGCTCGCTTCCGTGGACGCATCCTTCATTCGTTGAACCATACGGCGCCGCGCAAACCGTCGTTGGAGACCTGCATGACTTTGCCCGTGCTGTTCGAAGAAAAAACTGCCGCAAACGGTGCCCGCATCGGTGTGGCGCGACTCAACGCAGAAAAGACGCTGAACGCGCTTTCGCTGGAAATGATCGACTTGCTGGCCGGGCGGTTTACCGCATGGGCAGTGGACCCGGGCGTTGCCCTCGTCATACTCGAAGGGGCTGGTGAAAAGGCCTTTTCCGCGGGCGCGGACCTGCACAAGGTCCACGAAGCCATGCTGGCGCATCACGCGTCGGCGCAGCGCGACGACATTCGCGGCAATGCCTATGCCGCCGCTTTTTTCGGCCGGGAGTACCGCCTCGATTACGCCATTCACACCTATCCGAAACCGCTGTTGTGTTGGGGGCACGGCATCGTGATGGGTGGGGGCGTGGGGCTAATGTCCGGCGCCAGCCATCGCGTGGTGACGCATGAGTCGCGGGTGGCGATGCCCGAGATCACCATCGGGCTGTATGCTGATGTCGGAGGCAGTTGGCTGCTTGGCCGCATGCCCGGTGCGACCGGGCTGTTCCTGGCACTCACCGGCGCCAGATTGCAGGCCTCCGACGCATTGTTCGTCAAGCTCGCGGACTATTGCATCGGCCACGCCAACAAGTCCGCCGTATTCGAGGCGCTGGTTGCGCAACCGTGGACCTCCATCGCAGGCGACAATCATCGCCTGCTTGGTGCCGTGTTGCGCACATTCACCAAGACAGATCTGCCGCACGGGCCGCTGCGCCAGCACTTCGACCTGATCAACGAGTTGTGCGCAGGCGTCGAGTTGAAAGACAGCGTTGCCGCGATCACCGGGCTCAAAACTGACGATGCCTGGCTCGTGCGAGCCGCAGCGACGCTGGCCGCGGGTTCTCCCAGTACCGCGGCATTGAGCTACGAATTGCAGCGGCGTGCGCAGCATATGTCGCTCGCCGACGTGTTTCGCATGGAATTCGTGGCGGCATTGCATTGCGCGCGCCGGCCGGATTTTGCGGAAGGCATACGCGCGCTGCTGATCGACAAGGACCAGCGGCCTCGCTGGCAGCCTGCAACGCTCGCGCAGGTCACGCCGGAGTGGGTCGACGGATACTTCGCAAGCCCCTGGAAAGCGCAGGAGCATCCGCTGTCCGATCTGGACTGACCCGTCTGCCGAGTGCCGACGTTGAGGTCCGGCCTTTTGCAAGAGGTGCACACATGGCTGCCATGAGGATAGAGCGGGATAGTTTCGGCGAAATCGAGGTTGCAGCGGACCGACTGTGGGGTGCGCAGACCCAGCGTAGCCTGCAGAATTTCCGCATCTCCGGCGAGCGCATGCCGACCGCGCTGATTTACGCGCTGGCGCGCGTCAAGCGCGCCTGCGCATTGGTCAATGCCGAACTGGATCTTCTGGACGCGAAGAAAGCACGCGCCATTGCCGAGGCGGCGGACGAAATCATCGCTGGAAGACACGACACGGAATTTCCGCTGGTGGTGTGGCAGACCGGTTCCGGCACCCAGACCAACATGAACGTCAACGAGGTGCTCGCGAATCGCGCATCGGAGCTGCTCGGCGGCGAGCGCGGCGAGAAACGCCTGGTGCACCCCAACGACGACGTCAACAAAGGCCAGTCGTCTAACGACGTCTTTCCGACGGCGATGCATGTCGCGGCAGTCGGCGCGCTGCATGAAAGGCTGGTTCCGGCCCTCGAGCTGCTGCGCGACACGCTGCTCGCCAAGTCGAAGGCCTTCGACGACATCGTCAAGATCGGCCGCACCCATCTGCAGGATGCGACGCCGCTCACGCTCGGCCAGGAGTTTTCCGGCTATGTCTCGCAGCTCGATCACGGCATCACGCATGTGCGGGCATCGCTGGCGCATTTGTGCGAACTCGCGCTCGGCGGCACGGCCGTGGGCACCGGGCTCAATGCCCACCCGGAATTCGGCGCGAGGGTGGCGCAAGAGCTGGCGAAAGCCACGGGACTTCGCTTCGTTTCGGCCCACAACAAGTTCGAAGCTCTCGCCGCCAACGACGCATTGGTGCACGCGCACGGCGCGCTGAAGACCGTGGCGGCATCGCTGATGAAAATTGCCAACGACGTTCGCTGGCTCGCTTCCGGCCCACGCAGCGGTATCGGCGAACTGCACATTCCCGAGAACGAGCCGGGCAGTTCCATCATGCCGGGAAAAGTGAACCCCACGCAGTCCGAGGCGTTGACCATGCTGTGCTGCCAGGTCATGGGCAACGACGTTGCCATCAACATCGGCGGGGCGATGGGCAACTTCGAATTGAATGTCTTCAAACCGCTCATCATCCATAATTTCCTGCAGAGCGTGCGCCTGCTCGCTGACGGCGCGCGCAGCTTCAACGACAACTGCGCGGCCGGTATCGAGCCGAATCGCGAGCGCATCGCACGGATGATGGAACAATCGCTGATGCTCGTCACCGCGCTGAATCCGCATATCGGTTACGACAAGGCTGCGGAGATCGCGAAGAAAGCCTACAAGGAGGGCGCGAGCCTGAAGGAAGCGGCCGTCGCGCTCGGATACGTTACGGCACAGCAGTTCGATCAGTGGGTTCGGCCCGAGGACATGGTGGGGAAGTCCCCCTCATCCCGACCCTCTCCCCCACGGGGAAACGGCAGGGGGTGAGATGGACGGCGAACTGGCAAAACTGATGGCGCAGTTTCCACATGCGGGGAACCTGGCATGGATTGGCATCCGCGCGACGCGCCGCGCGCCGGTGGCTGCGCTTGATCAGGTTGAGGCCATTGCCGGTTACGGCCTGGCGGGCGATCACTACGCATCGAAAAGCAACGGCAAGCGCCAGGTCACACTGATCCAGGCCGAGCATCTGGATGTTGTCGCGAAGCTCCTCGGCAGGAACGACGCGCGCGCCGGCGACGTGCGCCGCAACCTGCTGGTGTCGGGCATCAATCTCTACGCGCTGCGCGACCGCAAGTTCCGTATCGGTGCCGTGCTGCTCGAAGGCAGCGGCCCCTGTGATCCCTGTTCACGCATGGAAGAAGTGCTCGGTATCGGTGGCTATAACGCCATGCGCGGGCACGGTGGCATCACCGCGCGCATTCTCGAAGGCGGTGTGATCAATGTCGGAAATTCTGTACAACCGATATAACCCACGAATGGGAACCCGCGGACGAAATAATCTTTAAATACGTCAGTCCTCAGTTATGGGCAGAGCCCGGTTAGGGTCAACGCCGTTATGGCGAAGCCTGTACACCAAGAGTGATCCCCTTGTGGGGATCCTGCGAATACCCTACGTGCACAGCACGTCGGAGTTATGGGCGTTAGCCCGGTATACCCCATGCGGGACCCTTTTAGCAGGGCCTCAGGCCTCAGTCCTAGTTCTTCCTCTCCAACGATTCCAGCGGCACGGTTTCCCAGTCGAATTCGGCCGTCATCGGCTTGATCCCGGCCGTGCGTCTCGCCTTGGCCAGCAGTTCCAGGGCCGGCGTTTCCCGGTGCACCCAGCAAAAACGGCGGGCGTCGTACACCATGCCGCCGATCGCCTGTTTTTGCACTTCTGTCAATTCCAGGCCGCGCAAATCGGTGGAAAGCTGCTGCAATTGCTGCGCACAGTCGGCACGCGCGCCAGCGGACAGAACCAACGAGGCCAGCAGGGCCAGGCCCGGCAACCGAAGGTTGGGCGTTCGCGGAAAATTCGCTCCGGTGCCCGCAGCAGGCAAGAAATCGTTCACGTCGTCCGGGTAAAATGACTGGCTTCGTGAATACTACTCCGCCTGAAGTGCCTGCATCGGACCGCGTCAACAATTTGCCATACGGCCGGGACTGGCTTGCGCAGCGCCTGCGCGGCCGCATCCTGACTCCGGAAGACGCGAACTTCCCGTCTTACACCCATCCGCCGGGGCGTGAGCCGGTTCCCGCAGCGGTGCTGGTGCCGATTGTCAATCAGTCCGGCGGGCCGACGCTGATGTTCACCCAGCGCACCGCGCATCTGCACGACCACGCCGGGCAGATCAGTTTTCCCGGTGGCAGGGTCGATGCCGGCGATGCCGATCGGATTGCCACGGCACTGCGGGAAACCCAGGAAGAGACCGGCCTGAGTCCGGGCCGCGTGGAAATCATCGGCCGGCTGCCGGACTACGATATCCCCACCGGATTCCGTGTCACGCCGGTCGTGGGCTGGGTGGAGCCTCCCTTCGAACTCAATCCCGATCCTTTCGAGGTGGCCGACGTATTCGAAGTGCCGCTCGTCTTTTTTCTCGATCCGGCCAATCATCAACGCCACAGCGACATGAAGGACGGCCGGATGCGTTATTACTACTCGATGCCCTACGGCGGGCGCAACATCTGGGGAGCGACGGCCGGCATGTTGCACTGTCTTTACCGCATCCTGACCGCGGAGTCCCAGCGATGAGCAGGGAAAAGGCGCCGGTGACGGCCGCGGTCCGCGAATTGCGGGCGCACAGGATCGGGTTCACCGACCACCTGTACGAATACGAGGAAAAGGGCGGTACCGCCGTATCGGCCCGCGAACTCGGCGTGGCCGAGCACGCCGTGGTAAAGACGCTGGTCATGGAGGACGATGCCAGGAACCCGCTCATCGTGCTAATGCACGGCGACCTCAAGGTTTCCACCCGGGAACTGGCCAGAATCGTCGGCGTCAAGACCATTGCCCCTTGCAATCCGGAAACAGCGAACCGACATTCCGGTTACATGGTCGGCGGCACTTCGCCCTTCGGCACGCGCAAGAAGATGCCGGCCTACATGGAAGAAACCATCCTGGCGTTACCAAAGATCTACATCAACGGCGGCAAACGCGGCTATCTGGTCGGCATGGATCCGCATGACGTGGTGCGGAGCCTGGGGCCGAAGCTGGTCAAGGTGGGAATCAAGGAATCGTGACGGTCGTGACGAACGTGACGACGTAAATTGTGCGGAACGCAAACGGGGTGCTCGTTGCAGGGATGGAAATGCCAGTTCAAACCAATGCCTTTACGTCTTTGACCTTACCTCGTCACGACCGTCACGATCGTCACGTCGTCACGGCTTTTCAATGATCGAACTCACCGTCCTGCTCGTTTTTCTCGCTGCCGGCTGGTTCTGGCTGGACAGCTTGCACGCACGGGATTTTGCGCTCGACGGCGCGCGCCGCGCCTGTGAGGCTGAGGGCGTGCAATTGCTCGACTGGACGGTGGCCGTAAAGAAGATCCGGCTCGGGCGAGATGAGGAAGGCCGCAGGGGCGTGCAGCGCACCTACGGATTCGAGTTCAGCGATACCGGCAACAACCGCATCGAAGGGTCGATCACCGTCATCGGCCGGCAGTTGCTCGCGCTGAATTTGCCGGTCATCGCGGCGCCCCCTGCGAGCGTGATCCGCCTGCATTAGAAGCGCTGCCCGCGATCCGCGGCAATCGCGTTCTCCCGATCTCCCACCCAGCCCCTTCACTGATTGCGGCGCCGCCACAGGACTTTTCCGACCCGGAACGCCGTGGCAATCGTATACACCAGCAGGAAGGGATAGATCAGCAGCAGGTCGACACGGATGTTGCATTCTCCGCTGCACAACACGCGCGCCTGCATCAGATACTCATACACGCCGTAGATGATCCACAGGACCCCGGTGACAAGGGACAGTCGGATTTGCGAGAAACGGTAACAGGCGGCAATGGACAATCCGAAGACGGCAGCGAACAGCGGTATACCCAATATTGTCAACAAACGGCCTCCGGGTCAGGACTGCGTGGCAATGGCACGCGGAATTTTATGGCGCGAAATCAGGCGCGCGCCCAATGCTTTCGCGAAGGGATTACTGGCCCTACGAAAAGCCTTGTGGCATCATGA
>JBDTRK010000097.1:0-12595 GCA_039931685.1 Betaproteobacteria bacterium | reverse complement strand
TTACAATCCACTGCCGAACCACCTGCATGTCCCGCTTACGCTGCAGGCCGCGGCGGCAGGCAAACATGTCCTGTGCGAAAAACCGATCGCGCTGAGCGCGCAGGAGGCGCGCCAGTTGCAGGCAGCCGCGGAAAAAGTCCTGATCATGGAAGCCTTCATGGTGCGCTTCCATCCGCAGTGGCTGCGGGCGCGCGAACTGGTGCGCACGGACGCCATCGGCACGCTGCGCGCGATCCAGTTCCTGTTCTGTTACTCGAACACCGATGCGGCGAACATCCGCAACCAGGCCGATATTGGCGGCGGCGCGCTTTATGACATCGGCTGCTATGCGATCACGGCCGGGCGCTTCTTCTTCGAAGCGGAGCCGCAACGCGGCATCGCGCTGATCGATCGCGACCCGCAGTTCCACACGGATCGGCTGACCAGCGCGCTGGTGGATTTCGGCGGCGGGCGCCATCTCGACTTCACGGTATCTACGCAGTGCGCGCCATATCAGCGCCTGCACCTGTGTGGCAGTTCGGGTCGCATCGAAATCCAGATCCCGGTGAATCCGCCGGCGGGGGCGCAGACGCGCCTGCTCATCGACGACGGCTCGTCGCCTGCGGGCGCGGGCACGCGCACCGAAATCCTGCCCGAGTGCGACCAGTACATGTTGCAGGGCGAAGCGTTTTCGCGTGCGGTGCGTGGCGAGATCAGTTTGCCCTACGGGATCGCGGATGCGGTGCAGGGCATGCGCGTGATCGATGCGCTGTTGCGTTCCGGCCGCAGCCGGCGCTGGGAAGAGACATGACCCCGGCCACATTCGCCGGCACGGCGGCCAGGCGCCCCGGCGGCTAAGGTACACTCGCCGCTTGCGCCAATCCGATCAATCCGCAAAACAAGTTCACGCACATGCCAGGTCCTTTGCAAGGGGTGAAGATTCTCGACCTCACTACCGTCGTCATGGGTCCGTTCGCGACCCAGATCCTCGCCGAACTCGGCGCCGACGTCATCAAGATCGAAACCAGCGACGGCGACAACATGCGCCATCCCGGCCCGATGAAAAATCCGGGCATGGGTTACATGTTCCTCGGACTCAATCGCGGCAAGCGCGGTATCGTGCTCGATCTGAAGCAACCGCAAGGCCTGGAAGCGCTGCGGCGCCTGATCGCGCAGGCCGACGTGCTGATCTACAACGTGCGCCCACAGGCAATGGCCAGGCTCGGCCTGTCCTACGAGGAAGTGAGCGCGCTGAATCCGCAAATACTCTACGTCGGCGCCTACGGCTATGCGCAGAAAGGCCCGTATGCGGCGAAGGCGGCTTACGACGACCTGATCCAGGGCATCTCCGGTGTGCCATGGCTGGTGTCGCAGACCGGCGCGAGCCCGAATTACGCACCGGTGAATCTGGCCGACCGGCTCACCGGCCTGCACGCGGTGTACACCGTGACGGCCGCATTGTTCCAGCGCAGCCGCAGCGGCCGCGGCCAGTCGATCGAAGTGCCGATGTTCGAATCCGTCGCGCATTTCGTGCTCGGCGATCACATTGCCGGCTTCACCTGGGACCCGGCGGACGGACCCGGCGGCTACCAGCGCCTGCTCGCGCGCAAGCCCTATCCGACCAGCGACGGCTACCTGTGCGTGCTTGTGTACAACGACAAACAGTGGCGGAGCTTCCTCGACGCCATCGGCCGCCCCGAACTGATGCAGGATCCGCGCTACGCGACGCAGGCGAGCCGCGCTGCAAATATCCACGACATCTATGCCTTCCTCACCGAATTGTTCAAGACGCGCACCACCGCGCAATGGATGAGCCTGCTTGAAGCTGCAGACATCCCGGTCGCACGCATGAACTCCGTGGCAGACGTCGTCAACGATCCGCACCTGGTGCAAAGCGGATTTTTTTCGACCGAAGAACATCCAAGCGAGGGCGCGATCCGCGCGATGCGCACGCCCACGAGCTGGTCGCAATCGCAACCCGGCACGCCGCGGCCCGCGCCGCGGCTCGGCGAGCACTCCGCGGAAGTATTGCGCGAAGTCGGTTACAGTGACGGCGAGATTGCGGAACTGATCGAGAAGGGCGTGACGAAAGTGCCGTGACGGATGAGGCCGTGACGGATGAGGCCGTGACGGGTGAGGCCGTGACGCGTGACGGATGAAGCCGTGACGAGTTAAAGGCAAGTGCCTGCCACGGAGCCTTTGACTTTACGCCGTCACGACCGTTACGTCGTCACGATCGATACGGTCTCACTCATCACGCGTCACGGCTTCATCCGTCACGGCCTCACCCGTCACGTGTTTTAAGGAACCTCATGGATTTCACCTTCACTGCCGAACAGATCGCGATCCGCGAAGGGATCGCGAAGCTGTGCGCTAAATTCGACGCGAAATACTGGCTGGAGCACGATCGCGACGGCGGATTCCCAGAGGACTTTTACCAGGCGGTCGCCAAGGCCGGATGGCTGGGCATCGCGATTCCCGCCCAATATGGTGGCGCCGGCCTGGGCATAACAGAAGCCGCGCTGATGATGCAGGCGATCAGTGAATCGGGTGCGGGCTTTTCCGGCGCCTCGGCCGTGCACATGAATATCTTCGGGCTTAACCCGGTGGTGGTATTCGGCAGCGAAGATCAGAAAAGCCGCTGGCTGCCACCGCTGATCCGCGGTGAGCAGAAAGCCTGCTTCGCCGTGACCGAACCCGACGCCGGGCTCAACACCGCGAAAATCGCCACCACAGCCCGGCGCGAGGGCGGCAATTACATCCTGCGCGGGCAAAAGATCTGGATCTCGACGGCGCAGGTTGCCGACAAGATGCTGGTGCTGGCCCGCACCGCCGCGGCGGACGCAAAACCAACCGATGGCCTGTCGCTGTTTTACACCAACCTCGACCGCCGTTTCGTCGAGGCGAGCGAGATCGACAAGATGGGGCGCAAGGCGGTGGATTCGAATCTATTGTTCATTGAAGACCTGCCGGTGCCCGAGGAACATCTGGTTGGCGCCGAAGGCAAGGGATTCGACTGCATCCTGCACGGCCTGAACCCGGAGCGCATCCTGATCGCCGCCGAGGCCATCGGCCTGGGCCGCGCCGCGCTGCGGCGCGCGGTCGACTATGCGAAGGAACGCGTGGTCTTCGACCGGCCGATCGGCCAGAACCAGGCGATCCAGCATCCGCTGGCGCGCTGCTGGATGGAACTGGAGGCGGCGAACCTGATGGTATTCAAGGCGGCCTCGTTGTATGACCGGGGCGAAGCCTGCGGTGCCGAGTCGAATGCGGCGAAGTACCTGTCGGCCGAGGCCTGCTTCAGGGCCTGCGAGCAAGCCATGCTCACCCACGGTGGCATGGGCTACGCCAAGGAATACCACATCGAGCGCTACCTGCGTGAAGCCATGATTCCCCGCCTCGCACCGGTGAGCCCGCAGCTCATCCTGTGCTTCATCGCCGAGAAGGTACTCGGCCTGCCGCGCTCGTATTGAACTGACTCGGCAAACCCGCTTCAGCGGTGCCCGAACAGGAAAGTCGCGGCAATGGCGGCCAGGACCAGGGCCGCCAGCGCCAGGATGATGCCGAAGACGCGCGGGGACGCCGCGAACCAGCGATCGAGTGGCAGGTGCATCTTGTCGACACCCTTGATCAACTGCCGCGATGATATCCAGCGATTGCTGCCCGCTTCCAGCCTGCCCAACAGCCGCGGAAAAAATGCGAGGATGAGGCCGACCACCATCGCCACCAGGCTGCCGATGACCAGCAGAGTGGTGGCGCTGCGGATCGCCCACAGTCCGACAAAGGACATCTGCTTGACACCGAATGCCGTCGCCACGTCGTCAGCATCCACGACTACCGCCAGCATGACGATCGAAAACAACCCGCCGAGAACGAAGACGGCGGCGAGTACGCGCCGGTGCCTGTGGAACAATGGCTCCATGTTGCGCTGCGCGTCCATCCCCGCAAAACTCTGGCGCGCCGATATCCAGCGGTTCATCGGACTGAACAGACGTAACAGGCGCGACTGGAACAAGGCGAGCCCGAGGCCGAAGCCGATGCCGAAAATGCCCGATACCAGGAAAAACAGGAATACGGCCGGAATCAGGATTTCTTCGATCACGTAATTGTTGTAAAACGGCATGGAGTCCTCCTGCTGTTAGGTGCGGATGGTCGTCGATTCTCGACCGGGCCTGCGGCGGCCCGCTTGCACCACTATAAGGCAAACGAGGGCACTTTCTTCGCCCTCGCCTTCCCACGTCGCCGCAAGGCATGTCAGAGGGGATGCCATTCCACTATGTGCGCAAACGCACGGAGTGCCCCCGCAATGGCAGGGATAATGCACTGTCGCGCGCATCCGGTCGCGCGAATGGCCCGCTCGAAATCCGGAATCACAAGGATAAACACACCATGCTCTATACCATCGCCGTCATCCTGATCGTCCTCTGGCTGCTGGGGCTCGTGACCTCCACGACCATGGGAGGCTTCATCCACATTCTTCTGGTCATCGCCATCGTGGTCATCCTGCTCAGGGTCATCAGCGGCCGTAAGCCCATTTAGCGTCCGGATAGCCGACCAGGCAAAACGGGTCCACATATCCGCCCCTCCGGCCAGGCCGGAGCGGCGGACTTTTTTTGTACTAAACTTGCCGGCCTGACAGCCACCCCGATAACGACGACCTATACCAAATGGACACGCCATCAATGTTCGCGCACCTGCGCCAATTCGACACCCCGACCATTGCAAACGCCCTGGAAATCGCTCAAGGCAAACGCTCCATCACCGGCTTTACCCGGCAAACCTACCTCACCGCCTTCCCCAAGCTGCCGGCCATCGTCGGCTTCGCCCGGACTGCGACCATCCGCTGCTCGACGCCTTACGATCCCGCCGTGCGCAGGAAAAACCAGATCGCCTATTACGAGCATGTGGCCCAGGGCGAACAGCCGACGATCGCGGTGATCCAGGATGTCGACAGCCAGCCCGGCCTCGGCGCGTTCTGGGGCGAAGTCAACACGCACGTGCATTGGGGCCT
Source organism: Betaproteobacteria bacterium (assembly GCA_039931685.1). Classification (GTDB taxonomy): domain Bacteria; phylum Pseudomonadota; class Gammaproteobacteria; order Burkholderiales; family JACQAP01; genus JACQAP01. The sequence continues at coordinate 7,605 of JBDTRK010000097.1, read as the reverse complement.
GGGATGCGTGGGCACGCTGACGAACGGATCGATGCGCGACCTCGACGCCATGCAGCCAGCCTTCCAGTGTTTCGCCGCAACGCTGTCGCCGAGCCATGCCTGGGTGCAGGTGGTCGACATCGGCATACCGGTGGAAGTGTTGGGCATGGCGGTCGCCGACGGCGACATCGTGCATGCGGACCGCCATGGCGCGATCGTCATTCCGCGCGACGTGCTGGACAAAATGCCGGCGGCGATCGATCTCATGGCCCGCAAGGAGAAGGCCATTCTCGATGCGGCGAAGAAACCCGGCTTCGGCATCTCTGCCCTGAAGGAAGCCTTCGCCGCTTCCGATCAGATAAAACAATGAAGCTTAGCTCTCACCGCGGAGGACGCGGATACCCTACGCGCATGGCGCGTCGGAGTACCCTTTTAGGACGCGGAGGAAAAACAGGAGGTGAATTTTTTGTAGTGTGAAGATTAGTAGTGGCTTCGTGTAGATGTGGATTGAATGCCGACAATGACCTCAGCTTTCCAAGCATTCGTTTTGCACCTCGTACTTGTTCTTCCTCCGCGTCCTTTGCGTCCTCTGCGGTGAGAGCTAATCCTTAGACATCACTGGAGGAATTTCCCCTTGACGTCGTCGCGCGACAGCAACCGGATCGGCACCTGCTTTGCACGCCAGATTTCATCGCAGTATTCGTGGATGGTGCGGTCGGAAGAGAATTTTCCCGAACGCGCGCTGTTCAGGATGGACATCATCGACCAGCGCTCGCGGTCGGCGTAGGCAAGCCCGGCCTGGTACTGGCAGTCGACGTAGGCACGGAAGTCGGCGAGTACCAGATACGGGTCGTGCAGCGTCAGGTTATCGACCAGCGGCCGGAACAATTCGACGTCGCCGCGCGAGAAGAAGCCGCTGCGTATCAGCTCGATGACCTCGCGCAGTTCAGCATCCGCCTCGCAGCAATCCGACGGGCGGTAGCCTTGCGCCCACACTTGTGCGACCTCGGCCGCGGTGAGTCCGAACAGAAAGAAGTTTTCCGCGCCGACTTCCTCGCGGATTTCGATGTTGGCGCCGTCGAGCGTTCCGATGGTCAGTGCGCCATTCATCTGGAATTTCATGTTGCCGGTGCCGGAGGCCTCCTTGCCGGCCGTTGAAATCTGCTCCGATAGGTCTGCTGCCGGATAGACGCGCTGGCCACTGCTGACATTGAAATTCGGCAGGAACACCACGCGCATGTCGTCGCGTACCGCGGGGTCGCGGTTGAGCACGTCGCCCACGGCATTGATCAGGCGGATGATCAGCTTGGCCATGAAGTAACCGGGTGCGGCCTTGCCCCCGAAAACGAAAGTGCGCGGCGGCTCGGCGCCGGCGCGCCCGGTTTTGAAGCGCAGATAGTGCGCAATGACGTTGAGCACGTTCAAGTGCTGGCGCTTGTATTCATGAATGCGCTTGACCTGCACGTCGAACATCGAATCCGGATCAATGATGACGCCGGTCTTGCCTTGCAGCAAGGCCGCGAACTGGCGCTTGTTGTCGTGCTTGATTTCGCGCCAGGCGTCGCGAAATCCGCTGTCCTGTGCCATCGGCTCGAGCATGCGCAGTTCACCTAGATCCTTGACCCAGCTCTCGCCGATCGCATCGGTGATGAGTTGCGCGAGTTTCGGATTGGACAGCGCGATCCAGCGCCGCGGTGTCACGCCGTTGGTCTTGTTGCTGAATTTCTCCGGCCACAAGGCGTGGAAGTCCGCCAGCACGTCCTGCTTGAGCAATTCGGTGTGCAGGTCGGCCACGCCGTTGATCGCGTGGCTGCCCACGCAGGCCAGGTGCGCCATGCGCACGTAGCGCTCGCCGCTCTCGTCGATCAGGGACACGCGCGCGATGCGCGCATCATCGCCGAAGAAGCGCACGCGCGCCTCGTCGAGAAAGCGCGCGTTGATTTCATAAATGATTTCCAGATGCCGCGGCAGCAGGCGGCCGAACAGCCCGAGCGGCCAGCGTTCCAGCGCTTCGGGCAGCAGCGTGTGGTTGGTATAGGAGAAAGTCTTGCGCGTCACCATCCAGGCTTCGTCCCACTCCATGCCGTGCTCGTCCACCAGCAAGCGCATGAGCTCGGCCACGGCGACCGCCGGATGGGTGTCGTTCAACTGCACGGCGAATTTTTCGTGGAAGCGCTCCAGCGCAATCTTCTGGCCGCGCATGATGCGCAACATGTCCTGCAGCGAGCAGGAGACGAAGAAATACTGCTGCTCCAGACGCAACTGCTTGCCCCTGACCGCTTCGTCGTTCGGATAAAGCACCTTGGTGATGTTTTCCGAAACGATCTTGCGGTCCACCGCGCCGTAATAGTCGCCGCGGTTGAACACCGCGAAATCGAAAGACTCGGGCGCCTCGGCGCGCCAGAGCCGCAGCGTGTTGGCGGTGTTGGTGTGATAGCCCAGGATCGGCGTGTCGTAAGGAATGCCGATCACGGTCTGCGCCGGCAGCCAGCGCGAACGGAAGCGGCCCTGCTCGTCGGTATAGGATTCGGTGCGTCCACCCAGCCGGACTTCGACCGCCCACTCCGGACGCGGAATGTCCCAGGGCGTGCCAAAGCGCAGCCATTTGTCGGTTTTTTCCACCTGGCTGCCGTCGACGATTTCCTGCTCGAAAATGCCGAACTCGTAGCGGATGCCATAACCCATGGCTGGGATTTCGAGCGTGGCCAGCGAATCGAGGAAACAGGCCGCCAGCCGGCCGAGGCCGCCGTTGCCCAGTCCAGGCTCTTCCTCCTGCAGCAGCAGTTCGCCGAGATCCAGCCCGAGCTCGGCCACCGCCTGCTCCACCTGCCCATAAATGCCGAGGTTGACCAGGTTGTTGCCCAGGTGCGGACCCATCAGGAATTCCGCGGACAAGTAGGCCACGGTGCGCGACTGTTGCCGAGTATAAGCCTCCGCAGTGCTGACCCAGCGGTGCAGCATCTGGTCGCGCACCATGTAGGCGAGCGCCATGTAGTAATCGCGCCGGGTTGCGAGTGCGGGGAATTTGCCCTGCATGTAGAACAGGCTGTCGAGAAATTCCCGCTTCAACGTTTCCTTTGCCGGTACGGACGGTTCGTCTGCGACTGCGAGTGCTGCCCCTATTTTCGTGACGCCGGCATTCATTTTTTTCTCCTCGAATGGATTGTCTGCCGCAAAAAGCATGCGCGCGTGACGCAGCAGCTACGCAATATTGGCGATTGCCGCGAGATCCGCACCGGCAGCGGATTTGCGGGAGGGTGCCGGATTCGACCGGAGGCCCGTGGCAGTTGACGTGCACCGTCAGCGCACAACGTATCGAGCCGGCGCACGGCTACGGTGCATTACCGCACGGCCCCATTCAACGATTGCGCCGGACAGTGTATGGTTGCCAGGCCACCTCAATCGCAATGGAAAACTCATCGACATGGCTGAAACATCAACCGCGGGCGAAGGCGAATTCGAACTGGGCGACCTGGCCCTGCAATCCGGCGCAACCCTGCGCGGCGCGAAGATCGCGTACAAAGCGCATGGCAGGCTGGGCGCCAACGGGGACAACGTCATCCTCTATCCCACGCCCTACTCCGCGCAGCACGGCGACATCGAATGGCTGATCGGACCGGGCAAGGCGCTCGACCCGGAAAAATATTTCATCATCGTGCTCGACCAGCTCGGCAATGGCCTGTCGTCCTCGCCCAGCAATACGGCGGCAGCACAGCAGCGCTCGCGCTTTCCGGCCGTCACCAACCAGGACAACGTAGCGGCGCAATACCACCTGGTCAGCGAAAAATTCGGCGTCCGCACCATCGCCATGGTGGTGGGCTGGTCGATGGGCGCGCAGCAAGCCTTGCAGTGGGCGGTGAGTCATGCGGACAAGGTCCGACGCGTCGCGGCATTCTGCGGGACGGCGAAGACCACGCCGCACAACGCGGTCTTCCTGGAGGGCGTTCGCGCCGCGCTGACCCTTGACCCAGCCTGGATGAAAGGCGACTACGTCGATCCTCCGGTTCCGGGCATCCGCGCATTCGCGCGTGTCTATGCGGGCTGGGGATTTTCGCAGCCGTTTTACAAGCAGGAACTCTACCGGCAAATGGGTTTCAGCTCCCTGGAGGAATTCCTGACGGGCTTCTGGGAAAAGCGCTTCCTGCGGCGCGATGCCAACAACCTGCTGTCGATGCTTCGAACCTGGCAACTCAACGACGTCGGCGCCACGCCGGGATTCGGCGGCAGCCTGGAAAAGGCGCTGGGCTCGGTCAGGGCAAAAGCCTTGCTGATGGCGGGGCAGACCGACCTTTATTTCCCGCCCGAAGACATCGAAGCGGAAGCGCAGATGATTCCCGGCGCGCGCTACCAGACCATCCCGTCGGTGTGGGGGCATCAGGCCGGCAACGGCCTGAATGCCGCGGATGCGCAGTTCGTCGACGCAGAAATCAAAAAGCTGCTGGCTTCCTGAATCTCATTTCGCAAATAACATCGCAGGATTTTCGAAGGCTTTGAACTCGATCGCGTTGCCGCAGGGGTCCAGGAAAAACATTGTCGCCTGCTCGCCCGCCTGGCCCTTGAAGCGCACGTGCGGCTCGATGACGAAGTTGACGCCCGCCGCCTTGAGCCTGTCCGCCAGCCTGTGCCACGCATCCATCGGCAGCACCAGCCCGAAATGGCGCACCGGCACATTATCGCCATCGACCAGGTTGGTATCGCGATGGCCGGCATCCGGCGACAGGTGCGCGACGATCTGGTGTCCATGGAAGTCGAAATCGACCCAATCCGGGGACGAGCGCCCTTCCGGGCAACCCAGTAGCCCGCCATAGAAGGCACGCGCCTTTTCCAGGCTGGTAACGGGAAAGGCAAGATGGAAAGGCATGACCGGCATGGTGCTGCTCCGCAATGAAAACCGGCAGTCTACACGGATGGGTGCACTGCGAAATCTGTGCCGACCCTGGACTTCGCGGCCGTCCGGCATGGGCGCATCTGTAATGGATTCGTAATCGGGATGGGAATAGGCTATGCCATACGGGTAGCAGCGCTGCGGGATCACCATGACAGCGCGCGAGTCCGTGAAGGTATTCAAAGTCCAGGGGGGAACGAGGCGTCCAACTCTTCAATATTCCAATCATCAGGAGGTAGTCCCCACATGGCTCGAATAAAAGCAATAATCAGCAAAACAGTTGCCGCGCTGGCTGTCTGCGGTTTTGTTCAAGTCGCCGGCGCGGGAGAATTCGAATCGCCGCTGACGGCTTGTCTATCCAACGGCACCGCCATCGGCGGTGTTGGTTCCTGCGGCAAGATCTGGAAACTCAAGTCTGGCAAGGCGGAACTGCACGCAGACGGCAAGCTCAAGGTGCACGTGAAGGGCCTGGTGCTCAACGATGCATCAGTCGGCCAGTACAACGGCAGTCCTGATGGTGTGGATGCGGTGGCTGCGGCAGTCATTTGTCACGGCCCGTCCGGCGCCATGGTCGCCGCGCAACTCGACCCGGTGCCGCTGAGCAAGACCGGCGACGCCACGGTCGAAGGCAAGGTCAGTTTGCCGAACGGCTGCGTCGGACCGGTGGTCGTGTTGCGCGAGCGCTATGAAGGCAAAATCGGCGGCTGGCTCGCCGGCACGGGCATGTAAACGCAATTCAATCTTCGTAAGCTCAGCAGGAGGCCGATCGAAAGATCGGCCTTTTTTTGCGTTCGCCGCGCGCCCAACCCGGCGGGCCCGGTGCGGTATCATGCAAAATCTCCGGTCGACACATGACAGTCCATCGGCAAGTCCATCAGAATAATTCGAGGAGAGCGGGAAATGGCCACACAGAACAAAGTCGCAATCGTCACCGGTGCAGGCAGCGGCGTAGGCAAGGCCGCAACCCTGGCCCTGTTGAAGGCCGGATACAGCGTCGCGCTGGCGGGCCGCCGCAAGGACGCGCTGGAACAGGTGGCGAAGGATTCCGGTGCGGGCGCACGCGCGCTGGCCGTGCCGACCGACGTTAGCAATCCCGAATCGGTAAAGGCGTTGTTCGCCAAAACGAAATCCACCTTCGGCCGCGTCGATGTGCTGTTCAACAACGCGGGCGTCAACGCGCCGGCCATCCCGCTCGAAGAGCTGACCTTCGAACAGTGGAAGAACGTGGTCGACATCAATCTGACCGGCATGTTCCTGTGCCTCCAGGAAGCGTTCCGGGTCATGAAGGACCAGGATCCGCGCGGCGGACGCATCATCAACAACGGCTCGATCTCGGCGCACGCGCCGCGCCCGAACTCTGCGCCTTACACGTCCACCAAGCATGCAGTGACCGGACTGACCAAGTCGGCCTCGCTTGACGGGCGCAAATACGACATCGCCTGCTCGCAGTTGGACATCGGCAACGCGCTGACGGAAATGGCGGCAAAAATGACCAAGGGCGTGCCGCAGGCGAACCTCGAAATCAAGATCGAGCCGACCATCGACGTGAACAAGGTCGGCGAAGCGGTGCTCTACATGGCGCAGCAACCGCTCGACGTCAACATCCAGTTCATGACGATCATGGCCACCAAGATGCCTTTCGTCGGCCGCGGCTGACGCAACCGGATTGGGCTATCCCGTCTGGCTGTGGATTCCGGTCACGCTCTGGGCGGCATTCGCGCAAACCCTGCGCAATGTCGCCCAGCGCCAGCTGACTGGCGAACTCGGCACCCTCGGCGCAACGCTAGTCCGTTTCCTATACGGACTGCCCTTTGCCGCCTTGTGGCTACTCGGCGTTCATGCGATTGGTCAATACGACTTTCCGGTCGGCAACCTGTCGTTTCTGGGCTGGGTGTTGCTCGGGGCGGTAAGCCAGATCGCTGCCACTGCGCTGCTGCTGCAGGTCATGGCCGAACGCAACTTCACGCTCGGCGTGGCTTACTCCAAAAGCGAGATCATCCAGGTCGCCATTTTCGGCTTCGTCTTCCTCGGCGACCGGATCAGCGCCGTAGTCGCGTTTGCCATTGGGCTGGGCACCGCCGGCGTGCTGATGCTCGCACCCGCCGATCGCGAGCACCCGCTGCGCGCGCTGGCGACCGGCTGGACATCGCGTCTCGCCCTGCTCGGCATCGCCTCGGGTACCGGCTTCGCGCTCTCAGCGGTCGGTTTTCGCGGCGCGGCGCTGGCGTTGCACGACACGCCCTTCCTGATGGCGGCCGCCTGCACGCTGGTGGTCGCTCAGTTGATGCAGACGCTGCTGCTCGGCGGCTGGCTGTTGCTGCGCAAGCGCGATGTCGTCGTACGCGTGCTGCGTGCCTGGCGCGCATCGCTGTTCGCCGGCTTCATGGGCGCGGCCGCTTCGGCTGGCTGGTTCACCGCCATGGCGATAGAACCGGTCGCGCACGTGCGAACGCTTGGGCTGGTCGAATTGCTGTTCAGTTATATTGTTTCGCGGCGCGTGTTCCGCGAGCACCTGGAACGCCGCGAATTGATCGGCATTGCATTACTCGCAGCTGCGCTCGTTGTCGTCGCGCTTGGAGGTTAGATCCACTTCCGAAATTAACCGCAAGGGACGCGAAGGACGCAAAGGAAAAACAAATACGAAGAAATGCAAGCTGGATACACGAGTGTGGAGGAAGCGCGCTGGTCCATCGTTGGCACTTCCACAGCATTGGAAACTTGCTCACTTCGAAATATGAGCT
>JBDTRK010000096.1:0-13033 GCA_039931685.1 Betaproteobacteria bacterium | reverse complement strand
AGATTCCGCTGACCATGCTGGTGACCATGCGCGGGGACTGGGCGGAATTCAATCCGTGGCAGGTACCGATGGGACGCGCCAGCCAGCCGGTCCTGGAGCAAATGGGCGTGCTGGTCGATCGTGCCGATCGCGAGGAAGACATCCTGCCGCTCGCCGAGGGCGCGCTGCGCATCGCCTACAACACATTGCGCCCGACGGCGGTGCTGATCGGCCAGCGCCTGCTGGGTGCGAAAACCTTCGAAAACTGAATATGCCGGGATCATCAACCCAAGCCGGAAAGCTGGATCGCCGAACCGTGGTGAGGACGCTGCTCGCCGATCGCGGCGACCTGCTCGTCGTCGCCGGACTGGGTGCGCCGGCATGGGACGCGACCGAAGCGGGTGACCATGCACTTAACTTTCCGCTATGGGGCGGCATGGGTGGCGCCACGGCAATCGGGCTCGGCCTGGCGCTGGCGCAGCCGCAGCGGCGCGTGCTGGTGCTCACGGGCGACGGCGAAATGCTGATGGGAATGGGATCGCTGGCCATGGTTGGGGTGCAGCGCCCGCGCAATCTGGCGGTCGTCGTGCTTGACAACGAACACTATGGCGAGACCGGCATGCAGCCTTCCCACACTGCGTTCGGTGTCGACCTCGCCGCAACCGCGAAGGCCTGCGGTTTCACTGCGGCATCGCTGGTCACGACGCTGGATCAGGTAGCGGCGTTGCGCGCGGCCCTGCACCAGGCGCAGGGGCCGCTGTTCGCGCAGATCAAGATCGCAGCAGACAAGCTGGCGCTGGTCCTGCCGCCGCGCGACGGCAGCCATCTGAAGAACCGGTTTCGCGAAGCCCTGCTCGGCGCAAAAGCGCACGCACAGCGCTGATCAGCGATCCTTCGTCGTCCGCAGTACGATCCGCTGCGCTCGATGCAGGACCGCACGCAAGACTGCGCGATCCGCAGCCGCGGCAACGGAACGGACAAAACGCGAGCCGCGATCGGTATCGGTATGACGGCTCGCCCACAGTCTCGGCCGGCCCGCGGGCCGGCAGCGGCGGCGCCGGGCCGGTTCCGAATTCAAAGCCCGGCCAGCCGCGCTGCCGTATCCTCGCCTGCCGCGTCGCCACCCTTGCGTGCGACCCGGATGATTGTGTCGACCAGGTCGGGCAGCAACGCAACGCAACTGGTGTGTGGATCCTTCGGAAACCCGGCGACGGCAGTGGCTATCTTTTCACAGATGAGGCTCCCGTCGGGCGACGTTGTCTGCATGATGAACAGCCCAGCCGCATCCTGCGATACCGAAGTCAGGTGGAAGACGGGCTGTTCGATTCCTGCGCGTTGCGCGATCGTCCGGATCGCGTCGGTCAGATGTTCCTGTTTGTTCATGCTGTCCTCCGATTTGCGACTGTGACAGGATGAACGTTAGCTAAGTTCCAAGACGATTTCGCGACACTTATTTTGCAGCACCAAGTGTCGCCGCCGGACGACGACGGTGTGTGAGCGACAACATTCAACCGCGGCTCAGCGCCGCGGCGACCAACACTGACGATCATCACTTCATCGCTGGCGGCCAGTTCCCGATCGAAATGCCGACATACAGATGGCGCGAATCGGCCGGATCGACACAGATCGAATGCACCTGGGCGCCGTGGGGCCCGGGAACGATTGCATACCTGATGCACGGATACAGCATGTCGTTAAACCCGGCCACTTCACTCCAGGTTTTGCCGTCGTCGAGGGAACGCAACAGACCCGGCGGCGAAGTACCCGCATAGCAGACGCCGGGTTCGGAATCCGGCGCGGCAGTCACCCAGAATACGGCCTCGACCGAGCGCCCCTCCTCACCCGGCGCGGCCTCTTTGAACACGAGCGGCTGCTTCGCCTGCGCCCAAGTGCGGCCGCCGGCGTGCAAACGGAACACGGTCGGCCCGAGATGGCCGGTCTTCGCGGCCATCAGCAGCGTGCGCCCGTCGCGCGGGTCGGCCACCAGATGACTGACGATGCTGCCGAGGAGATGCGGGCCATCGAGCTGCCACGCCTGCGGCGTCGCGCCGCCGCGGTAAATGAAGGCGCCTATGCGTGTGCCGACCAGCAGCGTTAGCGGGTTTGGATTCGCCCGATTCCATGCCGGTGGGCCCGCGCGTTACGTCGTCACGGCCTCATTCAAAACTGAACCCCGGCGTGCGCGTGTAGTGGTGCAGCCCTTCGTCCTGGATGACGAAGGAGCGCATGCGCTGCGGGCCGCGGCTGTGATGCGAGTGCAACATCGTCGCCGGCGTGATCTGCGCGGCGCCGGTGGACCAGTCGACGCGCTTGCCGTCGATCAGCGAATGAATGCCCTCCCCCTGGATCGCCAACGTGACAGCGGCGCCGTTGTGTCGATGAGGGCGCTGGTCGCAACCCGGCTCGAGCGTATTGATCGCGGTATTGATGGTGGGAATGGTGTTGGAACTGGGCGCCAGCGCGGTGGTGGAAAACTGCACCGAGTTGCCCGTCGTGTTTGCGCTGACCGGACGACTCCAGACCGCCTGGAACTGGCGTTCGATCTCGGCGGCGGGCCAGTATGTGGTCTCGACCACGGCATGCCCTGGCAGCGGCGCGCGCAGCCTCTCGAACGCTAGCAGCGGCTCGTTGGTGACACAGAACAGCAGGCTGTCGATGTTTGCGGCACGATGCGTGGATTCGCCGCCGCCCGGAAAACAGAAGACATCGCCGGAGGCCCAGTCGATGACGTCATTGCCGTTGCGGCTGGTTCCGCTGCCCGACATGACGTAGTAGATTTCCCCCGACGCCGCAAAGGCCGCGCGCACTTGTTCCCCGGCGCGGATCTTCACGTAACGGCACAACAACGTCGGTGTGGTGGCGGGATAGGACGTGGAAAGGGCCGCGCCAATGTCGAGCGCGATCAATCCGCTCGGTGTTGCCGCGTCGAAAGCGCGATCGCGCTCGGCCAGAAACTGGTGGATCGGCACCGCAGGCCAGGAAAAAGCGAAGCCATTTTCGTTGATCAGGTAGCGTGCGCGGCCGGCGTAAGGGGGTTCCTGCTCAACTGCGGCACGAATGGCGGTGGCGGTCATGACGGCTCTCCTTGGATAGTGCCGCCTAATATACCGCTATTGCTACGGCCGCGCCGGCGGCCCGCAGCTAGATTCCAATCGGTTGGCCGGCCGTCTGGCGCGACGCGATGGTTGCATCCGGCCGCGGCAATATGAAGGGCTGGGCGACTTCGAAGGCTCGCGCGGCACGCAACACCAGCGCGTCCGCAAACTTGTTGCCCACCAGTTGCAGGGCGACCGGCAGCCCCGCACGCGTAAAGCCGCAGGGCACGGCCGCCGCCGGTTGCTGCGACAGATTGAACGGATAGGTGAACGGCGACCATTCCCACCAGCGCCTGCGATCGGATCCGGGCGGGACTTCATGGCCGGCCTCGAAGGCCGCCACCGCGAGCTGCGGCGTAAGTAGCAGGTCATAATTCTGGTGCAGCAGGCACATGCGCCTGGCGAAAGCCTCGCGCGCGCGCTCGAGCTTGCGATACGCGAGCGCATCGATGCCGAAACCGGTCTCGGCCAAAGCCAGCAGCGGCGGGTCGAGCAATGCGCGCTTTGCCGCATCCATCGGTTCTATCGCCAGTGCAAGCGCCACGGCCCATAGCGGCTGCATGATCGCAATCGGGTCGTCGAGCGCAAGATCGACCTCCTCGACGCAGGCGCCGAGCGACTCGAACAGGTGCGCGCCCTGCTCAACTTTTTCTGCGACTTCGGCATCGACACGGGCGTAGCCCAAAGTGCGGCTGTAGGCGATGCGCAGGCCTCTTACGCCGGCATCGAGTCCCGCGCGGTAGTCGATATCGCGCGGCGGCGACTGGTACCAGTCGCGCGCATCCGGCTGCGCGATCACATTGAGCATCAGCGCCGCGTCCCCGACGGTGCGGGAAATCGGCCCCTGATGCCAGAGTGTGCCGGCGGGGGAATGCGGGTGCACCGGCACGATGCCGAAGGTCGGCTTGAATCCGAACAGTCCGCAAAAACCAGCCGGAATACGGATCGAGCCGCCGCCGTCGGTGGCAATGTGCAGGCAGCCCATGCCAAATGCCGCCGCCACGGCGGCCCCACCGCTGCTGCCACCGGGGGTGAGATTTCGGTTCCACGGATTGACGGTAATGCCGGAAAGCGGGCTGTCGGTCACGCCCTTCCAGCCGAATTCCGGCGTGGTGGTCTTGCCCAAAAACACCGCGCCTTGCTCCTTCATGCGCGCTACCGGCGGTCCGTCTTCGGTCCACGGTTGCCGCGGATCGATGGTGCGCGAACCGCGCAATGTCGGCCATCCTTCGGTCACGATCAGGTCTTTCACCGTGGCGGGAACGCCGTCCACGGCGCCGGCGGGCATGCCGCGCTGCCAGCGATCCTCTGCGGCGCGCGCATCCCGCATCGCGCGCGCCTCGTCGATCATCACGAAGGCGTTGTAGACCGGATTGAGCCGGGTAATGCGATCGAGTGCCGCCCGCGTCGTTTCCACGGGAGAGAGTTTCTTGCTGCGGTAGTGCGCCGTCAGTTCGGCGGCGGTCAGGGAAAGAATTTCGTCGGACATCTCACTGCTGCTCCTGCTGTGCCGCACGGCGGCCGCTTGCGGCCGGAGAAATCACGGGCTCCACGGCCTACGGCGCCGCGGAGCCCGGACACCACATTAGCCCATCAGGCCTTGCTCTTCATCGCCGCCAACACCGCTTCGGGCGAAATCGGCATGTGCCGAACGCGCGCGCCGACCGCATTGGCGATCGCATTGGCCACCGCCGGCGCGACGACCGTGGAGGCCGGTTCGCCCACCCCGCTCGGATGGTGATTCGACTCGATGATGGTGACGTCGATCTCGGGAACCTGCGCCAGACGGATCGGCAGATACTCGTGGAAATTGCTCTGCTCGAAGCTGCCGTTCTTCAGCGTGAGTTTCTCGGACAGGATCTGGCTCGCCCCCCACAGCGCTGAACCGCGGATCTGCGCCTCGATGTTCCTGGGGTTCACCGCAATACCGCAATCCATGGCGATGGTGATCTTGTTGATGGTGAAGCCGCCGGTCTGCGGATCGACGGTGACCTCGGCCACGCCCGCCACCCAGGTTGGACTCTGGCGCTCTTCGGCCGCGGTGACCGCGATCCCGATGCCCGTATTCGGCGGCAGCTGCTTGCTGCCATACCCCGCCTTGCCCGCTGCGACCCTCAAGCAGTTGGCGAGCCGCAGCGCACCGCCGACGGTGGACGATTCGTAGACCGGCCAGGATCCTTCCTTCGGCCAGGGCAGCGAGATCCACAACTGGTCCATGTAGTAATCGGAACCGGTGCCGGCCGGGTAGCCGGTATTGGGAATACCTCGATTGCCACCCTTGCCGTTCAGCATCGACAGCCTGAACTCGAGCGGATCGCGCCCGGCCGCCAGCGCCACCTCGTCCATGAAGGATTCGACGACGAAAATGTTGTAAGAATTGGACACCGTGCGCAGCGCGCTGGCCTGCACCGCCCAGGTGGTGGGTTCGTGGTTCCAGGCGCGCACGCGATGGTTCTTGACGTAGTACCAGTGATCGCTGCCGCCAATGGACCACTGGTCGATGTCCTGCTTTTTCGCATCCCAGGAATCGAGTTGCAGCCAGTCGGTGCCGCCCTTCTTGCCGACACCGAAACGCGCACCCATCCAGCCACAGACGATGTCCTGATTCATTGCCACCAGTTCGCCGCCCTTGATGCCGGCCTTGAGCTTGTGATACGTCGGCGTGCGCGCGAAGCTGGTGGCGAAATTGGTTTCGCGCGTATGGATGAGCTTGACCGGCCGGCCGGTCTCCTTGACGCAGTACGCCGCCGCCAGGATATCGTCGTAGTCCTGCTTGCCGCCGAATCCGCCGCCCACCAGATACTGGTGCACGAATACCTTGATGTCTTCCGGTTTTTTCTTCAACACATTGGATAGGTAGCCCGTCAGCGTCATGCGCGCGAACGACGTGCTCTGCGTGCCGACGTGTACGTGCCACTCGCCATCGATGTGCTGCACCGTGGCGTTCAGCGGCTCCATGGTGGCATGGCAGACCATGTCGGTGGTGTATTCCATCTCCAGCACCTTCTCGGCAGCGCCAAAGCCCTGATCGACATCGCCTTCGAGCACCCAGTTGGCACCCTGCTTTTCATCGGTCGCAAGCTGCTTGTATTCTTCGAGCATCTGCGCCGAGCTCAGATTCGCGTAGGGGCCCGCGTCCCATTTCACCTTCAACGCCTTTGCCGCCTTCATCGCGGTCGGAAACTTGTCGGCGACCGCCACCACCCAGCCGGTGCATTTGCCCATGGCGTTATCGATCCTGACCGCCTTGATGAAGCCGGGAATCTTCTTCGCTTGCGAATCGTCGATGCTCAGCACTTTCGACGCATAGCGGCTGCGCGGCATGACCAGCGCGCCGTAAGCCATGTTCGGCAGGAAGACATCGATGCCGTATTTGGCCTTGCCGTTGGTCTTCGCCGGAATGTCCAGGGCGGAATGCGACTTGCCGATGATCTTGTACTGGTCCGGCTTCTTCAGCGTGATGCCCTTGAGGTCGTCCGGGTAGGCGAACTTGCGGTCGATTTTCACTTTCTGCAGGATCTCGCCGTAACCCACCGACCTGCCGGACACCTTGTCGATCACGCGGCCCGATTCCGCAAAGCAATCCGTAAGGTTGGCGTTGAGTACGCCGGCTCCGGCTTCCACCAACGCTATGCGGCCGGCGGCGCCGGCGCGTGCAATGCGGTCGAACTCGGTGGTCACACTACCGCTGTTGACGGTATAGGCCAGCCCGTAGACGGCGAAGTTCTCCACGCTTTCGAGTGGCGCGTCCAGGCGCACATCCGCCCAGTTGACCTCCAGTTCCTCGGCAATCACCTGCGCGAGGCCGGTGCCGATGTGCTGGCCCATCTCCGCCTTGACGATGTGCATAGTGGTCATGCCGTCGGGCGTGATGGTGAACCAGATCGCGGGCGTGAAGGCCGCGGTGCCCATCGCCGCCTCGGCGTTCTTGCCGGTGAGCAGTGCGGGCAGGCCGACACTGAAAAAGCCGCTGCCGGCGATCACCGTGGAGCGGACCAGGAATTCGCGTCGCGTCAGTGCGGGCGTCTTGTTGGCGGCCGGGGCCGCATGGGCGGTGATTTTTTCACGCATGATTGACCCCCTCTTTCATCATCTCGGCGGCGCGCTGCACTGCGCCGACGATGCGCGAGTACGTGGCACAGCGGCACAGGTTGCCGTTCATGTGGTTCACGATCTCTTCGCTGGTAGGGCTCGGGTTGACCGCGAGCAAGGCGGCCGCCTGCATGATCTGGCCGGACTGGCAGTAACCGCATTGCGGTACCTGGGCCTCGATCCAGGCTTTCTGCACCGGATGCGCGTCCGCCGGGTCCAGTCCTTCGATGGTGGTAACCAGCGCGTTTTCGACGTCGCCGACCTTGATCTGGCACGAGCGCACGGGCTGTCCATCGACATGCACGGTACAGGAGCCGCACAGTCCCACGCCGCAGCCGAACTTCGTGCCCGTGAGTCTCAGGTCCTCGCGGATGACCCACAGGAGTGGCGTATCGGGCGGCGAATCGGTGAAATAGCTTTGACCGTTGATGCTGAGCTTAGGCATGGCTGCGAGACCTCCATTGCAAGTGACGATGACAAAATGACCTCCGGAATGCTGAAGGCCAATCCAGAGCGCAACGCCGGCGCTGCGCGACCCCGGGCTTTCCCCGGACGTGCCGCGACGTCGCAGCGTTGACGCTTACCCGCGGGCGGAGCACGACCACGCCTGCCCTCCGCCACATCGCCGCGACGCAAACGATGCGCGCCACGGCATGAATCCACTCGATCGAAATTATTTGCGGGGCAGGCGCCGGCCTGCCATCAGGCCGCCCGGATTCAGCGCGACCCATCCGCTGGCAAACGACACGACGAAGTAAGGCCATGCTTAACACATTACCCATAGCGAGAACGGAAACAGGATCAGCACGGTGCCTGCGAGCTCGGTCCAGATACGTACCCTCGTGTGCAAATTCGTGTTGACGATATTGACGCGTACATGCCCATTGCCGAACAGCGTATATCCGTCCGCGAACAGATACCACTGGATTTCCAGAAATGTATTGGGGCTCAGGTTGGTCAGCTTGCGCGAGACGGCATTCAGCACGCAGATGATCACCATTGCCAGGATCAGCCAGCGCGCAGGCGCGCCGGTTCAAGGCGTCGACCAGGCCGGAAAGCCGCATCCCGGTGGTCATGAGGTCACCGGCGAGGTTTCGCGCAACAGGAATGTCGGCCCAGCACGGTTCACGAAACTCATCGATCCCACCCTGCGCGTTGCGCAAAAAGTCGCGAGACACTGGTTAGCATCTTCCATACCACGGCGTCGGGTGGCCAACTCCCACGACAAAACAGCACGCTAGCGGTATCGCTGCGAGCTGCGTCGTCGCATACCGCGCGTCGCATTGGTGCCGCACCGACGACCGCGCACGCCCGCCGTGCGCATCATCCGCATACAGATCTGCGGTGTTACGGATTGTGGACAGGTTCGCCGGGCGAACATATCGGGCCGACGGGGGAAGCGGAGATGCACTTTGGTGGGAGATGAAACTCACCCTTTCGGATGACACCCGTGTCGCGTCAGACGGCAGCTTGAAGCCGCGCGATCAGAACTTGACGAGCCCGCGGCGCGCCGCGAGCGCAATCGCTTCCGCGCGGCTGGTCGCATCCAGTTTGACGAACAGGCTCTTCAAGTGGCTTTTCACGGTGCTTTCGGTGATGTGCAGTGCCTGGCCGATTGCGCGATTGCTCTTGCCTTCCGCGAGCAGCTTCAGGATCTGCTCTTCGCGCTCGGTCAGCTTGTGCTCCTGCACGCGCTGCACCAGTTTCGCCGCGACTTTCGGCTGCAGATAGGCCTCGCCGGCGTGCACCGCGCGTATGCAACTGAACAACTCTTCGGGCTGGACATCCTTGAGCAGATAAGCCTTTGCGCCAGCGCGCAGGCCGGCGTAGATGTCCTCATCGTGGTCGAAGGTCGTCAGCACGATGATCGCGGCCCTGGGGTCCTCCGCGCGGATGCGCTTGATCGCCCCGACGCCTTCGAGCCGGGGCATGCGCAAATCCATCAACACGACGTCGGGCCGAAGGCGGCGCCATTGCTCAATCGCCTCTTCGCCATCAGCCGCCTCGCCGACGACCGTCACGTCCTCTTCCATGTTGATGATCGCCGCCAACCCGCGACGTACAAGCACATGGTCCTCTGCGATGAGCACGCGGATGCGACCGGCGTGCGATGCGCCTTGCGCGCGGGCAGCCGGCATCATCCCGCTCGTGCGCGAGCGCTGCGCGGGATGATGATTTCAACGCGCGTACCCTGCGCCGCGCCACTGCCCACGCAGAGCCGGGCGCCGATGCCCTCCGCGCGCTCGCGCATGCCGAGCAGTCCGAATCCGTCGTAGTGGCCGGACGGATCGAAACCGACGCCATCATCGGCGATGGTCAGGGTCAAGGCGTCCGCGCCGAAGGTCAGGTCGACCTCCACATTCTGCGCTTTCGCGTGCTTGAGTATATTCGTCATGCCTTCCTGGGCAATGCGCAGCAGTTCGCCTTCGACATCGCCGGACAGCGTCGCCTTCTCGCCGTGTGTAGCAAAATGCGTGTGCAGCGTGCCGCTCGCCTCTATCCTGCGCAGCAGTGTGCCGAGCGCATTGGTCAGGTCGGACTGCTGCAATGCTTCAGGCCGCAGCGCGCGCACCGACAATCTCGCCTCAGCGAGGCCGGCCTGCGCCACCTGGCGCGCGTGTTCGATGTGCTCGAGGGCGGGCTCGAGGCTGTCTTTCTTCAGCGTGCGCGTGGCGGCTTCCAGATTGACCAGGACTCCGGTGAATCCCTGCGCCAGCGTGTCGTGGATATCGCGGGCAATGCGGTTGCGCTCTTCGAGGACGGCGGCCTGACGCGCCTGGTCCCCGAGTCGGGCCATCTGTACGGCAAGCGTGGCCTGTCCCGCGAGCGCCTCAGCGATGTAGAGCTTGCTTTCCAGTTCCCGCGACTCGCTCTTGCTGCTGCGAACGCAGATCCAGCCCACGGCTTCCTTGCCGAGCATCATCGGCACGGTCAGCAGGGTGTGGACCCCCAGGGAATTGATGTAGGCGCGATTTTCTTCGGGCATGCCGCCGACCTGGTCGGACAGGACATAGGTTTCCGCGCGCGACATGGGAAAAGTCGACAGCGGCCTGCCGCCGGCAGGCAACGGTTGCAGGACCGCCGGATGATGGGATTGCGCGGCGGGAATGATGCGCGAGTCCAGGTACTCCAGGTGCAGGCGGATCGAACCGGATTTGGCATCGGGGAACCACAGCGTTCCGCCAACGCCCTGCAATTGCTGCACCGTAGCCTTGAGCACGTGCCCGAGGAACTTATCGAGGTTGGATTCCGCCGCCAGGAAATTCAGCGACTGGATCAGCATTTCGGACTGGCCGCGCGCGAGCTCGGCAATCATCCTGTGCTGCTCGACTTCCTGCTCCAGCAGCCTGTTGGCCTCTTCGAGCTCTTGCAGTCTTCGTCCGTGGTCGGCCGCCACCTCGCCGCGCGCGGAGGCAGATTTATCTGGCGACAGGGTTGCGGCCATGGGGGCTCAGGCCTTTTTCATTCTCTGCGCGAACTTGGCCCTGAACTTGGCCACCTTGGGTGCAACGACGAACTGGCAGTACGGTTGGTTGGGGTTGTTCTCGAAATACTCCTGGTGATATTTCTCGGCCATGTGAAACTGCGCCACCGGGACAATCTCGGTGACGATCGGTGCCGCAAAAGCCGTTTCCGCCGTGAGTTCCCCGACTATTTTTTCGGCTTCGGCCTTCTGCGCGGGCGAATGGTAAAAAATGGACGATCGGTATTGCGTGCCGACGTCGTTGCCCTGGCGGTTCAGCGTGGTGGCATCGTGGATGACGAAGAAAATCTCCAGCAAGTCGCGAAAACTCACCACCTTTGGATCGAAGGCGATCTGCACGACCTCGGCATGCCCGGTGTCGCCGTCACATACATCGCGATAAGTGGGCTTGGGCGTCTGCCCGCCCATGTAACCCGACTCGACACTCTTGACGCCTTCGAGGCGGTCGTACACCGCCTCCAGGCACCAGAAGCAGCCGCCGGCCAGGGTGGCCACTTCCATACCGGATTGATCTTGAACCTGTCCCATTGCGTCCCCCACGATTCTCCGCCTCACAGTGTAGCGGCACCGCGATGAGTCGTGGCAACCGGCGCGAACTTACGGAAGGGTGGCCCTGGCGGGAAGCGCCGCGCCGGCGCGGGATTCAACCGGGGACGACAGCGGGCGGCGGCTGCCAATGACTTCCTGGTATGCGTCGGCGAGCCGCGCCGCGAGCGCCGCCGCGTTCCACTCCGCGGCGTAGGCGCGGCCCGCGGCGCCCAGTTGCGCGCGCAGCGCGGGATCATTCATAAGGTTCACGATTTCGCGGGCGAAATCCGTTTCGTTGTCTTGCGGGACCCGAGCACCGCGCCCGGCTCCGACGATGTCGCGCGTACCCATGACGGCGGTGGAAATGACCGGGATGCCCAGCGCCATGGCTTCGAGCAGGACCAGGCCCTGGGTTTCCGTGCGCGAGGCGAACACGAAGGCATCGGCGGCGCGATAACAGTCAAGCAGGGCGCCGCGCCTGTCGAGATAGCCGACGAACAGCACGTGTTCCTGAAGGTTAAGTCTGGCGACGAGCCCCTTGAGCGATGCCAGTGCCGGGCCTTCGCCGGCAATCGTCAGCAGCAGATCCGGAATCTGCGCGATCGCCTTCTCCAGCGCTCGCAGCAGGAAATCTATGTTTTTCTCGTAGGCCACGCGGCCGACATAGAGCAGCATCGGCCGCCTTGAGCCGATGCCGTGTTGCCCACGAAAGGCGTCGCCGCTGCCCGGTGGGAATTCCGCCATTGGAATGCCCGTCGGGATCACATGCATCGGTGCGCTGACGCCGTATTCGGCGAGCTTGTCGCGCATCGCCGAAGACGGCACGACGAGCGCGTTCATGCGATTGCACTGCCTGCGCGAGAACCGGCGTGACAGCCCGCGCAACACACTCCTGGGCAGTAACGGCACATAGTGATACAGGTACTCCTCGAAGAAGGTGTGATAAGTCTCCATGGTCGGCACGCCGAGGGCGTCGGCGATTTCGATGCCCAGGTAATGTGCGACGAATGGCGTCTGGATGTGGACCAGATCGTAGCGCCGCTCGTGCAGCTGCGGCAGCAGCGCGCGCACCGCACGCGGCTTCATCATGCGGTCCTCCGGGTCAAGCGGGACATAGCGCGAAGCCACCCGGAACGTGTGCGATTCATCGCCGTGGTGCGCCGGATAATCCGGCGCGATCAGGTCTGTCTCATGACCCAGGGCAGCGAGTTCCTGGCGAAAGGTCCGAATCGAAGTCGACACGCCATTGACCCTCGGAAAATATACGTCCGAGACCATCAGGACTTTCATCGTTCCCCCAGTCCGATTGCCATCCTGCAAGCTTATGGGAGGAATGTGACGGGCGTAAGACAACGCCGCGCGCTCGCGCCGCGTGGTTTCTAGAACAGCATCTGACCCAGCCACCAGGACACGGCAGCGATGAAGGCGGAACACGGAATGGTCAGTATCCAGGCCCATACGATACGTCCGGCCACCCCCCAGCGTACCGCGGAAACATTGTGGGCCGAACCGACCCCTACGATCGAGCCGGTAATGGTGTGGGTTGTGGAAACCGGCACACCCAGCGCTGTCGCCAGGAACAATGTGATCGCCCCGCTGGTCTCGGCGCAAAAGCCGCCGACCGGTTTGAGCTTGGTAATTCTCTGGCCCATGGTCTTGACGATGCGCCAGCCACCGAACAGCGTGCCCATCGCTATCGCACTGTAGCAGGCAAACGGCACCCATAGTGGCAGCGGGTCGCGGGCCTGCGTGACCCGCGCGGCAATCAGGAGCATCCAGATCACGCCCATGGTCTTCTGCGCGTCGTTGCCGCCGTGGCCCAGGCTGTAAAACGCCGCCGATACGAGCTGCAGCC